>NZ_CP102290.1:637821-956732 GCF_025151995.1 Ruminococcus gauvreauii
TCGCCAGATGGTAATCCCTGGGGATGCTTTTCAGAATCTCACCAAGCTCATCCGCCCGCATCAGACGGAACGGCGTATTGATATCCTTCATCCATACACGAAAGTTGAGAAGCACTACCAGGCGCAGTGTTTTCGTCACGATCTTCCTGGAAAATCCATCCTGACGATGCTTCCGGTACCCGAGCAGCAGTCCTGCCGCCAGGCGGTCACTCCACATCTGTCCGAATTCCGAAGGAAGCGTCTGACCATCTGAATCCGTCTGAAAGATATACTCTGCCCCATGCGCGATCGCATACCGGTACCCATAGAGCACCGCGGCTCCGTGACCGCCGTTCTTTTTTGTCACAGCCTCCAGATATGGATACTCCTCTTTCAGCCTCATCAGTATCTCATATGTAGCATCTGTGCTTCCATCATCCACAACAAGCAGGCGGCTGCCATTTTGGATGCGGCTGATCACTGGGTACCACTGCCGTACAACCGATTCAATATTCCAGGCCTCATTATATGCCGGCATCACAATCCATAGTGTGTTCATAATGTCTCCCCGTTTTTACCCTAAAAAGGGGAAGCCTTGCGTATCGCAGCGTCCCCTTTTCAATCCTATTCTTTAAACCTGATTTTTAAATAGCTCCTGATCTCTTCCACACATCTCTCGAATCCCAGCTTTCCGCTGTTGATACAGAGATCGTAATTTCTCGCGTCCGTCCAGTCACGCCCTGTATAGTGATGGTAAAAATCACCGCGGTATTTATCAACTTTGGCGATGTATCGCTCCATCTCACGCTTGGTCATACTGTTCCTCTCCATCGCACGGTCAAAACAGAATTCCCGGTCCGCATGGACGAATACACTCGCGACATTATCAAAATTGCGAAGCACAAAATCGGCGCATCGCCCGATGATCACACAGGATTCCTGCCGCGCAAGCTGCTTTATGATCTTGGCCTGATAATTAAACAGGTTATCATTTGAAACGAATCCGTCACACTCCGGATTGATCAGATCTCCGCTGTATACTTTTGTCGTCAGTTTCTGAAGCAGTCCGATATCCAGCCGCTCATCGACCTTCCCGAACAGCTTCTCAGAGATTCCGCTGTCCTCAGACGCCATCCGAAGGATTTCACGGTTATAGCAGTTAATACCCAGTTCTTTTGCCAGCATCTCGCCGACCGTCTTGCCGCCGCTTCCATACTGTCTAGCAATTGTAATTACCACATTTTCCATATGAATTCCTCCCCTGCCTATTCACCCAGATATGCTTTCTTAATGGAATCATCATTCATCAGATCTTTTGCATCTCCGCTCAGGACGATTTTTCCGGTCTCCAGTACATATGCACGGTCTGCAATGGAAAGCGCCTTCTTTGCATTCTGTTCGACCAGAAGCACCGTGGTGTTTCCTGCGCTCACTTCCTGAATAATATCAAAAATCTCATTGACGAGAATCGGGGAAAGCCCCATGGACGGTTCATCCATCACGATGATCTTGGGATGGGACATCAGTGCACGCCCCATGGCGAGCATCTGCTGTTCTCCTCCGGATAACGTACCCGCCAGCTGATTTCGTCTCTCCTCGAGGCGCGGAAAACGTTTGTATACCATCTCCAGTGTCTCTTCAATCTCCTGTTTGTCACTTCTGGTAAAAGCCCCCATCCGCAGATTCTCATAGACACTCAGCTGTGCAAATACGCGGCGGCCTTCCGGAACATGAGCCATACCGAGTCCTACTATTTTATGCGCCGGAGTCCTTGTGATATCCTGCCCTTCAAATATGACAGAACCATTTTTCGGTGTCAGCAATCCGGTAATCGTATGAAGGATCGTAGTTTTACCCGCACCGTTGGCTCCGATCAATGCGATGACTTCCCCCGCGTTTACCTCGAAGGAGACACCTTTGATCGCCTGGATCATGCCGTAGAATACTTCCAGGTCCTTAACTTCAAGCATTGCCATTCTTCTCTCCTCCTATTCTCCCAGATATGCCGTGATAACTTCCGGATTATTCAGTACCTCGCTCGTCTCTCCCTGTGCCAGAACTTCGCCGAAGTTCAGTACGGTCAATTCCTCGCAGATACCGGCTACCAGCTTCATATCGTGTTCAATGAGCAGAATGGTCATATCAAACTTTTCCCTGACAAACTGTATGGTCTCCATAAGCTCGCTGGTCTCATTCGGATTCATTCCTGCAGCCGGCTCATCCAGCAGAATAAGCTGGGGATCCGTCGCCAGCGCCCGTGCGATTTCCAGCTTTCTCTGTTTTCCGTAAGGAAGATTGGATGCCAGATAATCCGCCTCGTTCTCAAGTCCGAATACTTTCAAAAGTTCCATTGCTTTTTCATTCATCTCTTTCTCGACGCTGCGGTATCTCGGCAGACGCAGAATCCCTTCTATCGTCGTGTAATGGTGATGGTTATGAAGTCCCACCTTTACGTTGTCGAGTACCGGAAGGTCTTTAAACAGACGGATATTCTGAAAGGTACGGGCAATCCCTGCCCTGTTGATCTCGATCGTCTTTTTTCCGGTAATATCTTTGCCGCCAAGTCTTACAATTCCTTCGTCCGGTTTATATACGCCGGTCAGCAGGTTAAAAAATGTTGTCTTTCCCGCTCCGTTCGGACCGATCAGTCCGTACAGCTGACCGGCTTCAATGTTCATATCCACTGCATTGACTGCGCGCAGACCTCCAAAGGAAATTCCCAGATTTTTCACTTCTAACAGTGCCATGCTATTCTGCCTCCTTCGCTGTCTTCTTTTTCGCGGTCAACCGTCTGAATGAATGTTTTTCACGCCATTCGATTGATTTCGGCGCCCAGTTAAAGAGCATCATAAGGATCAGCACGATGGCATAGATCAGCATCCGGTAATCCGAAAGGCCTCTTAAGAGTTCCGGAAGCAGCGTCAGGATAACTGCAGCTATAATGGACCCTCTCATGTTTCCGATTCCGCCCAGCACGACAAATACCAGAATCATGATGGACATATTATACCCGAAGTTCTTGGGAAGCGCCGTCAGTGTGGACAGGTTGTGCGCATACAGTACTCCTGCGACACCTGCCAGGGCAGCAGATACAGAAAACGCCATCAGTTTGTATTTTGTGATATTGATTCCAATTGATTCCGCCGCGATCCGATTGTCACGGATCGCCATGATTGCGCGGCCGTCTCTTGAATTCACCATATTCAGAATGATAACCAGAGTGATCAGGATCAGTATTATCCCAATCAGAAAAGTGGAATCTTTCGGCGTTCCCGTGATTCCCTGCGGACCGTTTACAATGACCATACCGTCCGGTTCCATATCAAGCGCCACTGCATCTTTCATGGAAAAATGAAAACCATTGCTGTCCTTTCCGATAAAAAATACATTGATGACGTTTTTAATGATCTCGCCGAATGCAAGCGTCACGATCGCCAGATAGTCTCCCTTCAGCCGGAGGACCGGAATACCGATCAGAATGCCGAAGATTCCGGCAAGTACTGCGCCGATCAGCAGTGCCAGAAAAAAGCGGAGCCCTGCGGAAGGAATAATTCCCTCCATACATTTCGAAAAGAATGCACTGGAAAAAGCACCTACACACATAAACCCTGCATGACCGAGGCTGAGTTCTCCGAGGATACCCACGGTAAGGTTCAGAGAAAGCGCCAGGATCACGTAGACACAGAGCGGAACCAGAAGCCCCTGCATAAGGCTGGATAAGCTCCCCGCTGAAACCAGGATCTGAACGATGATAAATGCCGCTATGACAATACCATACGTTATCATATTGTTTTTTGTCGTTTTATTCATCTTCTTTAACATCGTTTTCACCTACACTTTCTCCTGGATATTTTTGCCCAGAATACCCGTAGGCTTCACGAGCAGTACGATAATAAGCACAGCAAAAACAATCGCATCCGCAAGCTGCGACGAGATGTATGCCTTGCCCAGTATTTCGATAATACCCAGAAGAATTCCTCCGATCATCGCTCCCGGCACGGATCCGATCCCTCCGAACACAGCGGCTACGAACGCCTTGATGCCCGGCATCGCGCCCGTGTAGGGCGACAGAGACGGATAGGCTGAACAGAGCAGGACGCCTGCCAGTGCGGCGAGTCCTGACCCAATCGCAAATGTCAGCGCAATCGTCCTGTTGACATTGATTCCCATCAGCTGCGCCGCTCCTTTGTCCTCCGAAACCGCCAGCATGGCCTGACCGGATTTTGACTTTCTGATAAACAGGGTCAGTATAATCATGATCACAACACAGGATACGATCGTCACGATCGTCTCACCGGTTATGAGCAGCGCACCGTCAGCCAGTGAAATGGCTGGAATTGTCACAACAGATTTAAAAGATTTAGTATTGGCTCCGAACAGCAGAAGCGCAATATTCTGCAGCAGGTAGCTGACTCCGATCGCAGTGATCAGCACCGCCAGCGGCGATGCTGCATTCCTGAGCGGACGGTATGCGACACGTTCGATCGTTACACCGAGCACTGTACAGAAAACAACCGCTGCTAAAATTCCTATAATCGGCGGTAAGCCCAGGTTCGTTGTCGCCAGCAGAACCGCGTAACCGCCTACCATAATTACATCACCATGCGCAAAGTTCAGCATCTTTGCAATTCCATATACCATGGTGTAACCCAAGGCAATGATCGCATAGACGCTGCCCAGGCTAATGCCATTAATCAAGTAAGATAAAAAGCTCATAGCACACCCCTCTGTCGTATAATTTTCATAATGCTTTATTATACCATCCCGTTCGACAAATTTTCAAGGAAAACCCTATGTTTTCTGGAACTTTTGTATGAAACGGCAATGGCTGTCTCCTTTTTCGAGACAGCCATTGCCTGATATTCTTTATTCTACCAGATATCCTTTCATTTTCAAGGCATTTTCTATCAAATTTAGTATTGCCTCAGAATCGGCTGTTACTGTGTGGTAATGATAACCAGAAGTGATATTTTTCAGCGGACTGGACTTTCCCATGCGGATCCCTTCCATAAATTCTTCCACATCTCTTCTGGAATTGATCAGCATATCCGCTTTCAGCTGTCCGTATACTTTATGGTTGACAAACACATCCGCTACTCTGCCTCCCATATCCACGATTGTATAGAGCTCATCCACGATTTCATCATCTGCATGACAGACTTTAAATATCCGCTGCGCTCTTTTCCATGCATTCAGCACATATCCTCTGTTCGTGGATACAATGTCCTGGTTGGCTGCCCGCAGAAGAGCAACATCCTGCACGATTACCTGCCTGCTGACGTGGAATTCCTCCGACAGCCTGCTTCCCGATACCGGTCCTGTACTGCTCTGAATGTAATTCAATATTTCCTTTCGTCTCGCCTCACCATTCATAAGCGTCACCATTAAACCTATACTGCATGCAGATTCTTCAGAGATATATCCATAATTGGGGCAGAATGCGTCAGCGCGCCGCTTGAGATAAAATCAACACCGACAGACAGATATCTTTCAATATTTTCTTTCGTCACATTTCCGGAACACTCTGTCTGTGCACGCCCGCCGATCAGTACGACGGCCTCTTTCATCATTTCCGGTGTCATATTATCCAGCATGATAATATCCGCGCCGGCATCCACCGCCTCTTTTACCATATCCAGATTTTCTACCTCCACCTCGATCTTACGCACAAACGGCGCGTACTCCTTCGCCATCTCTATCGCCTTTTTCACACTTCCCGCCGCGCCAATGTGGTTATCCTTGAGCAGAATCCCGTCCGAGAGATTATAGCGGTGATTGCAGCCTCCGCCCACTTTGACAGCATATTTTTCAAAGATTCTCATATTCGGTGTCGTTTTTCTCGTATCCAGCAGCTTCGTCTTACTGCCTTCCAGCAGAACAGCGATGGAGTGCGTGTATGTCGCGATGCCGGACATTCTCTGCAGGTAATTCAGTGCTGTGCGTTCCCCGGACAGCAGCACACGGATGTCTCCCGTGACAACCGCCATCCTGGTGCCGCTCGTCACCAGGTCTCCGTCCTCCACATAGGCCTCCACTTTTACCGTGTCATCCAGCAGCTCGAATACCCTTGCAAAAACGCCCATGCCTGCCACGATCCCGTCCTGCTTGCAGATCAGGTCCACCTGCCCCAGGCATGGTTTTCTCATGACCGCATTGGTCGTGATATCCTCCGATGTGATATCTTCTTTCAGTGCCTGTAAAATTAAATCATCCACATTTAGCTTCGTTGTGATTGGATTGTTCATGTTCTTGTTTCATCCTTTCTGTCTCTTTCATAATGGCTTCCCGATATTTCTCTCTGATTGCTTCATAGTCTGTATACTGGCTGAAGTCAACGATATCCAGGATGTCTTCCCTGACTTTGGCAGTCTCGATCTGTTCCTGAATCTGTCCCGCTGCCCGTTTCGCAAACACCAGGCTTTCAAGCAATGAGTTGCTGGCCAGCCTGTTTGCCCCATGTACCCCGTTGCAGCTCGTCTCACCGACCGCATACAGCTGATCCATGGAGGTGTGGCTGTATTGGTCCACATGAATTCCGCCCATGAAATAGTGCTGTGCGGGAACCACCGGAATACACTCTTTTGTCACATCGTATCCTTCTTCCAGACACCGCTTATAGATATTCGGAAAATGAGATTTGATCTCCGCCTCCGGTATTTTTTCCATGGACAGCCACACATATGGTGTTCCGTCCTTTTCCATCTGTTTATGTATGGCTGCCGTGAGCAGGTCCCTCGGCAGGAGTTCGTCCACAAACCTCTGATGGTGGGCGTCATACAGGACAGCGCCTTCTCCTCTGACTGATTCCGAGATCAAAAAGCGTCTCCCGGTTTTTTTAGAATAAAGAGTCGTCGGGTGAATCTGTACATAATCGATGTTTTCCAGCTCCACTCCATTCTTTATTGCAATGGCAAGACCGTCCCCTGTCAGATGCGGAAAGTTTGTAGAATGTTCATACAGACCGCCCACGCCGCCGCAGGCCAGTACGGTCTCCCGGGCTTCGATCACCATCTGACTGCCGTCTGCTGCCCTGCACACAGTGCCATAACAGATATTGTCCTGACAGACAAGGTCAATCATGGTCACGTGCTCCAGAATTGAGATATTGCTGCGTCTTCTCACTTCCCCCAGCAGTTTTTCCGTAATCTCCTCCCCCGTGATATCCTCGTGGAATAAAATCCTCGGTCTGGAATGGCCGCCCTCTCTCGTAAATGCCAGTTCGCCGTTCTCCGTCGCAAAGTCAACTCCGAAACCAATCAGGTCACGGATGATGTCCTGTGATGACCGGATCATAATGTCCACCGACTCTTCTCTGTTTTTGTAATGGCCCGCACGCATGGTATCCTCATAGTAACTGTCGTAGTCAGACTCACTGCGCAGCATGCAGATGCCGCCCTGCGCCAGATAGGAATCGCTGTTCTTTGCCTCATCCTTGGTAATCATCAGGATCTCTTTGTCCGCGGGAAGATTCAGGGCACAGAACAGGCCTCCGACACCCGTGCCTACAATTAAAATGTCCGTTTTCTTTTTCATATTCCTTACCTTCTTATCTGGCCAGCTGAAGCATACGCACCAGCGGTTCCTTTGCTCTCACACGCATGGTCTCCTCAAGCACAACTTCATTCTCACCTGTCATGAGTACATTCCGTACCTTTTCCGGTGAAATCTTTTTCATGTTCGGACAGTACTGACGATGACCGACAGAATAGAATTTCTTATCCGGGTTTTTCTGCTGCAGTTCATAGAGAACCCCCATCTCCGTACAGATGATAAATTCCTTCGCATCACTCGCCGTCGCGTAATCGATAATACCCGAGGTGCTGCCGATATAATCCGCCTCTTTCAGAATCTCCAGTTTACACTCCGGATGTACCAGAACTTTTGCTTCCGGCTTTGCCTCTTTTGCCTTTTTTACGTTTTCCAGCGAGATGCTGGTATGTACATGACAGAAACCGTCATTGAAAATGAATTCTTTCTCCGGAACTTTGGACGCGATATACCGTCCCAGATTCTCATCCGGTATAAAATAAATCCGTTTGTTCGGAAGTGCCCTGACAATCTTCAGTGCGTTGGAGGAAGTCACGCATACGTCCGAATGTGCCTTCAGCTCCGCCGTGGAGTTTACATAACAGACGACAGCGACATCCTCGTACTCTTCCTTCACCTTTTTTATTTTATCAACATCCGCCATATGCGCCATCGGGCAGTCGGCCGCGGCATCCGGCATCAGCACAGTTTTTTCAGGATTCAGTATCTTCGCACTCTCGCCCATAAAGGAAACCCCGCAGAACACAATCGTCTTCTGCGTCACTTCAGTCGCAAGCTTCGCCAGGTAGTAAGAGTCCCCTATATAATCTGCAAGTTCCTGTACTTCATCATTCACATAATAATGGGCTAGGATCACAGCGTCTTTCTGCTCCTTCAATGCCCGTATTTCCTCAACAATCTGACTCATCATCAGTTCCTCCTTAACATATTGCTGTTCATTATAGCACGCGTCATTACATCTGACAAGACAGTTGTTGTATTTACTGTAAATTTATAACAGTTCAGACGATGGGCCGTCTCAACCGTTACAAGTCCGTAAAAAAAATATGTACAGGACGCTCTCTTTCGAGAGTGCCTGTACATATTTTCTAATGCGGTACCTGCATGCCGCGCATATAAACGGTAAATTACAGTTCTTTGTATTTTCCGTTTTCGATCTGAAGTACCATCGGAGCTTTCTCCGGCTCACCATCAGCTGTCCATGTCATCTCTTTTGCTGTCACACCGCTGAATGTGATTTCCGTCATCACTGCCTTCAACGCATCACTGATGTCAGATGCACTCATATCGGCAGTCACTTCCGCTTTTTCCATAGCCTCTTTTAAGATATAGATACCGTCATAGGCATCTGCCGCAAACTGGTTCGGTGTCTCACCGTAAGCATCTTCAAAAGCTGTCACGAATGTTTTTACAGTCTCATCTTCTGATGTTGCACAGAACGGTGCCAGGAACATTGCTCCTTCTGCCAGAGATGCATCAAATCCTTCCACATCCAGAATACCGTCCAGACCGTCACAGCTGAAGAAGATCGGGCTGTAGCTCATGCTCTTCGCCTGTTTCAGTACCAGGGATGCCTCCTGATAGTAGAATGGCAGGAATACCAGTTCAGCACCGGCATCTTTTGCTTTCTGAATCTGCACAGAGAAATCTGTCTTGTTGTCAGCAGTAAATGCCTCGGCTGCTACGATTTCCAGTCCCTTTGTCTTTGCTTCGGCTGCAAATGCCTGGTAGATTCCCGAAGAATACGTATCAGAGCTGTCATAGATGACAGCGATCTTTGTAGCCAGCTGGTTTTCTGCGATATAATCTGCAGAAGCTACACCCTGGTTCGGGTCAGAGAAACATACACGGAATGCATTCTCATACTGTACACACTCTACCGCTGTTCCGGATGGTGTCAGCTGGAAGATATTATCTTTCTGTGACTCTTCTGCCACCGCGATACACGGTACAGACGTTACAGCTCCGAGCAGCGCCTGCATTCCCCAGTCTTTCAGGGTGTTATAAGCATTTACTGCTTTCTCGGCATCGTGCTCATCATCCTGAAAATTCAGTTCGATCTGTGCGCCATTGATTCCGCCCGCAGCGTTAATCTCCTTGACTGCCATCTCAGCGCCGTTTTTAACAGCCTGTCCGTATACGGCAGCACCGCCTGTAGTTGGTCCGATTCCACCGATCTTGATTACAGAACTTTCCTCTGAACCGGCATTCTCAGTACCGGCACTTTCTCCGCTGTCAGATGATTCTTTTTTTCCGCATGCCGCAAGACTTGATACAGCCAACGCAGCAACTAAAGCAAGACTAATAAATTTCTTGATATTTTTCATCACTTGCCCCTCCTATAATATTTATCGTTCTGAAATATGATACCCTCTGGTCTTTGCTTTGTCAATCAACTTTTTATATTTCTTGACACAATACCCTGTCACTTCTATTATTATAAGTACTACAGATCTTTTTAACGGGGGAGGAATACTGCAAATGAGTAAATTTGAAACCAATCTATCAGAGGGGAACGTCGCCACACAGCTGATCAAATTTTCCCTTCCCTTTCTGGTGTCCAATCTCATACAGTCGCTTTACAATGTCGCAGATATGTTGATCGTAGGGAACTTCAGCGGCACAAACAGCCTGTCAGGAGTTAATATCGGGGGCCAGATCACTTTTGTCCTGACCAACATCATCGTGGGGCTCTGTACCGGCGGTACCGTTCTGATTGCACAGTATCTGGGAGCGAACAAGCGTGAGAACATGAAAAAAGTAACGGCTACTCTGATGACCACGCTGCTGATCGGAGCCGTTGTCATCACCGCCGCGATGCTGATCTTAAAAGTTCCGATTCTCCGCCTGATGCAGACGCCTTCAGAGGCTTTTTCAGAGGCTAACCGCTATCTGACCGTGACGGTCAGCGGTATCATCTTTATCTTCGGTTATAATGCATTCAGCGCCATTCTGCGCGGTATGGGCGATAGTAAGCGCCCCTTTTATTTCGTGCTGATCGCATGCGTCACAAATATCGCGATGGATCTTCTGCTGGTTGGAACTTTCCATCTCGGTGCCTTCGGTGCTGCCGCAGCTACAGTCTTTTCACAGGCCCTCAGCATGATCCTCTGCATGGTCTATCTGATGAGGAATGATTTTATCTTTGATTTCAGACCGTCTTCCTTCCGGATCGACCGTTTCAGCATGAAAAAAATATTCCAGATCGGTCTGCCCAGTGCCGTACAGAACGGCGTTACGGGCCTCTCCTTTATGATCATCACCACGCTTGCCAATGTCATCGGCGGTGTGGAGGCATCTGCCGCAGTGGGTGTCGTATCCAAATTCAACGGATTTGCGATCATGCCGGCGGTTGCCATGGGTGCATCCATCTCCACCATGTGTGCACAGAATATTGGAGCCAGCCGATGGGACAGGGCACTGAAAGCGTGTAAGATCGGAACCGGAATCGCTGCCTTCGTCAGCTTTGTCATATTTGTTCTGGCAGAACTGTTTCCCGCCGAAATACTGTCAATGTTTGACAGTAATCCTGGCATGATCGCATACGGCATCACCTACATCCGGCCATTTGCCCTGGATTATCTGGTGGTACCTTTCTGCTTCTGCATCAACGGGCTTTATATTGCCTCAGGACACACGACGTTCTCACTGATCAACAGCATGATGTCCGCCCTGTTGCTGCGGATACCCGCGTGTATTTTGATCTCCACTGTCTTCGGACTGGGTATCGCAGGGGTAGGCATGGGAGCTCCGATCGCTTCTGCCGGCTCCCTGCTTCTTATTATATGGTTCTATTTCAGCGGAAAATGGAGGAAAAATCTGGCGCAATGATCTATCTGTTTGATGAATTACAGACTTTTACAGAGACTGTCCGACACGAGGCATATCGTCTTCTTCCCGAACAGCGCCTTGAAAAAATCGGAAATTATCGCTTTGAACGTGACCGCGACCTTGGTATGATCACATATCTTCTCCTGCGCTATGCCTTGAGGGAAGAGTACGCCATCGATGAGGCCGTCACGTTTGTTTGCGGTCCGCACGGAAAACCATACCTGAAAGAATATCCGGAAATACATTTTAACTTCTCACACTGCCGGGAGGGCGCGCTCTGCGCTGTCTCCTCCTCCCCTGTCGGTGTCGACATTCAGGAAATCGAGACGTCATATGAAAAAGTGATGCGCAGATCCATGTCCGGTCCGGAAATCAGGGTGATCTCAGAAAGTCCCATGCCGGACACCGCGTTCACCACATTCTGGGTGTTAAAAGAGTGCTACATCAAGTACCGCGGAACGGGATTGTCCGAGGAACTGCGGACTCTGGACTTTTCGCAGGCTGTCGGTAACCGCCGCTTCCGGGACTGTTTCTGTTATCACGATCACACTCCGCGCTATTGTTATTCATACTGTTCCGGCACCTCCGGCGCCCCTAAGGTCAGACGGCTCTCTGCAGGTCAGCTGCTTTTATAAAAAAGATTGCGCTCTCGCGCAATCTCCGCGCGCGAACGGACTGCAAAGCAGTAGTTTCCTTTCCGCGAGCTGCGCATCTATGCACGAAGTGCATTTTGTTACATAGGAGATTCCGAAGGAATTTCCTATGTAACAAAAATAAAAGGAGGCTGCACCCGGCGTATCAGCGCCTAAAGGGCAGTCTCCTCTTTCATTCTATTCAAAATATATCAGCGCCATCAGATCCAGCGGTTCATCCGAATGATTTTCAATCGAGTGTGATTCATTGAAATTGATCACACAGACATCACCCGGTCCGACCTCTGTTCGCGTTCCGTCGTTGTCTTCGAACACACCGTGTCCGCTTAAGATGTAATACGGCTCCGTATTTCCCACGTGCTGATGACGTCCGATGCTGCTGTGAGGCATCACGCGGAGCATCGCATACATTTTCCCATGCCCGTTTAATTCCTCCTCCGACACAATGTAATGAAATTCCACGCTTCCCATCCCGCCGCGCAGACCTTCCACCACCTTAACCTCAGGTTTTCTTACCATATTCGGGTACCTCCTCGTACACTTTTCTTTCATTTTATCAAATACAGTCCCGTCCGTAAATACTAAACCACCTGTATCTGTTTCCATTTCCCCTTTTTATAGCGCACGCCGAAAGCAATCGTCCGAAACACCCAGTCAATCACCATGGCCACCCAGACGCCGATTGCCCCCCAGCCCAGATACTGTCCCAGTATCACACTGAAGACCAGGCGGAATGTGACCATCGAAAAAATAGAGATAAACATCGTATATTTCACATCACCGGAAGCGCGCAGCGCATGCGCGACAGTAAACGATAACGGCCACAGGAAGGTGCCCACTCCGTCATGGATCCATACCAGCACAAAGGCACAGCGGTACGCTTCCTCCGACAGGGAATAGACATTCAGAATCCACGGAAGGCTGGCGAGCAGCACGATATTCAGGCAGGCAAGCATCATATAGGTGATCTTCAGCAGCTTTTTCAGGTAATACTTCGCCTGCGCACTGTCACCCGCCCCCATGCACCGTCCTATCACGGTGATGACTGCCAGATTGATTGCATGTCCCGGCAGAAGGCCAAGATTGTCCAGGTTATTCGCCACTGCGTTGGCGGCAATCTGAGCCGTCCCAAACCCGGCGATGATGCTCACCACCAGCACACGCCCCAGTTGGAACAGACCGTTTTCAATACCGCTCGGGATCGCAATATATAAAATCTTTTTGATCAGCTTCGGCGCCGGACGAAACACAGAAGCAAACCGGATATAGATCAGATTTTCAGGATTTCGCACCTGATACAGCAGGATGCCTGCTGCAAATATCCTGGAGATCGTTGATGCGATCGCGGCTCCCGCCACCCCCATGTGCAGGCCATAGATTAAAAATGTATCGCCAATGATATTGACCGCATTCATCCCCAATGCCGCCTGCATGGAAATCTTTGCATTTCCCATGGAACGGAACAGCGCCGCACAGCAGTTAAAAATCGCCAGAAATGGAAAGCCCAGAGCGATGTAAACCAGATAAATCTGTGCATTTCGCATAACATCGGCGTCAATTTCCCCGTAGATCAGCCGAAGAAGCGGCGCTTTGAAAAGCAGCATCACCGCCATGATCACAGTCGAGATGACCATGGCGATCAGAAGCAGCTGATTGGCGGCCTCGCAGGCAGTCTCTCTCTTCTTCTTTCCGATATACTGTGAGACAATAACGGCTCCCCCCGTTGCCAGCGCAGCAAAGATACTGTTCAGCAGATTTACTACCATATCCACGAGTGATACGCCCGAGATCGCCGCTTCACCGGCAAGTGAGACCATCGTTGTATCGACCATTCCAACCGCAACGGACAGAATCTGCTCTACGATCAGCGGAATGATCAGCTTTTTAAGATCTTTATTCGAAAACAACATACGCTCAGACTATCCTCATTTTCTTCCATTTTCCTTTTTTATAACGAACGCCAAACATGACCGTACGGAAAGACCAGTCGAGAACCATGGCAATCCAAACGCCAATCGCTCCCCACTGCAGATAACTTCCAAGGATCACACTGGCAGCCAGTCGGAATACCACCATCGAAAAAATGGAGATAAACATCGTATATTTCACATCACCTGCCGCACGCAGCGCGTTCGGCACCATGAAGGACAGCGGCCAGATCAGCGTGCCCGCCACGTTGTGAATCCATACCAGAATGAAGGCATAGTGATACGCCTCCGGAGACAGCGAATAAATATTCAGGATCCACGGAAGTCCGCCCAGCAGTACGATATTGGTACACAGGGTAAGTAAGTATGTTATTTTCAATAGTTTCTTCATGTAAAATGCTGCCTGCCGGCTGTCACCGGCACCCATGCAGCGGCCGATCACTGTGATGACCGCCAGATTGATCGACAATCCGGCGATAACGCCAAGGGCATCGAGATTGTTTGCCACCGCGTTGGCAGCGATCTGCGCTGTCCCGAATCCGGCGATGATACTGACTACAAGCACACGGCCCAGCTGAAACAAACCGCTTTCTATACCGCTCGGAATACCGATATACAGTATCTTTCTGATCAGCACCAGATTTGCCCGGAAGATATGACTGATGCGGATATACACTTCATTCTTCTGACTGCGCGCGCAGTAAATCAAAATAACTGCGGAACAGAATCTGGAGAATGTGGAAGCGATGGCGGCACCCGCTGCACCCATATGAAGTCCATAGATCAGGAGTGTGTCGCCTGCCACATTTATGATATTCATAATCAGTGCTGCCTGCATGGAAATCCTGGAATTCCCCATGGAACGAAACAGCGCAGCACAGGAGTTAAACAATGCAAGAAACGGGAAACCGATGGAAATATACACCAGATACGTCAGTGCATTCTGCATGACTTCCGGTTCAATATCTCCGTAGATCAGACTCAGGATGGGCTGCCGGAAAATGAGCATGACCGCCATAATGACAACGGAGATAACAAGCGATATGAGCAGCAGCTGATTCGCAGCCTCACATGCCGTCTCTCTCTTACGTTTCCCCAGATACTGTGAAACGATGACCGCGCCTCCCGTTGCCAGCGCGGCGAAGATATTGATCATCAGATTCACAATCATGTCTACAAGAGAAACGCCGGAGATTGCAGCTTCTCCGGCCATAGATACCATTGCCGTATCGACCATTCCGACGGTGATCGCCAGAACCTGTTCGATGATCAATGGGATGATTAATTTTCTCAGGTCTTTGTTAGAAAAAAGCATATTTATCAGCCCTAGATGGCCATACCTCCATCTACACAGATAATCTGCCCTGTTATGTATGCGGCTTCATCCGAAGCAAAGAAAGCTGTCATGTTTGCAACATCTTCCGGATCTCCCATGCGCTGCATCGGAATTCTGGCAATCGTCTTCTCCTTGATCTTGTCAGAGAGTCCTTCCGTCATATCCGTTCTGATAAAGCCCGGTGCGATCGCATTCACCGTGATCCCGCGGCTTGCCCATTCCCTGCCCATGGTCTTGGTCAGGCCGATGATGCCCGCCTTGGATGCCGCATAGTTGGCCTGCGCCACATTGCCGAGCACTCCTGAAGTGGATGTCAGGTTGATCACTCTTCCGCTCTTTCTCTCCAGGAAATGTGCGGCCAGATGGTGCATGGTGTTAAAGCAGCTCTTGCAGTTTGTATCCATGACCAGGTCATAATCTGCTTCACTGATCTTACCGATAAACTGATCTCTCGTGATACCGGCATTATTGACCAGGATGTCAATATGTCCGTGTTTTTCAAGCAGATCCTGAATCATACTGCCGACGGCCGTAAAGTCAGCAACATCACAACCATAGCTCTCGGCATGTCCGCCGTTTGCAATAATCTCCTGCACGACTCCTTCTGCCTTATCTTCTGCACTGTGATAATTGACGATCACGTAAGCTCCCATAGAAGCCAGCTTTACTGCGACTGCCCGTCCAATTCCCCTGCTCGCGCCTGTCACAAGCGCAACTTTACTGTTTAACATAACTGTTGTCCCTCTCATTCTTGTTTTGTATCTGTCAGATAATCCTCGTATACATAGGCACTCCCGCCTTCAAATACGATTTCATACCATCCGCTTTCTTTTCCGGTGACCGTAACCCTCTGCCCGGCAGTCAATTCGCCAATCACAGCACCCTGTGTGCTCGGCATCGTCCGTACATTGACCGCAGAACTGCAGTACATGACAGTGCCGTCCGGCGTCTCATCCGGAGCGATCACATCGCCGTCATCTTCCTCTTCATGCTCGGCTTCATCTTCCATTTGTCCCGGAGTCTTCGGCTGGGTCACTTTCGCCTCTTCCCGAAGCGGAAATGGATTGCATCCCGTTAAAATACCGGTACATAAAACAAATACCAGGGCGGTGCTCATTATCTTTCTTCTCATCGTGCACTCCTTCCATTCGTTTCACATAACACTACAATATTATACTATCACAATCCGAAATCCACAATGTGTATTTTATACAACTTTTAGACTTCTTTCACGCATCCTTTAGGAAATCCGTCCGTTTTCATCACAGCAAAAACTGCTGTATCCAGTTTTTGAATACAGCAGTCATGATATCATTATTTACCAAGCAGTTCCTTTTCAATTCGCTCTCTTGCTTCCGGCGCCTGCCTGTCCATTTTTTCAGGGAAACCAAACATCGATACGCATGCGATATTGTCTCCGCCAACCTTAGGCGCGTCTGCTTTCATCTGCTTATTTGCAAAATCCATATCGCGCAGCGTCTCGAAGATGCCGTCGAAATCGACATCACCCTCACCCATAGCCAGGTGCTGATGGATGGTAACGTCTGCCTTTCCGCGGCCGTTCAGCCAGGGCGGATTCGCGATATAACGGCAGTCCAGAGTCTGGTTATACGTGTCTGCAAACAACACGTGTGTCAGCTCGTCGCCGGCATACTGCAGCATGGTGCGCACATCGCCTTTCCCTTCATCGTAGAAGAAACCGTGCGGTGAGGAATATACGTACCCCAGGTTTTTGGAACGGAACGATTTTACCATATCGCAGGTCTCATTATTCAGCTCGCAGAAATCATACGGATGAGACTGGATCTCAACCCGGATTCCTTCTTTTTCAAACAGAGGCAGCAGCTCTTCCATGGATTTAAACCACATGCCATTGCAGATCTCCTGCTGGTTCGGATCGCCGGACAATTCCGTATTGATAACGGTAACTCCCATATTAACGGCGATCTCAACGATCTTCTTCCAGTTGGCAACCGCAAACTGTCTCTGCTCCTCCGTCGGGCCCGACCAGCGGTAAACAACGATAAAAGATGAAATCTCAACCCCTGTTTCCTTCAGTGCCTGCCGGTACTCAGCTTCACACTCCTCAGAAAAAAGAGGGTGTTTATAAAATGGATTGATGCGCGGGTGCGGGGACTGTTCGATATATTTATAACCCCAGTCTGCTACCTGATGCACCATACGGTTGATATCCATCTGTTTTGCCAAAACGTCAACGTCAAATGCTATCTTCATGATCCTGCACTCCTTTTCAACTTTATGAGTTTATTGTACCACAATTCCTGGCAGCATAACATATACATTCTGCATTTTATGCATTATTTGCTGATTGTGGCCTCCAGTGCATCGATTGAAGTTACCACGCCCGCCTCAACAGACATTGTGAGATCTTCCATTTCCAGCGAAACAACGCCTTTATATCCTACCATACTGAGTACGGAGAAGAACTCTTTCCACCATTTCAGGTCCTGGCCGCAGCCTACCGCTACGTAATTCCAGGTACGTTCTGCCACATCCTCCACATGGCGATTGTCCAGAAGACCATCCACGTCACACAGTCCGCGCTCGATACGCGCATCTTTTCCATGCACATAGTAGATCGCGTCGCCCAGCGCTCTCGCTGAGGCGATCGGGTCTGCACCCATGATCAGCAGGTGTGACGGGTCAAGGTTCATGCCGATCGTCGGTCCCACGGCTTCACGCAGTTTGAATAAGGTGCTGACATTATACACCAGCTGCCCCGGAAATTCTTCCAGAGCGATTTTCACGCCGTTTGCATCTGCGTGTTTCGCAAATTCTTTCCACCACGGAATAGCCACGTCCTCCCACTGGTAACGAACCGTCTCTTCC
This sequence comes from Ruminococcus gauvreauii, assembly GCF_025151995.1. NCBI lineage: Bacteria > Bacillati > Bacillota > Clostridia > Eubacteriales > Oscillospiraceae > Ruminococcus > Ruminococcus gauvreauii. Next base: position 655,947 of record NZ_CP102290.1, read on the forward strand.
AGATACGGATAATCCGGCGGAACAGACTGTGTTGCCACAACCCAGTTCGGTGTCTTATCTCCAGGTGCTCCTGCTGGAAGTCCCGACATCATGACAATCGTCTTCACACCGAGTTTGCCTGCCAGCGTGACCGTGTCATAGGCGCTCTTGCTGTGCTTCTCGCCCATCGGTCCGGGAGCAAGCGGATTTCCGGAGCAGTTAAATGCAGAAATTTCCATCCCGCGTTTGTCCAGCTCATCTTTGAACGCTTTCAATTTATCTTCGTCTTCAAGAAGATCTGTCGCGTATCCATGAGGATTTGGTCCCCAGCCGCCGACACATAATTCCACATGGTTTAAACCATGTGCTTTTACCTTGTCCAGCATATCCGGGTAAGAAAAATCCCCGTATACACCTGTACAGATTGATAAATACATTATCCTTCTACCTCCGTTTATGTACATTGACTACTTATAGAATTCCGGGCACTCTTCAAGCACAATCTTCTGTTTTGTCTGTGTATCTCTCGCAATCGATGCTGTAGATGCAGTCACCTGTCCTACGTAACCATCCCAGGACGTAGGTCCGTCAACTCTGTTTTCCTTGCACGCATTGATCCATGCCTGGAATTCAATGTTGTAAGCGTCGATAAAGCGCTCCGACCAGTCCTTACAGATCGGTGTCACACGGGATGCGTTTGTTCTGATCATCGCATTTGCCGGCTCCGGAAGATTCAGTGTTCCGTCCTCACAGCAAACTTCGCATTTGATGTCATATCCGTAGCCGCATTTCACAAACGCCTCGACGTCAATTCTGACCCCGGATTTTGTGGTCAGGTACATGATCTGCGGGTCTCTTAAAATTTCCGTTGATTTTCTGGATGCCTTCGGGAATACCACTTCAACTTCATCGTATTCTTCACCGAGCAGCCATCTCATCACATCGATCTCATGGATCATCGTGTTCTCAACAGACATGGCTGTCGTCGTATAATCCGGGCACGTCGCATTTCTGTGGCAGCAGTGTACCATCAGCGCATCGCCGAACTCACCGGAATCCAGCATTTTTTTCAGCTGATTGTATCCCGGATCATAACGTCTCATAAAACCAACCTGAACCAGATGTTTACCGCCTGCCATCTCCGCCTCCATGATCCGTTTGCACGCATCGGCTTTCGGTGCCAGCGGTTTCTCGCAGAGAACAAATTTTCCTGCTTTCACTGCGGCAGTTACGTATTTCTCATGGAACTCATCGATCGTGGTAACAACAACAGCATCCACTTCATCAGAAGCGATCATTTCTTCTCCGTCTTCAAAGAATTTGCAGCCGTATTTTTCAGCTACGCTTGTTCCGAACTCCACATTGACATCAGAGCAGGCAACTGCACGTGCTCCCTGCAGGGTATTGTTGATTCTCTCAATATGTGTCCTTCCGATGGCGCCTGTTCCGACAACCCCGACTCTTAATACATCACTCATGTTTTTGCTTCCTTTCTGCTTTCATGTTTTTCTTAAAAGAACAGCACTTCACCATTCTGTTAGGCATATTATACCATGCTTTTTTTTATTAAAACATCACATTTCAATAAAAAGATAGCACAAATTAATTTTTTTATTTATCCAATCAGTATGCTCTTTCCAGTTCTTCCCGGGCAATCTCCACCCAGCGGATAACCTGTTCCGGCTTATTGCTGATCGTATGCAGATCTTTCAGCACGACCTCCACATGATTCTGATTTTCCCTGGTCTTCTCGTACATTCTGCGTAGTTCTGTACGGATCACATCTTCATTCATATCTGGAACTGTGACGTGTGCTGAATTCGCCTTATAGGAGTATACATAGTCATCTTTCAGGTACTCAGACATTTTCGCCATGTCTGACCACTGTGAGACAGATATCCTCCGCATATTCGGAATCTGGCTGATCCACTGCCATTTTGTATCAATGCCTTCACAGCAGGCATAACAATTCAGTCCAAATAACTCCGCAGCCTGTTTATGATACGGATAGATGAACTCGCTAAACATTTCCGGGGAAATATCCCCACATTCCTGCGCCTCACACAGTCCCCACATGGACTTTAAGGTCACACGGTCCTGATCACTGCCAAGGCTGTCTGTCAGACCAAGTCCTCCTGAGCCAACGAACGTATTGTCCGTATTGCAATACAGCAGATTCTGCTCTTCCAAAAACTGAAGCTTTTTGATATATCCGTTTGTCAGTTTCGTAAAGATCTCATGTACTTTTTCCGGAAAATCATAGAAATCATACATCAGACCGTCCAGTCCACGGAAATTTGCGTAAGCAAGCGCGATATGAGATGACCAGAACCACCAGGTACGCATTTTCACTTCCACGATACCATCAAAAATCTCACGTGCCAGCTCCAATGCGGCGTTTGTTGCCTTCTCATCTACGATAACAACCGGATCTTCGATGCTTTTTTCCACATCCATCGCTTCAAATTCCTCATCATCCATATCTTTCATGGTCGCAACCCAGGAATACGCTTTATTCTTATCATCTTTGTCAATCTCCGTCTTGTTTTCACCAATACCCCATTCCGTGTTCACTGCTCTGTGCGGAAGGTAAAATACCGGAGTCAACGGCTTATCATCCTTCAACTGTGTTGCCCAGAATATTTCCTTTCGAAACCACATCTCCCAGTCCTGTGCCATATAGCCTTCACATTTGATATCACGGTCAAATCGGACTGCCTCGTTCCAGCCGTTTTCCATATCAACCAGCAGCAGCGGTCTGGTAGGCTTCAGATCATTGTGATCTTTCCACAACCTGATTTTTTCTTCCTCCTGTGGTCTGTCACACAACGCACGGAATTCTTTTGCCAGATCTTGAAGAATTCTTTTGTCTTTCTCCGAAACCTTTACTTCCTCAATCGGCCATCCTTCCGTAATCCAGTTCCCCCAATATCCTTTGTCAATTCTCATGCGATCAACCTCCAACATTTGATATTTTTTCGTATTATTGCTTTGATGACTGTAGTGTATCACTCATCACATTTTTTCGTGAGAACAAAGAAGGGGATTTTTAGCACATTTCGACTTTTTTTACTTTACATTTATGCTTGCATATATTAAAATAGACCTCAAAGGAGGGTTTACTATATGGGAATATATTATGATTTTCCTTCCTCCGATACTTCTTCTATAGCTGTTGCTTTCGAGCAGTATCGGAATCCGGAGGAAGTGGAACTTCACATGCATCACCATTATGAGTTTACTCTTGTAAACCGAGGAACCTGTATTCACAGATTTCGGGGTGTCGAGGTTCCTCTGATCGCCGGTGATGTTTTTCTGATTCCTCCGGATGAAGAGCATGGGTATCTGCTGGATTCCAACTCAGCAATTACCAACTGCTATTTTTTTCCGGAACGTCTGGGACAATTTTCCGAGTATGTTAAAAACGGTACATTTCAACAGTCGGAAATCCCATTTGGTCTGGAGGATATCAAAAATCAATGGGACAGCTTGCTTTCCACGATTACTCTGCGCAGCGGAACTATTTCTGAGGAACCTCTTCTGGTCACTGACAATATGACAAAACAGGGGGTACTGCATCTCGCACCTGCAGAAGCTATGGATGTTGAATCTCTTCTTATAAGAATTCATGAAGAACATCTGAATCTCCAGTATGATTCAGAGTATATGAAATCTGCAATCCTTCAGATGATACTCGTCATATTCAAACGTGCCAAAAACAATCAGCCGCAAAAACTGCCAAAACAGCCGGAACGAAAGAAACAGATGATCATTGACTCTTTGATTTTTCTCGAGAATCATTATCCCGAGGCACTTACCGTCAGTGATATTGCTGCCGCTTCTTCACTCTCCGAGAGCTATTTTCGGAATATATTCAAAGAAGTCACGGGTCTGGCGCCTCTTGATTACCTGAACAGGATCCGTGTAATCAAGGCTCTCGAATACCTGCAAAGTGAAGATCTTCCCATCTCCGAAGCTGCCGCCAAAGTAGGTATCATTGACTCTAATTATTTTACGAGGCTGTTCAAAAAAGTTATGGGATACCCTCCGCGGTATTTCAAAAAAATACCGCAGCAAACAGTAGAACACGCAACCAGTGAAAGGAAAGGATGAGGTAACAACATGGTCAAGGTAGATTTAATCACCGGTTTTCTGGGCGCCGGTAAAACAACATTTATCCGGAAATACGCCGATTATTTTATCAGAAAGGGGCAGAAAATCAATATTATTGAGAATGAATTCGGCAACGTCAGCGTTGATTCCATTATCCTGAAGGATGAAGCATGCGATATCACCCAGCTGTCCGGAGGCTGTATGTGCTGTACCGCCAAGGTAGCATTCCAGAATATGCTGCTCGATATGTCCGCCGGGGGATATGACCGCATCCTCGTCGAACCATCCGGTATCTATGATGTCGATGAATTCTTTGAAATCATGCTGACGGAACCGGTGAAAGACTGCTGTGAAATCGGCAGCATCCTGACGATCGCCGATGCGCGTTTCGATGATAAGCTCTCCGACGAAGCGCAATACATCATGTTCTCGCAACTTCTCTGTACCGGTAAGCTCATTATGAGTAAAACCCAGACTGCAGACGAGGCGATGCAGAACGCAACCCTTCACAGGCTTAACCAGATCATAAAGGACCGCGGAAGCAGCCGCGTCTTCGGCGATGACGTCTGCCGGAAAGACTGGGATGATCTCACGGATGATGATTTCGAATCTTTCGCATCCTGCGGCTATCAGCTGATCGAGCACGAACGGGAATTCATGCAGCACGGTCGCGTCTTTGCGGCAAGGGTTATGGCGCATCTCTGTGCAGGTGAAAACGACCTGAGAGAGCGCATTCAAAAGCTGTTGTCTGATCCCTCCTACGGAAACATTCTCCGTGTCAAGGGGCATATCGCCGATACAGACGGCAACTGGTACGAGATCAACTGTTCTCTGGATGGTTTCTATATCAGACCGTCCAATGTCAAAAAAGGGCTGTTCATCGTCATCGGCCAGGACCTTGAGGAAGACGCCGTGCAGAATGCATTTATTCCGCGCGGGAGGAAGTAACCGGATATTTTGCCGCCGTGCGGAAATTACAACAATGTTTTTCCGCCGGCGATCGTTACTGTGACTCCCGATATGTAGTTTGCGCGTCCTCCTGCGAGGAATGCCATAAGGTCTGCCACTTCTTCAGGTTCCGACATTCTGCCCATTGGCACTGCATCAGTCAGTGTTTTTTCATACTCTTCAGGTGTCATCCCTTCCAGATGTGCGCGTTTTTGAAATACTTCCTGAACCATTTCTGTATTAACATATCCCGGACAAACAGCGGCAACTGATATTCCATGTTCTGCATATTCCAGTCCCAGTACCTGGGTCAGTGAGTTGATACCTGCTTTCGAAATGGAGTATGCCCCATTTCCATATTCTCCAATTTTAGATGCCTGGGAAGAAATAGAAACAATATTGCCCTGCTTCTTACCGGCTGTCAACAACTGTTTTGCAAATAACTGGCTCAGGTACCAGATTGCCTTGAGATTCACTCCCATTACCCGTTCCCAATCAGCAGGCGTCACATCGATCAAACATTTTGACACTGTGATCCCTGCACAGTTTGCCAGAACATCTACTGATCCGACCGTGCCATTCACTTCTTTCATGAGTTTCTCGCATTGCTGTATATCAGAGAGATCTGCCGCAAAAGCCCAGGTTCTGCACCCATACAGCCCGGAAATTTCTTGTGCTGCTGATTTCAGAACCTCTTTACTGATATCCACCATGATAACATCTGCACCGTATTCCGCAAATTTTTTCGCACATGCCTTTCCAATTCCACGGGCGGCACCGGTGACCAGGCATATTCTTCCCAGATAATTTTCGTTCATTATAAAAATCTCCTTTTCATTATTATCGTTTCATTGTTCGCAGCATTGTTATGTGTTAGTATATATTTAGAATTATTTTCTATTTACCAGGAGATATCGACTATGCATATTTTAGAAGATGGCATCATGGAGCCGTCCAGGATTTATTTTTTACTCCCTTCCGATTTTGCCCTGCACACTCTTTACAGCCTGCAGCATATCGGTATATTTCACTGTAATTCAAGTTATGAAGCGACACACCCGTACTGGGAATCTGTCCTTCTCATCTTTGTGGATGACGGCCGTCTGGAAATATCGTTTGACGACCAGCTTTTTGTTGCCGGCAAAAATGACATTGTCATGATTGACTGCCGGGAAAATCACAGTTATCGGGCACTGGAAAATCTTAAATTTCGCTTTTTCCACTTTACCGGTCCCGGTTCCGCTTCGTATACGGAACTTATCTATCAGCTTTACTCCGGTCCACTTATCCGAAACTATACGAATGCTGTGATAAATACTACATTTCAAAATCTGCTGCGTCTCGCACAGGCACAGGCTAATATTCAAAATGAGCACCGCATGTCTGTATACCTGCATATCATTCTGTGTGAACTGGTTGAAAACACATCCGGATCCACAGCAGGCGTCAACGATTACATAGCTGCTGCTGTACGCTATATGGAAGAACACGTGACACAAAATATCTCTCTGGATAAACTTGCAGACATTACAAATCTGAACAAGTTCTATTTCTCACGTTGTTTCAAAAAATATATGGGCATGACGCCGCATCAGTATTTTTTGAATATGAAGATACAGTATGCAAAGCGCCTGCTGATCACGACTGCAGCATCTGTTGAAGAAATCGCCGTACAATGCGGATTCGATAATACTTCTAATTTCATACGGCTTTTCAAGCAGCGTGCAGGGATGACTCCTACGGCTTTCCGCAAAATCCCATTTTGATTTTTTGACAACCGTGCGCTGCATCCCCCCCCCTTTCACCTCATATCTGACTCTATTCTGCCTTATTTTATACTGTAGTTCAATCTCATATACATAATGAAATATATTCAAAAATTGACTTGATATCTGCGTGATCTGCATCCTGATCAAATCCTATCGTATGCAGGAAAAAAGAGCGGGCCGCAAGGGGTGTCCCCCCCTGCAGCTCGCTCTTTTTTCCTTGTATTAATCTTCATGACGCCAGTCATCAAAAATATTCTTACGCATTCCAGTTATCAGCGATACACTCTTTCATGATCTCAACACAACGTTTTGCCTTGTCAACATTGTTATGGATCGTATATGCATCACGGATTGTGAGTTCAACCGTACAGTCTTTTGCACACTGCAGTGTTTTTGTGATATGTGCACGCCATGCATCTTCATCCAGAACTTCTGAGACGCCGATATAGTTCGGACTCGGCTTTCTCTGATAAATCGTCTTTCTGCCCGCCAGCACTTCACCCATGAATTCCTCATTTGTCCACGGTGAAATAGAAGCTTTTCTCAGGTTGGTCAGCTGACTCAGACACGGCCACAGGCGCTCCAGAGGATCGCAGCACCCAAAAGATACCAGTCCGAAGCGATCAGCCACTTTCTTATAAGAATCCCATACCATGGATTCAAACATTTCCTGAGATACGTTGATTGTCTCCTGAGAATCCATATGCAGCCAGATCTGATTCAGATCAACCGGCCCCTCAGACGGCAGTTCGTCTGTCAGGCAGATAGAACCCTGATTGCACTCTTCATATCCAGCGGTCGGGTAGAGAAGTCCGCTGTCTCTCCACTCCTCAAAGAATTTCAGATAATCATCCGCGAGCTGATTCAGAACCTGAACGAACTCATCCGGATAATCATACAGTGCATAGCACATATTCTGCATGCCCATGATATGTACAAGATCCTGCGTCAGCCAGCATGTCAGGGATTTACCGACATGTTTAACAGGAAGGATATCGCCGAACGCATCCTCTGCCGCTTTGAAATACTCATTGGTCTCGTCAACTTTAATCTTAAATTCTGAAGGTCTGAATTTATCGATTTCTTCGCCGAGTTCTTCCACCTGTTCGGTAAAATGCTGTCCCAGTCCCCCGTCAGACGCCACTTCTTTCTGCACATCAAAGCCCCATGGCTTCAGGTCCAGATCCCACCATACTCCGAAATACGGTGCCACAACCTTATCGTCGTCCAGAACCTGCATATTATAGAAGTTATGCAGCAGGCGCTCCTCGATCCTGCGTGCCATCGGATCCTCGCACTGCATCTGCGGAAACAGTACTTCCTGCGTAAAGTTATCGATTTCCAGATGAATCATCGGGCGTTCGCCCTTACATGAATTATGAGCAATCCATTCTTTTGTGCGTTTTACATTCTTATCGCTTTTTGCAATTTCTAACTGTGTGTTCGCCAGTTCCCTGAGCCGTTCTCTCTCTTTTGGTGATATCATAACTTCGCCCTCTCTTACATTCACTTTTTTCCCGGTTCTTTCGGTTTTTTCCTCAACCGTTAAATTTATGATAGTATATTTTCAGGCGTATTCCAATAAAGATTCTGGCCATACAGTTGCAATTTTCTGCTTACATTTACATCGGGAATTCCCGGAATTTTTTCGGCGACAGGCCATTCTGGGCTGTGAACGTGTTGATAAAATGCGACTCACTGTTGAATCCTACAGAAAGTGCGATTTCCTTGACCGGAAGTGCCGTAGTCTTCAGCAGATGTTTCGCATCATTCAGGCGTCTTCTGATAATATATTCTTTCGGTGAACTGTTCATGGCCTGGCGAAATTTTCTGGAAAAATGCGATTCACTTAAACCCACGTGTTCCGCGATCATTCCCACGGACAGATCCTTTTCCAGATTCTGCCGGATAAAGCTGATCGCCTCCTCGACCACCTGCTCTTTTATCTCCTTCGATTCCCGCCCGCTGCCCGTTATGTTTTTACAGAGTTCGATCAGCATCTTATAGATATTCATGGAATCATCGTACTCGGAACAGAATTTTTCGTATCTGCAGTTGGATATAATTTCCTTAAATGTCCGCTCCATGTGCTCACCATTTTCAAGATGAAACACCGGATGTCCGCAGATATTTTTCGTAATATCACTGTGAAACTGTGCAGAGTTGGAACCGTCAAAATGGATCCACAGAAACTCTGTGAAACCGATCGCATGGTATTCATGCGGCAGATGACAATTGATGAATGCCATATCTCCTTCCCTTGCATGAAACTTCTCCCCCTCTGTCGTCACAGACAGTTTCCCTTTCTTAACATAAAGCAGCAGGTAATTTCCGTAGTCCTGACGCTCCACCCGATATCCGTAATCGCAGAAAAAATGACCGATCGATGTAAAATAAAACAGTTGGTTCCTGGCCGTAGCCGAAGGTGTAAAAAAATAAAAGTCCGATCCCGACAGCACGCCTTCCAGTTGGCATAACATAGTCTTACCTCCTCCTCTTATATCTGGTTCCATTTTACCACAAAACATGAGTCTGCAAAACAAGTATCATCGCGCTGTTTCTTGCGAATTTCTGCTGTTTCTACAAAAATACAATCATATTTATTTAATAATTTTTCAATTTTCGCAATATTTTACCTTTTTCAACCTTTCTATTGACTTAGATAAAATATTAACATATCATAGTTCTTCGAGAGATTATATTAGAGGAGGGATTTATTATGAACTGGATCGTTCCAGTAACGTTCGTAGGTTTTACCGCTCTGGTCGCCATCATTTCCTGGTGGAAAACCAGAAACGACAAACTTGACACCGAAGAGGGATACTTCCTTGCCGGCAGAGGTCTGATGGGCCCCGTAATCGCAGGTTCCCTGCTGATGACGAACCTGTCCGCAGAACAGCTGGTTGGGATGAACGGACAATCCGTTCGAATCGGGATGAGTCCTATGGGCTGGGAGGTTACTTCCGCCATTGCACTTGTCATCCTTGCATTCGTGCTGATGCCAAAATACCTGAAGGTTGGACTAACCACTGTACCACAATTTTTTGAGGAGAGATATGATGCTACAACAAGAAGACTGGTATCTTTTATCGTCCTCTTTTCTTATGTCATCATCATGCTTCCCAACATCCTGTATGCGGGAGCGCTGGTATTCGAAAATATTTTCCATGTCTCAGACATTCTGGGCTGCAATCAGTTTGCCGCCATCGCGCTGCTGTGTGTGCTGATTGCAGTGATCGGTTCCATCTATTCCATCTGCGGAGGGCTCCACGCTGTCGCACTGTCGGATTCTATCCACGGTATCGGTCTTATCCTGGGCGGTCTGCTGGTTCCTGTTTTCGGGCTGATCGCACTTGGAAAGGCATCCGGAGGCGGATTTGCAGAAGGGCTTGACATTTTTCTGCATCAGGATCCAACGATGCTGAATGCAATCGATGCACCGAATCTGAATGAACCGTACCTTCCGTGGCCGCTGCTGTTCACGGGTCTTCTGATCAATAACCTGTACTACTGGGCGACCAACCAGTCGATTATTCAGAGAACGTTTGCAGCAAAAAATCTGAAAGAAGCGCAAAAAGGAGCCGTCTTTGCAGGCTTCCTGAAAATCCTGACACCGATCATCATCATCGTTCCCGGTATCATCGCATACTATCTGTATGGCGCTTCCGCACTCGGCAACAACGGTGACGATGCCTACCCGATGATCGTGGCCAATGTGATGCCGACGGCCCTGCTTGGATTTTTTGCTGCCGTTATGTTCGGCGCTATTTTATCATCATATAACTCGGTGCTGAACTCAGCATCGACCATCTACGCGCTGGATGTACATAAACCAATGTTCGCCCCTGAGGCGGAAGACGCCCGGCTGGTAAAGATCGGACAGAAATTTGGTCTCATCGTTGCGATTTTCTCAGTTATCATCGCACCGTTTATGCTCTATATGGGCGGTATTACAACATTCGTGAATTCATGCTTTGCGGCATTCAATACACCTTTGTTTGTATGCCTGATCGTCGGCTTCTTTTCAAAGAAAACGCCGGCTTTCATGCCTAAGATTGTTATTCCGGTTCATGTGGTGCTGTACTGTGTATTGAATTTTGGACTGCGCCGGGTCATTCCTGCACTGGCAGATATTCATTACCTCTATTTTACAGCCGCACTGTTTGTCTTCGACATGATTCTTGTATGCATTATCACAAAAGTGCGTCCCAGAGAAACCAACTATGAACTGCGCGATTCCAAAGCCGTCGACATGACTCCCTGGAAAAGCGGAAAAGTGGTCGCCGCCATCGTACTGTGCGTCATGGTTGCAGCCTATATCGTATTCTCCCCGCTCGTGTTCGGAGCATAAACTCCTTCCCGCGAGCTGGCAGAAAGCCGCTGAATAAAATCAGCGGCTTTCTTTTATGTCTTGCTTTTGTATAATTTGCACAATTTTAATCATTGTTTTTTGTTATATTTGTATAGTGCACGCATAGACATCGTACGGGAAATGCGATAGAATATAGACATACAGAAAGGAGGGTTTCATATGACAAAGCAGATAACGGTATCCCGCATTTTGTATTGCGCAGCCCTTTTATGTACTGGTGTGTTATTGGCATTGTTTTCCTGATGCCGCACACAATATTCTATTAAATCGACATTTGACGTTGCGTTTGACGCACTCTTTTATACCTCTCAATAATAATTCAAAAAGAAATCCGGCCAGAATCAGTTTCTGACCGGATTTCTTTTAAGCAAAATTAAAATTGAAATTCTCTGACAGCCTCAAAACATGCTGCAATATTCTCCGCAGGCACATTGCCCATGATATTATGGATCGTGTTAAATACATATCCGCCGCCTCTGGCCAGTACGTCCAGACGCTCTTTCACCTGTGCTTTCACTTCCTTCGGTGTGCCTGTCGGAAGCAGCCCCTGGGTATCGACTCCTCCTCCCCAGAAGGTGATGCGGCTTCCGTATTTCTCTTTCAGTTCATGCATATCCATCCCGACTGCACTCAGCTGCACCGGATTGAGGATATCCACTCCCATATCGATGAAATCTTCGATGAAGACCTTCATGGCACCGCAGCAGTGGAAATGCGTCTTCCAGTTCGTATGTTCATGTACCCAGTCATTCATCCGTTTATAGTACGGTTTGTACAGCTCACGGAACGTATCCAGAGACATGATCGGTCCCACCTGTGTTCCGAAATCTGTCCCGCTGATGTTGATGGCATCGATATTGTCGCCGACTGCCTGATGGTAGATCTCCAGGCTCTTCAGTGCATTCTCTGTCTGCATCTCGAATACCGCATGAATATACTCCGGATACAAAAGCTGTGCCATACACCAGTCCTGATAGGTACGGATTCCCTTCGGCTCCAGCACGTGACCGCCCGGAATTCCCGAAGGATCCCCGATGCCGCCCATCCCAAAGCATCCAAAGATCGCCTTGTCCGTCGTATCGCGGAGCAGCTTTGCATTTTCCGCATACCAGTCGGCGTCCTTGTCACTGATCGGGTTAAAGTCGTCTTTGAAGTCCTCTGCCGGTGTGAGATTGTCTTCATCAAACCCCGGTGAACGGTTGATCGCATCAAAGAAATAACCGCCCTCCGGCATCACGTAGCTCGGTGCGTAATTCTCATTTCCCTGCGGACGAAGATAACTTTTTCCTGACGCATCAATCTCATATTTATGTTTTGCTGATATTTTTACCGGTGTGCCATCCGGCATCGTGAAGTCCTGCATCGGCCCGTGAAGCGGGACCCCAACGCAGTCATTTGCCGCATTCAGACCGATCACATCGATATCCATCCGGTCAACGATATCCGCGTCCATCGCCCCGATCATCTGAGATGTCTCATAGATCTGGATCGGTTTTTCCTCCAGTCCGTAATATTTGCGAAGACGATAAAGCGCACATGCACTGATCCCCGAATTGTAAGTGGATCCCAGGTCAATCGGTACCTTGTCCGGCTGTTTATGGTTTAATGATGCTAATACCCGTTCTCTCGAGTTCATAGTGATTTCCCCTTTCAAATTTCAAAATATGTAACTTTTTCTTCTGTTGATACTACGATTTTAGCACCCCTGGTATGTTGAATCATCCGTCTTTCTTGATAAAAAATAGTGTAATCTTGGCTTTTACATATTTCTGAAATATAGTATAATCGTAACAGGAGGTGAGCCCTATGCAGCACAACGAAAAAGGCGTGATCGGAAATTCCGTCATGTGTTTTCATACACCCAGCACAACAGCCATCGATTACTTATTTTATTATAACTATTCCGGGCTGTTTTACTGCAATTCTACGTACCGGATCCAGCGGGCAATGAACGAATTTTATGAGCCTTATCTGTTCATCTTTGTCAACAAAGGCTGCATGCACCTGGACTATCTGGGGAAGAATTATTCCGCATACGGTAATGAGTGCCTTTTGTTTGATTGCCGTCAGGCGCACTGTTATTACGCAGACGACAATACTATCTTTCAGTTTGTTCATTTCGGGGGAAATATCAGCGACTATTATGTGCAGAAACTATGTGAAAATCAGCAGCATGTTTTTAAACCGCTGAATCCACAGGCAATATCCGCCTGTTTTTCGAGAATACTGGAATTTACAGAAGAAAACATTCCGAACGAACATCTGATTTCCAGTGACATACATCAGCTTCTCAGTCTGATGATGAGCAGCCGTGAGACTTTTTCTTCCCTCAATGCCAAGCGTATTGCCTCAGCAGTTCATTTTATGGAAGAACATCTGCATCAGGATATCACCCTCACTGACCTGAGCGATCAGGCCGGTTTGAACTCCTACTATTTCAGTAAGCTGTTTAAACAATATACAGATTCCTCTCCCTATGACTATCTGCTGAACCTGAGGATCTCCCATGCGAAGATGCTCCTGATGACTGCTTTTGACTCCGTAGCATCTATATCAGAACAATGCGGTTTTAACAGCCCCGCCCATTTTATCAAGATTTTCAAAAAGAAAGTGGGCAGCACGCCCCTGCAGTACCGCAAAACACATGCCAGCATCTAAATACACCGGACGGCGTTTCCCGCAACATGAAAAGGCCCGGAGCCAGCTATTCATAATACTGCGCTCCGGGCCACACCCTGTTTATATATCTATATGAAGAGGGGTCTCTATCCCTCGATGGCGATATACTTCTTTTCTTCAGCACGCGGCCCTTTCTCTTCAGCCTTAGGGATACACAGTTTCAATACACCGCTCTCATACTTCGCACGGATATCCTCCTGCTTCACATCTACCCCGACGTAGAAAGATCTGCTCATACTGCCTGCATAACGTTCCCTGCGGACAAATTTTCCGTTTTTCTTTTCTTTCTCGTCCCTGTCAATCCCCTTCGCCGCACTGATTACCAGATATCCGTCTTTCAGTTCCAGAGAAAGGTCCTCTTTCCTGAACCCTGGAAGATCAATATCCACTTCGTAATGGTCATCGTGTTCCCGTACATCTGTCTTCATCAAATTTGCTGCATGTCTGCCGTACAGTTTTTTCTGTGCTTTCTGCATTGCCTTATCATCAAATACAGAAAAATCAAAAAAGTCATCGAAGAAATCGTCAAATAAACTTTCTGCAAAAATATCAGGTGTCATCATAAGTCATCGCTCCTTTTCCTATTAAAAACAATTGGTTAACCGGACTGGGGATGTTTCCTTTCTTTCGTCCTCCTTTGTTCTATTTGTGTTATAACACACAATTAATTGTTCGTCAACAGGAAATAACCCATTTTTTGTGTTTTTTCTGTGACTTTTCGCAGTCCTTCGGACTCTCAAAGTTTCATGATAAACGAGCGCCGGCTGAATATAGAAAAGGAACGCCTGATTGTCAGCGTCCCCTTTCTATGAATTATTCAACATTTGCCGAGTGCTAAACCTACATTATCGGTAAATGCCATCCGCAATTATTCCCTCAGCATTTCATGCAGTCTGGCTTCCAGTGCATCTGCGAGCGCCCTGTGCCCCTCCCTGTCCAGATGTACCCCATCCTCTTTACACGGTCCGGTAACCTCCATGGCATTCAGGTACTCACATCCACAGGCTTCTGCAACTTTCCGGTAGGTTTCGGGAAGCTGCTTCGACACCTCCACAGACCCCTCATCGAAATATCCTTCCATCGTATCACCCACGTAGTCGGCGGTAACCCCCGGCGGGCAGACGATCAGAATCTTCGGAGCGTCCACGCCTCCCCAGAACTGTGGTGCCTGGACTAATTGAATATTCATCTCCAGTGCCTTGGCAATCTCAATCGCAGAGTTTCGGAATTTCCGTTTCACATCGTTGGTTCCCAGCATGATCACAAAAATATCAATGGGATCATGTGTACACAGAAGCATCGGCAGCGCCTGATGACCATTTCTTCCCGGCTCAATAGCATCGTCCAGGGCATTTGTCCGGCCCTTCAGTCCCTCCTCTATGACACGGCACTCCGGAAAACGCTGACTGATGAGCCCTGTAAAACGAACATCCGGCGGAAATCTCCTCGTCGAAACCGCATCATATCCCCACGTAAGGGAATCACCAAAAAACATGATTGTTTTCATCTGTTAATCCTCCCAATTCTGTCATTTTTCTATTATTATACACCCAGATACTTAACGTTTCAAACTAATATAAGGCACCTCTGTTCTGCTACAGAATGAGTTATTATTTGCCTGACGAGGAGATAAAATGTGGATCAAAGCAAAATTCCGCATGCCGAAAAGAAATGACGATATTGAAGCAGTATGATATAATATACCCGAAGACAAACTGAAGTTATGGCTGTGTTATTTATATTCGGCTTAAGAAAACAAATTAAGAATGAATGATATTGAAGCTAATGATCGAGGTATCCTAATATGAAACAAACATTAAAAAAATTATATGATTTGCTGGATTTCAGGCAAAAATTAAACTTTGTTTTTATATTGATTATTATGATTCTTTCTGCAGGTCTTGCACAAATTACTCCCAAAGCAATCGGCTGGCTTACAGACGATATTTTTTTGCAAGAACAGATTAGTTTTGATAAGATTGTGCCTATTTTACTGATTATTTTAGTCGCTAATATTATAAATCAACTCATCATCATATTACGCAGGATTATGGTTGAAGATACCGCTACCCAAACAGAGAAAAAAGCACGCGGCATTGTCATTTCATCATTATTAAAGGCAAGTCTTAAATACTTCAAAAATAATATGACTGGTAATATTCATGGAAGATTAAACCGTTGTCTGGAGGGTACAGTCAAATTAGAGAAACTTATTTTCATGGATTTTGCCCCGGCGATTTTTAACAGTATTGCGGCAATCATTGTTATTTTTGTTACCTTGCCCGTCTATCTGACGTTGCTTACTTTGCTTGTAATCCCGATCGGAATTGCAATCGTTTTTAGACAAATCAGCACACAAAAAGGAATTCGCATTGAATTATTGGAAACGAAGGCATCTATGGACGGCTCTATCGTTGAGCTGTTGAATGGTATTGAAGTAATAAGAATGAGTGACAGTAATGCGATTGAAGAAAGACGCTTTGATGATAAATCTGAATTTTTAAGAAATAAAGAAATGAAACATCATCTTCAAATGGCAAAATATGATAGCTTCAAATTTTTTAATGAAATATTTTTCACAGTGCTGATGATTGGTGTTTCTTCTTATTTGGCGACCCGGCAAATAATAAGCGTTGGTTCGATTTTAACTTCTTATTTATGTTTTTCACAACTGATTAAACCGCTGGAAGAACTACACAGGATATTAGATGAGTTATCGGAAAGTTTAATTTTGGCAGAAGATTTTTTTAAAATGACTGAAATACCAAATGATTTTTCTTATTCGCTCCCCAAAAACAACGAAATAAAAGAAAGTATTTTTACATCACATATGATCGACATAGGTGATCTAAACTTTTCTTATAATGAAGAAGCAGTGCTTACAGATATAAATCTTTCCGTTGATAAAGGTTGTTTTTTAGGGATTGCGGGTCCTAGCGGCTGTGGTAAATCATCGCTGATAAAGACAATTTGTAAGCTTGAAAAAGCAAGTGGAAAAATATATATTGACGGAAAGGACATTGATGGTTTATCAAGAAAGGAAATCACAGATATCATAGCACTGGTTCCTCAAAATCCTTTTTTGATTGCAGGAACATTATATGAAAATATTTGTTATGGACTGGAGGATGAACCAACATTAGCGGAAATCAATGAGGCGATTAAAAAGGCAAATCTTTATGATTTTATAAATTCTTTGCCGGACAAGCTTTATACTATGATTGCAGAACACGGGAATAATTTATCTGGGGGGCAAAAACAAAGGATTGCGATTGCCCGTATCTTTCTAAGAAAACCTAAAATACTGGTTTTAGATGAAGCGACATCTGCATTGGACAATACATCAGAAAAACTGATACAAAATGAAATAGAAAAGCTAAAAGAAGAAAATCAAATGACAATCATATCTATTGCCCATAGGCTTACTACGCTTAAAAACTGTGATAATATCATTGTTGTGGATCATGGGAGAATCGTTCAATCTGGCAGATATGATAGGCTGCTCGAAGCTGATGGTATATTCAGTGATATGTATTATGGTAGATTGAAGTAATTACATGATGCCAGGGTCAAAAGACCCTTTTGACCTCAGCATCATTACATACAGAATCTGGATCTTGAAAAATCCCGGATTCTGTGGGGATGGTCTTCCCTGCTTATCAGGGTTAAAAATCGGTATTAACCAACACCCCCTTTCTTATCAGACTACTGTGCGGCAACGATCTCGTCGAAGTTTTCGGCCGTCATATCCTCCAGCTCAATATTTGTCCTCTCATCAATTTCTTCACCTTTGTACACACGCTCTGCGATTTCGCCGCACAGTGTACCGATGCTTGGCCAGCTCACAAAGATTGCGTAATCCTCATCGCCGTCCGGTATCGGGTATCCATCCTCCGCCCCAAGATGTACGACTCCTACTGATGTGACCTGCTCATTCATCCTGGCGGCTTTAAGTGCCTCAATTGCACCGGCAATCATTGTGCTGTTTGCCGAGACGATGCAATCGATTTTCTCACCGTGTGTCTGGATCCAGTCTTCTGTCACCTGCATCGCAGTCGCTGCATCAAAATCTCCCGACTGCGAAGAGAGAACGGTAAGGTCATCACGGGATTCGATCCCCTGCATAAAGCCTTCCTCACGCTGGATGGATGCCTCACGCCCCGGTGTCCCCTGAAGATAACAGATATTTGCATTCTCAGGAAGATTTTCTGCGCACCATTCTCCCTGTCTTTTGCCCAGTTCTATTTCATCAAATCCGACGAATTTCCACTCGCCGCCTGACGCCTCAGTACCTACCATAAATACAGGAATCCCCTCGTCATTGCAGGCTTTTACTGAAGTCGTATTTCCCTCTGTGTCGACTCCGATGATAAACATCATGTCGACGCCTTTGCTGAGCAGCGTTTCAACATTCGTGGTCTGTTTCTCAATGTCTTTCGCAGAATCAGCGGTCAATGCCTCCACCTTATCCGCTCCGACAGCTTTTGCGAATTCATCACTCTCAACATATTCCACAAACTTCTGCATTGCCGGATAACAGGCGGTATCGCCGTTATCAATGTTTACAAAACCGACACGGTAAACATATTCTCCGCCTTTCCCCGATGCACCTTCTGACGCTTCTCCGGAATTGGCACTGCTTTCTTCCTTTGCTTCACTGCCGTCACCTCCGGAACTGCTTTCGCCGGAGTTATTTCCGCATCCTGCCAGTGTTCCGATACAAAGCATAGAAACTGTAACCATCGCCAGCAAACGTTTTGCCATCTTTCTTTTCATCTTAATCATACCTCCTGTTTTTCAATAAGTATCATTCCATTTTAGTTGCCATTATACTCATGGACCGCATTAATCATAGCCACAATGTTCTCAACCGGTGTATTGCACTGAACAATGTGTATGGAATTAAAGATAAAACCTCCCCCCTCGCCAAAAATCTCACATCGCTCTAATACCTGTTCTCTGATTTGTTCCGGTGTTCCAAATGGAAGTATTTTCTGCGTATCAACACCCCCTCCCCAAAATGTGATTTCATTGCCAAATTCCTTTTTCAGCCGCCTCGGGTCCATTCCTTTTGCTGAACACTGAACTGGATTTACCGCATCAAATCCTGCCTCTATCAACTTGGGTATAAACGGATACACTGCTCCACAGGTATGCTTTAGTGTTTTCCAGCCTGTATGTTTATGCACCCAGTCATTGATTCTTTTATAATAGGGCAGATAAAACTCATCGAACACTTCCATCGAACACATCTGTGAGATCTGCGTACCGAAATCAGCTCCGCAGATATAGGCAACATCTACTGTCTCCCCCACGATATCATATATCTTCGTCCAATTATCAATCATGCGGTCTACCTGGTGAGAATAAACATTGTGTACGTAATCCGGATATAAAAGAGGTGCTGCAAACCAATCCGGAATACTGCGGATCCCTTTCGGATCTTTCAGGCTGTTGCCCGGTATATTTGCCGCATCTCCCAGAGCCGACCCGCCCGGGACCATGACAACAGCCTTTTCCGAATCCTTGAGATTATCTGCCTGCAGACGAAGGAATTCAAGGCTTGTATCCGAAATGGGTCCATATTCTTCCAGATTATCCTCATAGTTCATGCTATCTTCTTCCAGGTCTTTTTGACGGACAATATCATCAAAATAATACCCTCCTGCTGGAAGATGTCCGCTCGGAGGCACGCTGGTATCCCCCTCTGGATATATGTAATATCCTCCTTTCCCATCGTCCGTCACTTCAAAGTTTTCCGGCACCAGCACTTCCGTCCCTCTGTATTTCCAGCTTTTCCATCTTTCTGTGTTTTTCAGACCAAAGCACAGATCATATGTGGGAAAAGGTTCACAGTCAACTCCCAGGGCATCCTGCAAATCTTTCTCAATCTCACCCGTCATAGTAGAGACATCCCATATACGAACAGGCCTCTTCTCAAGACCATAATACTCTCTTAACGCCGCCACACACGTTGCATTCATCATTGAACATACATGACCGCCGAAATCTATGGGTATCTTATCAGGCTGTTTATGATTCAGCGATGCCAAAACTCTCTCTTTTGATGTCATATTATCTTACGCCTTTCCTCTATACTGTCAGTATCCTTATTCACCCCATTTTTTGTTCGCGCGCACAGTTTGGGGTTATTAAAAACTGTTCGCTGAAATGTCCCATATTATGCGATTGTTCGCGCGCACAGTTATTATAAATTTATCTTACTCCAAACTTTGAATCCTGTCAACATTTTTTGTGTGTTTTGCCGTATTATCCATAAATCACCTTCATTTTTTGGCTATATTTATTCAAAGCATGCCGCGTTATAAATATTAACACCCAGTACTTTCCCGGAATCACAAGTCCCGTTACGAAATGCGTCTCTCAGGAGCAGCAGTGAATAGTAGCTCTGCATATAGATATCCTGGTCGATAATATATTCAAACACTCCTTTCTTTAGATACTCAATCGTCTCGGGTGCTGTATCATGGCAGACGACATATGGATGCTGAAGAAAGGAATGTTCTTCTAAGAAAGCTCCACATGCCTCATTCGGTTCCACTGACATATAAATTCCCCGTATATTGTCTTCCTCCTCAAAAATTTCTTCCAGACACCGGTACGTCACATCATAATTCTGATTGGTGTGAAACACCTTCCACTGCTCTTCCTGAAAGCCGCGTTTTTTCAGCTCATACACAAATCCGTCTACACGTTCCTGATGTGCGTTATACTGCGGTATACCACAGCCGATTACTATTTTTTCTCCGGGCCTTACAAGACTTGCCATAATATTTCCGGCAACTCTGCCGCTCTGATAAAGATTCTGTCCTACAAAACACGTCCTATGGCTTTCCGGAATATCCGAATTAAACGTGATGACCGGCATCTTCTGCTGTACCAGACTGTCAATTTTTTCCGATATCTCAGGAAGACTTGGGGCCTTGATGGCAAAACCACAGATTCCCTCCTGAATCATCGCATCAATCTTACGAATAAATTCCCCTGCATCGGACGTATTACAGATTGCAACCTCCACTGAAATGCCAAAATCCTTAAGCTCCTTTTTAGCGTCATGAATTCCCTGCATGATTTTTGCATTATAGTCTTCGGAATCTGTCTTCTGAAACATTGCGCACACTTTCTTTTCATTTTTACTGTACGCTAATGCACTCGCTATTTTATTCCGTTCATAATTCAATGCTTTTAGCGCTTCCCGAACCCGTTGCTCTACTTCCGGTTTGACATTCCCCCTTTTGTTAACGACACGGTCAACTGTTCCCCTTGACACTCCGGCATATTTTGCTACCTGTTCCAGTGTCACCTTCATATTCTTCCGTCCTCCATTCTTATCTCAGATAATTTTTACTATAAGGGGAAAAAACCAAAAAGTAAAGAGAGAGTTTCTATCAGCTTGATATCAACTTTGTGTATATAAGAAAGCCGCCCACTTTCCCAATGGACGGCTTTGGTATTCAGATATGATAATGTTCATATTCCGTTTCACAGGGGCTTCCTTTGCAGAAATAGATATCCCCCGCTGTCAGATTCACGATCATGGAAAATACAGTTCCCATACGCAGTCCCTCCAAAACTTTTGGATTATCGTGACGGCAGATCGAGTTTGGAAACTCCACATGATCCCTCAAAACTTCCTTAATGTCATCTGCACTGATATAATTTCCCATTCTTCGCAGCAGTTTGTCAGCCCTTCCCAGCCTGACAAAACTGTCAGCCAGCTTATATTTTGTCGTATCCTTTCTCGGAGGTATCGGCAGTCTGGAACTCAGGAAATGATTCGTATGCACGATGATTCCGTCTTTTGGGTATAAGACATCGAAATCTGCATTTTCTATCTCTACATCAACACACTCCCCGTTCCTGTGGCCGAGCATAAAGTTTGCACAGCAGCCAAGCGGCATACGGGTTACCTCTGTCAACGCCTCTGCCAGCGTCTCACAGTCCATGACCGCCCGCATGGCGATATGCAGGGGAAGTCCGCTCGGCGCCTGGTCCGTGGACAGGGCATTCAGATAGACATTCAGGCCTGCACTGTTGAATCCGGTCTTTCCGATGATACCCGCCTCCGTGACCATAAAAATGGTCGGTTTCCCATTCTTCTGATGAATTTTCATCATGACCATATTGGCCCTCTGGCTGGTCTTCCAGTCCCAGTTATGGGCACAGAGCGCCTCGCCGTTCAGAGCTCTTTCGCGGGTAATGCCGATGGACGTACAGCCGCCGTCCTGTTTGTCAAATTCCTTTCCCACAAACACGAGCTCACTGCGGCAGTTCAGCGCCAGGATATCTTCAAACTCAAATCCGGAACCATCGGCTACTCCCCGAATCTCCTCCAGATAGTCTGCATTGTAATCTCTGATCACTTCGATAAATTTCCTGGAAAGTTCCTTTGCCCTGCCCCACTCCAGGCTTGAATAGTCCATAAACATTTTTTTATAACACGCAATGCTTCCCTGAATCTGTTCACGGAAGTTTTCACCTTCCTGATATCCGATTTCATAAGAAGTTCCTTCAATTTCAATATAGGGGAAAATACTCATCCATACGCTCCTTTACTTATTTTGTCTTCCCTCAACCCAGCCTCTGAAAGCAATGGTCATCCATCCGTAAAATAATCCGATCGTCAGATAAACCATTTCTGTAATAAAACAGTTTACAAATGTGGCTCCCGGCACGTAATTCATGAACAGAAAAAACGTACCGCAGGAAATGTAACATGCCGCAAGATGGTTAAATACTCCGGGCAGCAGTTCATAATAGAATAACAGCCATGCGACAATGAAAACAGCCGGCACCGACGCAAAGGCGCCAAGTGCCCCGAACAGCCCTCCCATCACAAAGATAATGATACCCGCCACAATGCCCACAATAAACGCAACAAAGGATTTGATTCCGCCTTTAATATTGCAGCCCGACATGAAATATGTAGGCCATGCGAGAAATACGATCGCTGAAAATCCCAGGTTGGCAGCCGGCGGAAATATTCCATGGAATAAAATATCCAGTAACTGTACGGAACATGCCTGAAGGCCTACAAAAAGTGCAATCGGTGTAAGTTTTTTTATTTTTTCCATTCTATCCCTCCCAATATCTCGTTTCTATTCCAACACAGAAAGAAAACAGTCCAGTGATTTTTGTATCAAACCAGGAGAAAGCCCCTGCACGATAAAGACAATGCGCGACGTATGATCCTCATCCGGCCATTCATCCAGATGCATCGGCGGTGTGATATGACTCTGCACTGCATTCAGCACGACCGGTCCCAGCGCTCCGGGAACATTCAGCAGCCCCTTGATTCGCAGAATACGATTGCCATGGCGGTGCAGCAGTGCTGACAGCCAAATCGCAAATGCTGTCCAGTTCAGAGGTTTTTCTGTACGAATGGCAAATGTCTGAATCTCGCCTCCCTCTTCATTTTTATCCTTATGATATCCCCGGATCATGACATTCTTTCCGTTCTTCCCCTGATACCTGCCGGATGAACGACTGGACTTCAGAACCTCGATCGATGGCAGCCGTTTCAGCCAGTGCTGAACTTCCGAAGACTTCGTCCTGGGATCAAAGGGATCGATATCAAACAACTGTGTCCAGAGAGATTCTAAGCTGCAGGCATCCAGCACCACCGCCATCGGATTGACTGCATGAATCTTTTCCCGTGTGCGCGCGGTCTCCTCTTTCGATGCGATATCTGTTTTCGTGAGCACCAGACGGTCCGCAATGGCAGCCTGCCGCATACTTTCTTCATGTTCGCGGAGCTGGTCTGCACCAAACATCGCATCGATTGTTGCAATGATATTGGCAAGACGAACCTGCCTCTTCAGCAGCAGATCTCCGTCCAGTGTCATGGCGATCGGCGTAGGATCTGCCAGTCCGGTGGTTTCTATGACCACACGGTCAAACGGAGCGATCAGGCCGCGGTCCCGGTTATCGATCAGTTCCCTCAGTCCTGTCTGAAGGTCTTCCCGCATGGTACAGCAGATACAGCCGTTTTTCAGCACGATCGTACTCTCCGTCAGTTTCTGCACAAAGAGGTGGTCCAGAGATACCTCGCCCAGCTCGTTGACGATCACCGCAACCCCTGCTCCGTCCTCGCAGCTCAGTAAACGCTGTAAGAGTGTGGTTTTACCACTTCCCAGAAATCCTGTTAATACCGTAACCGGAATTCTGTCATCCATCCCTCTCACTCCTTCCATTGTTGTATTGCCTCCAGATAATCCTCATCCAGGGGATCCACGGGACACATGCCGATCGTATCCGCAGCCATCCAGACATGGGCAAGATCGTCCACCACTTTTGATTGTCCGGTCGGGCCCTGAATGGTAAGCTTCGTATAAAAATCTCTTAATTTTGTTCTGCCCGGTGACAGCAGTATATTTACCATGCGTACCAGATTCGCACGTTCACCGGTTTTTGTCACCCCATCATCTGTCCCGATCCCATCCGGATTACCGGCACGCTCCAGCCAGTCGGCACCTCCATTTAACACACCACATGCTGCACACATCACAATCCATCCTTTCCGCCATAAAAAGTCTACGCGAAGCAGTAAAAGCCGCACCATAAAGGTGCAGCTTTACAGTCGCAGATAAACAGCCCTATATCTTTTTTGTTATACGTGAAGACCACTGACAACTCCCAGATCATCCTTTGTTCCGAAAGGAACACGTCTGCGGTAGTCGGCAGCCGCATCTTCCAGAGTACAGAAGCTTACGCCGTCATGACGCCTCATATGATCGATCAGGCGCTCCAGCATCATGAGGACGTGCGGTTTACATCCGGAAACATCCGGATGGATCGTGATATTGATGACTGCATAGTCATAATGACGGTATACCCAGTCAAACTGATCCTGCCAGATCTCACCGAGCGCCGTTCCTGTTACCCAGCCGTGGCTGTTGGAGGATGCCTTTACAAACATCATCGGCGGTGCATCATCCAGATGCCAGCTGCAGGGGATTTCCACGAGATCCACTTCTTTTCCCGGCACCCATGGTTTCATCCAGTCTTCCGCCGGTCCGTTGTAGTTGATCTTTGTCCAGCTGTCACCGATACGTACATAGTACGGCCAGTAATCATCTTCCATCAGGCTGCTGTCATACGTGATGCCGCGCTCAAACAGAAGCTCCACCGTATTTTTGCTCAGCTCCCACCAGGGCGCCTGATATCCCACAGGTTTTTTTCCGGATAATTTTTCAATCACACCGAATGTACGGTCCAGAACATCCGCCTCCTGCTGTCTCGTCATCGCCAGCGGATTTTCGTGAACGTATCCGTGGATCGCAATCTCATCACCGGCATTGTTCACACGGTCACAGATCATGTCTGCTGCCTTTGGAAAACTTTCCATAGAATGGCCGGTCACACCCCAGGTTACCGGAATACTGCAGCGGTTAAACAGATCGATCAGCCGCGGAACGCCACGTTTTGCACCGTGCACACCGCGTGAGATATCACAGGGAGAATCCTCGCCTCCCCAGGATCCGATCCAGAGAGAAACGGCATCGAAATGAGGGTTGATACAGATCTTAATGTCTTTGTTAGTACTCATAGGTGTTACCTCCTTAAAATTATATAGTTTAAATGTTAATTACTACCGGCTTTAAACCTGTGTCACCAGATCCTCCCAGATCAGCTTACGAAGCGGTGATGTGGCATAAATGCCGTTGGACCCGCCATCGGATTTTTCAAGAGAAATCACGCTGACTACCGCATTTTTTTCCGGTAGCATGACACAATACTGCCCGAAGATTCCCCACATATACGACGCATGATTGACCGGATCGATCCAGGTCTGATAACCGTATCCCGCCGCAGCCGGCGGATCGCCGGGAATGAATTCTCCCGTTGTGGAGTAAGAAGTCGTCATGTCTTTTACATATTCTTCAGAAAGGATCCGTTTTCCATTAAATACACCGCCATTGACCAGCAGCTGACCGAAGCGTCCGACCTCATCGATATTCAGCTGCAGTGCATTTGCCGCAATCGTGTGCCCCATCGGGCAGCTGGTCCATTCCACATTGTGAATGCCGATTGGCTCAAACAGACGATAGCGAAGATACTCACGCATATTCTGCCCGCACTTTTTCTCAATCAGGCATCCCAGTATATAGGGATTTGCATTGTTGTACAGAAAGGCTGATCCCGGTTTCTGATCAAATTTCCCGTCCGTATAGAAGAATCGTACCCAGTCACGGACATGCTTCCTCTCATAACCATCCCGCCAGAACATTGTTTCACTCAGACCGGTCCGCATCGTCAGAAGATCCCGTACCGTAATACCCGCTGCATTTTCATTGGTGATATCGTAACTGGCCTCAGGAAAGCTGCCCATCACACGCTCATCCAATGTGATCAGCCCTTCCTCCAGCGCAAGTCCTGCAGCAGCTCCAATAAAAGTCTTACCGACAGAATACAGTTCAAACCGCGGCTTCGCTTCAAACCGGGTCCACTCGTCCGCGATCTCCCCATCCCTGCGCACCTGTGCCGCCAGGACGAAAAAATCATTTTTGTCCACGTCCTCCATAAACTTTTTTACCAATGTCATTTGAAACCTCCTCCCATCGTTCATGTATTTTTAAATTCTTACCTGTTTAATCAGATAAGAATGCAAAGCCGATCATGATTACACCCAGTAATCCAATGGCGATTGCCAATAAGGCACGCAGCTTCCTGCTGATTCTTTCATACTTGGGATCGTGTATCCATCGGTCCGCTGCGCTGTATCCGCATCCGGCAGCGACAGTCAGGATACTGTGGCCGACCGCATACAGTGCCAGCAAAAAGATTCCCCATCCCGTGTTTTCTGATTCCGCCGCCAGAGCAAGCAGAGCGATCATCACCGGGGTGGCACAGTGTGAGGCAAATATCCCGCTCAAAACACCCGCTGTCAGCGCGCCAATATATCCCTTCTTTACTGCTTCCTGTCGATGACAGTGTGGTATGACCGATATGACTCCCCACAGCTGCAGAGCCATCAGAAGCATCAATACTCCCAGCAGCATGTGCCACCACATCCCAATATCATGAAACAAATGGCCGATTGCGGAAGCCAGTGTACCGAAAGTCCCGAATGTCAGCGCCATTCCAAACGCCATGGTAAGCGACAGCCTCAGCGCCTTTCTGCCGTCATCACCGGCAGAACTGCCGATATATGCAACGACTACCGGGACACTTGACAGGGAGCATGGGGTAAAAGATGTCAGTATGCCTGCGATGAAAGATAACAGCGGCGCAATCCACAGATGTTCTTTCATCAGCTCCGCCAGTGTGTTCAGAATCTCTGTCATCTCATCTCCTCCCTCAGTACCGCATTCAGTCCCTCTGTTCTCTTTGTTTATTAACAAAATAAAGGATAATGTTGGCCGCAACAACGATCAGATTTAAAATGTAGAAGAACAGCACATAGGTTATATTGTGACTTAAAATTTTTGCCGCCATTCCACATAGGTATCCAATCTCGATGAGACACAGGAAAGTCAGACTGACGCCCTTCGTAGTTTTTGCCAGAAACGCTTTTCTGAAATTAATCGGCCATGAAGCACCGAAACAGAGCAGCATGATAATCTCACATAGATTTGCCATCTCATCCTCTCCTTAACATTGCAACCAACTCACTTGTTCAACAACTCTACTTGTATTCAGCTTACACTGATCATCACGATTTGAGAAGATTGAATTTCCTTAACATTCGTTTATAAAAAATATACATGCAAAATATTCACAAATTTTATTATCATTTTTGCACAATAAAAATCAAAACCTCTTATCTCACTGCCATTTAGGGTTGTGCAGAATAATCTTCATCAGACATACTTCATCGCCCATCTTTATACTTTTCAGCAGCTCAACATCAGCATTACAGTCAAATGCCTTTTCAAAAAGAGTTTTACTGTAACCGGCAGTACACTGACACCATGTATTTGTCTCTAATTTTTCCACGCCCTCAAGCATCGGGCAGGGGCAAAATCCAAACTGCAGAAAAAGTTCGCCGTCTTTACAGAAAAGACCTGCCGCCTTCGCCTTCTCCGAATTTTCAAGTTGTTCTTTACCAAACACTACCTCATTCGCAATATCCTCACTGCTTTCTGTTTTCACTGCTTCATAAATTGCTTTCTCTTGAATTTTTCTGATATCAAACATAATTTTCTCCGTATTCCTGACTTATTAATTAACCAGCTATGTTTTCGAAATTAGAAAAATGACCTCCTTTCTATGAATATAGAAGTATTTCGAAACACTTCTAATATTATAGAAAGAAAGTCATTCTGCTGACTTCTGAATTCTTGCTGTTACAAAACAGGAATACATAAATCCATAACAACGCTGTGATCGTCCCTGTCAATGCGGCGATAAATATTTAATCCATATCTTTGCGCCATGCGATAACCGCTGTGAGGCAGCCAAACGTTGAAAACTCCCTGCAATGTCTCAAAAATGTCTTTGATTTCTCCGTCAAAATGATATACAATCCATCTGCCGCCTCTGATCCACATGACATTATCCATGCCACAATCCGGTTCTACCGTCATGCAGATATCACAAATACACTGTGATGGATCTGTAATAGCCGGATCATGAAAAAAGCGCTCTATCGGGACTGTTTTCTCATTCATAAACGAATGATATTTATCAAAAAACTGAAACCAGTGTTTTTCAATATCCAAATAGCTTCCAATAAATCGCTCATATATCACGAAAAAATCTTCAAGCTCCTGAATTTCTATATGTGCGGCATATTCTTCAGCTGTCCTGAAGTGCACAACCCGATCCGGCGTAAAGGGAACGGGCATACTGTGTGTTGGTATTGACCGCTTGTACATGGCAGGAGACATATTATGGTGCTTTCTGAATAACGAACTATAGTTGGATGAACTATATCCATAATCAAGGCCGATATCCGTAATTGTTTTCGTCGGAATAAGTTTCATATCAATTGCACTCTGGTCAACCCTGCAGCGTTTAATAAACGCATAAATGCTTTCGCCGGTTTCTTCTTTGAACATACGGCTAAAATGATATTTTGATACATAAAAATGAGCAGATATGCTGTCCAGCGATAAATCCTCATCTAAATGCCGCATAATATAATCAATGCTTTGATCAACAAGTTTTTTCCTGTCCATACATCTCCATTCTTCTCTTCACAGAACATACGCTGACATTGTTTACCGGCAGATCCGTTCGGCTGTCTTCACAAATTCCTGTATCACAGGACGGCAGATCCGATGACAGCCAATCCCCAGTATAATGGGAATTTCCCAGTCCGTCGGAATAATCTGAAATTCAGAGAAACTGTCTTCATATCTGGCATAGGTCAGCAGCACGGATTTCTCAATATCACATTTCAGATGGAGCATGCTGTCATAGCTGACGATATCCGCCAGCTGAATCTCTGGTTCATTGCAGAGTATATAGTCTCTCAGATGGTCCTCGCACCTGGCGATGCCCCGATGATAGATCAGCAGCCTTTCTCCCCTGAGATCTTCAAAACGAATGATCTTTCTGTCCGCCAGCCGATGATCCGGTAGAACTGCACAGGAAAACCGTGTTTCCAGCAGAGCGGTAAACTGAACATCCGTAGTATCCGGATAATAATAATTCATCATATATTCCGCACAGATATCAAAGCTGCCCTTCTGAAACTCTTTAAAATATTCCTCCGGGGCAAAATCCCGAAATTCAATCTTCACGTTCGGATGTGTCTGTTTAAACTCCCGGCAGATATCTGACAGCAGAATCGGCTTCAGGTTCGGTATGGATCCGATCACAACCCTTTCTTTTTCACTGTCCTGACTGTTCCGGCATTGCTTTAATACCTGTTCATATTTTCTCAGAAGTATCTGATTCTCTTCCAGAAAATATTTTCCCTCTTCCGTCACATACACACCCTTGTGATCCCTGGAAAAAATCTCAAATCCCACATCTGCTTCAATCTGTTTAATCTGCTGCACCAATGCTGATCTGGATACATGCAGTTCATCTGCAGCCTTTGCGATACTTCCGTATTTTTCAATGACCAGTAACCGGTCGATGGTTCTGACGTTCAGCATTACCGTTCCCCCTGTCATTTCTGCATCACTTGTTCAACAAGTGAATTATAACACATATCATCAAATAAACCAATCACTAACCTTGCGTTTTCCATAAAGTCAGTTTATAATTAAGATACCCGGAGCAATTCATGGGTATTACGGGGCAAAATGCCTTTGCACCCAGTATCATAAAAACGCTAAGGAGTAATCTGATATGGCAGAGTTAAGCAGGAATTTGAAAATCAAAAAACCATCCGCTCCTGATCTGGTATGTGAGGAAATGAAATCCCTGATCTCTCAGGGAATCTGGCAGAAAGGGCAGAGAATCCCATCAGAAAGTGAAATGGCCGATGCCTTTGGCGTCAACCGTTTTACCGTCAGAATGGCACTGCAGAAATTAAACACGCTCGGCGTTCTTCAGACAAAAGTCGGAGACGGAACCTATGTCTGTTGTTTTGATTTAGAAAAGCACCTGCAGACAATCTCCGAGTTCTATATGACTCCGGAGCTACTCGACGATGTTGCCGAGTTTCGATCCATGATCGAAGTTGAGTGCGCACGGCTGGCTGTCAAAAGGGCAACCCACGATGAAATCGAAGCACTGCGGTTCTGCTGTCAGGATTTTGAAGAAAAGGTCATCACTTACGTCTCAACTCCCCATAAATCCCCGCGCCGGAAACTGCTCCTGACAGCGTTAAATGACAGCGACATCGAGCTTCACAGCCAGTTGTGTAAAATGTCTCACAATGAACTGCTGATCTATGCATATTCGACAGCAAAGGAAGCAATCCGTGAATACACTCTGACCCTTGGCCACCGCCGTCTGATTCATCTGTCCTTCACGGATGATATCCCTACCATTAAAGATCACTGGAGTCTCTGCCGTGCTATCGAAAACAGGGATTTTGATACCTGCAGAAACATTCTGCTGGAAATGATCGATTACCGAAATACTGAGAATTAACGACGACAGGCACTTCCTGAATAGGAAGTGCCTGTTTAAAATCTTTTGTTATCTTGTTGTTGCGATCAATTCTTCGTAATTGTCCTGAGTCATATCAGACATTTCGATATTCGTACGTTCTTCGATCTCTTCGCCCTTATAAACCTTCTCTGCGATCTCGCCGCACAGGGTTCCGATGCTTGGCCAGCTCACAAAGATTGCATATTTCTGCTCGCCGTTCTTTACCAGATAACCGTCATCTTCTACGCTCACAACGCCTACCGTTGTAACATCATCAGACATACCGGCTGCCTTCAGGGCTTCCACAGCACCGACGATCATCTTGCCGTCAGCACCGACGATACAGTCAATCTTGTCACCATATGTCTGGATCCAGTCTTCTGTAACCTGCATTGCTGTGGCTGTTTCAAACTCACCTGTCTGGGAAGAAAGAACCGTCAGGTCGTCGCGGGAAGAGATTCCTTCCATAAACCCTTCTTCACGCAGAAGTGTGGCTTCACGTCCCGGAGTACCCTGCAGATAGCAGATGTTTGCGTTCTCCGGCAGGTTTTCTGCACACCATTTACCCTGTCCCAGCCCAAGAGCCTTCTCATCGAACCCAATGAATTTCCATTCGCCGCCGGATGCCTCGGTGCCGACCATGAATACCGGCACGCCTTCTTCATTGCAGGCTTTGACTGCTGTTGTATTTCCCTGTGTATCAACACCGATGATAAACATCATATCCACGCCTTTGCTGAGCAATGTCTCAACGTTTGTCGTCTGTTTTTCGATATCTTTCGCGGAGTCAGCCGTGAGGGCCTCTACTTTGTCCGCGCCTACTGATTTGGCAAATTCATCGCTCTCCACATACTCTACGAATTTCTGCATCGCCGGATAACAGCAGTTGTCCGCATTGTCAATGTTTGCAAATCCCACACGGTATACGTAGTCCCCGCTCTTTTCGGCATCATCTGATCCGCCTTCTTCAGCGGACGCTTCGCTGCCGCTGTCACCGCCGCCGGTGCTCTCCTCTTTCTTACCGCCGCATCCTGCGAGCATCCCGACGCAGAGTACCGACACAGTCAGCATTGCCAATAACCGTTTCACCATTCTTTTTTTCATCTTTTTCTCTCCTTTATTGTTTGCTTTTTTAAATAGAATCCCTGAATCATTATGCCTTCCTGGTTTTGCGCACCTGCACATCAATGATAACTGCCAGCGCGATGATAAGGCCTTTTACAATCTTCTGCCAGTATGCAGAGACGTCCATCTGTGTCATAATATTGAGCAGCACTCCGACAAACAGGGCGCCGACTACGACACCGTATACCTTACCGGTACCGCCGTTCATGGAAGTACCACCGATGATTGCCGCTGTAATCGCATCAAACTCATACTGCTCACCGCCGTTTGGCTGGCCGGAGTTCATACGGCTCATCAGGATGACGCCTGCAAGTCCTGCTGCGGCTCCCGCGAACAGATAAGCCTGAGTTTTAACTTTCTTCGTATTGATACCGG
The DNA here is from genome assembly GCF_025151995.1 of Ruminococcus gauvreauii. NCBI lineage: Bacteria > Bacillati > Bacillota > Clostridia > Eubacteriales > Oscillospiraceae > Ruminococcus > Ruminococcus gauvreauii. Next base: position 688,323 of record NZ_CP102290.1, read on the forward strand.
AAGCTCTCGCCGCATCCGTGTTTCCGCCCACTGCGTATACGTAACGCCCGAAGCGGCGGCGGTTCATCAGAACCCAGTAGAAAATGAGTACTAAGATCAAAATAATAGTCGGGACCGGTATCGGGCCAACATATCCCTGCCCGAACACGGTATAACTTTCATCAAATCCGGAAATCGGCTGTGCCTGTGTAATTGCAAGAACAGCGCCGCGGCAGATGAACTGTGAAGCCAGCGTCATGATAAAATCCGGGATCCCGCAGGATGTAATGACCAGACCATTGATAAATCCGCAGAACGCACCGATTAAAATACCAACCACAAGCGAGATCACAGGATTTCCTGTAGATACCATGACCATTGTGGAAATAACACCCGACAGTGCACAGACAGACCCAGGTGACAGATCACATCCGCCTGTGATGAGTACCATCTGTGAACCAAACGCAATGATCATGATAACCGCATTCTGGCGGATGATATTGCTCAGGTTCCGTGTTGTAAAGAATGCATCACTCAAGAACGATGCTACAATCACTGCTATTACTAATATGATAAAGATACCAAACCGGCTGTAAATCTCAGCCACACTCCATTTTTTATTCGTTTTTGTATTTGTCATTGCTCGAATCCTTTCATCGCACTCTCCATTATTTTTTCCTGCGTTGCCTCTGCCACTGGCAGTTCGCCTGTCAGATATCCCTGAGACATCACTGCTATCCGGTCACTCATGCCGAGAATCTCCGGCATTTCAGACGAGATCATGATGATCGCCACGCCCTTTTTTGCCAGTTCACACATCAGTTTGTAGATTTCATATTTTGCTCCTACGTCGATACCTCTGGTCGGCTCATCCAGGATCAGTACTTTCGGCGCCCTTAGAAGCCATTTTGCCAGAACCACTTTCTGCTGATTTCCTCCTGACAGAGAAGAAACGGGTGCTTCCGGTGTCGCCAGTTTAATAGATAACGTCCTGACCATTTCATCGACATTCTGCTTCTCTTTCTTCATGCTGAGGAATCCTGATTTTTCGATATCCTTGAGACTGGCAAGCGTGATATTCTCACGGATTGAACGGCAAAGTACGACGCCCTCCCTCTTTCTGTCCTCACTTGCCATCAGCACACCGGCATCGATCGCCTGCTGCGAATTCTTGAAATTAACCTTCTTGCCATCCAGCAATACTTCTCCGGATTCTATCGGATCAAGTCCAAATACAGCACGGAACAATTCACTTCGTCCGGCACCGACCAGTCCTGCAAAACCGACGATCTCACCGGCACGGACTTTGAGATTGACGTTTTTGAAACGTCCTCCATTGAGATTTTTCAGCTCCAGTACCGTCTCGCCGACCGGCGCCGGAATTTTGGGGAACTGTTCTGTAATCTCACGTCCGACCATCTGCTTGATGATTCCGTTTTTATCGATGTCACCGATCTCACAGCTGTGTACCCACTGACCATCCCGGAAAATCGTTACCTCATCACAGATCTCAAAAATCTCATCCAGTTTGTGGGAGATATAGATAATGCCAACACCGCTTTTTCTCAGACGTTCGATATTTTCAAACAGAATATGTACTTCGGAATCCGTGATGGAAGAAGTCGGCTCATCCATGATGACAACGGATGCGTCACGTGAAATTGCCTTGACAATTTCAATCAGTGCAATATCTGAAACTGTCAGGTCTCTCATGTAGCCTTTCGGATCATAGTGAAATCCAAATTCATCGAGCAGTTTCTGCGTATCCGACCACAATCTTTTCCAGTCCACCATTTTCAATGAATCAAGCGGTTCACGTCCCAGAAAGATGTTTTCAGCAATCGTCATATTGGGAAGCGGGCTGAGCTCCTGATGGATGGTTGCAATTCCCATTTCCAGCATTTCCTTCGGGTTTTTGGGAACAATTCGTTCACCTTTATACCAGATTTCACCTTCATCCATCTTATATATACCGTTAATGATTTTCATCAGTGTAGACTTACCTGCACCATTCTCACCGCACAGAGCATGCACACTTCCAGGCTTTAATTTTAAGTTAACCCGATCCAGAGCTTTTACACCCGGAAATTCTTTCGAAACACTTTTTAATTCCAGGATGTATTCATTTCTTTCATTCACGGTTACACCTCCCTGTATACAATCTCTTCATTGTCTCCTCCCTTTCACCAATAATTTAAATTACTTCTTGCTTACAAGTGAACAATATCATATACTGAAAAATGACGAAATACTTTTCGCACATTACCTTTTATTTGTCACACCAAATCATAGATTTGTCACACCTGTATAGAAACACACCGATTTTTCACGTGTTTCCATACACTTTGACGGAGACTACCGAGTACCGAAAGAGGAAAACGCATATGAACCCCATTCGTGTCATGATTGCAGAAGACGAGATCGCTATTGCAAACCTGATTAAGAATCTCATTGACTTTGAACGTTTGAACCTGGAATTTATTGGATTTGCTCTAAATGGTCAGATTGCTTACGAGATGATTTTGTCCGAGAAACCGGATATTGTCATTACCGATATTTCCATGCCTGTTATGAACGGATTGGAACTGATTGAAAAATCCAAGGATGAAAAACTGCCGGTACATTTTATCATCATCAGCGGTCTTACCTACTTTAATTATGCACTTTCCGCCATCAAAATGGGCGTTGAGGATTATTTATTAAAACCTATCAACCAAACAGAATTAAACGACGTACTGGAAAAGACAATCCTGAAGATCGCATCTGCGCTGCAGGTCGATTTTCAGATTCAGAAACTGGGCATCGATACACATCTTCAGACCCAGAAGCTGCGGCGTTCTTTTATCATGGATATCCTGTATGATAAAGAACACCCGGTAGAATTAAATGAGCTTCAGATCAATGAAGAATATGGCTTTTCTTTCCTGTCTGATACCCCTTTTCTAATGGGTATCACTTTAATCGACGGAATTTTGGAACTTAATCTTGCCACTCAGAACGTAATTATCGAACAGCTGATGCGTAATTTCCAGACAGAGATGAAGGACCTGTGCATTGATATGGAAGTCTATAATAAAAACAATCAGTTTATTTTTCTGCTGAATTATGATCCTGACCAGGAAAGCCGGATTCTCGGTTCCATTGCTGCAATCAGAGAGGACCTGGCTTCTTATCTGTCCGCATATGAAGGGCTGCAGCTCACGATCAGCTGCGGGGTTACAGCTCCCAGGATCCAGAATCTTCCCTATTCTCTGGACACCGCACAGAAGGTTTTAAATGCACGAATCATCCAGGGACCACAGCATGTTCTATATGCAAAGGAACTTCTGCTGAATAATGTGAAACCTGACTTTATATTGTCCAGTTCAGATTCAGGCTCGATCCGATCCTGCATTGAGATCCGTGATACAAAAAAACTTGAAACCCTGCTGAAAACACTTTTTAAAGATGTGGCTTTAAATTGCCGCTCCTGTCCGCACTTACTGCTGGATGCTTTTTGCGATGCTTTATCCGGTATTCTGTCAGATTTTCATCAGCATAAGATAATCTCTGTCAATCTTGCAGACACCTATCTGCAGTACTGTGATGAGGTTGAACAGTATTTCACCTTAAAAGAGCTGATCCTTTTTACGGTATCTTTCATCCGGGAACTGCTTCCCCTTGATGATGAGACAAACTCTCAGGAAAACAGGCAGATTCAAACAGCTAAGGCTTACATCCAGGAACATTTCAGCGAAAACATCAAACTGGAAGATGTGGCGGAACAGATCTATCTGGCCCCCACTTACTTCGGTGTCCTGTTTAAAAAAGAGGTGGGTGAACCCTTCAGCTCCTATCTGACATCTGTCCGAATTGAGAAAGCAAAGGAACTGCTGCATGACGTGCGATACAATATTGCAGAAATTGCCAATGAGGTCGGTTATCAGGACAAGCGCTATTTCAGTAAATTATTCAAAGAACAGGTCGGCGTCACACCGAAAGAATACCGCAAAATTTACGCAAACTGAGGTAGAAAGCGATGCGTGAGCAATTAATCAAATGTAAACAAAACATACAGATGTTCTGCAACACACAGTATTATACAGATTTTTTAAAAAATATCGGACTCACGATCTTCTTATGGGTCTTTTTTCTGGTCTCCGCGTTTCTGCTGGCGAAGGCGCCCGCCAGATCCCGGGGGCAGCATACGATGATCATACTGTGGCTGCTGACCGGTCTGCTGGTCTTTGCTGTATTTACCGTCACTTACTGGATCCGTTATTATCATACCGTCATAACAGCGGCACTGAAAATAGAAAACATCAAAAAAAAGTATTCGCTGATTGATGCAGATAAAATGACAAATTATGTATCCTCACTCAACATTATTCTGGATCTGATCGATTCTTCGCTGGAAAAAGAATATTCGAACCGACTGCTTCAAAAACAGGCAGAGCTGGATGCCATGCAAAGCCAGATCAACCCTCATTTTCTGTATAATACGCTGGATACCATCCGCGGGTATGCCGTGATGGAGGACGCGCCATTGACTTCCGATATGGTTGAAGTGCTTTCCCGGCTGTTCCGCTACATGATCAGTCAGAAAAATGAACTGGTAACCCTGCGGCAGGAGCTGAGTACCCTGCATGATTATATAAAAATACAGGAATACCGTATTAATCAGCATATCGTTTTTATGCAGAATATTGCACCGGATCTGCAGATTATGAATTATCGTATTCCGAAACTGATCATTCAGCCTTTTATCGAAAACGCGATCAAACACGGGATCAAGGGACTCTCTAAAGATTTTGTGATCACACTGAGCATACACAATACACAGTCCCGGCTGATCATCAGCATTTCCGATAACGGCAGCGGTATGACACCGGAACAGCTTCGAACGCTGAATCAAAAACTTGCCGGAAATGAAACGGATTCGCTGCACACCGTCAAAGATAAAAAAACCGGAAGCGGTATTGCGCTTACCAATGTCAATTCAAGGATCAAGCTTTTGTACGGTGATTCATTCGGCGTCGTCGCCTACAGTACACTTGGAAAAGGATCTGAATTTCAGATATCTCTTCCTTATTATCAAAATCAGGAGTAATGATTGCCATGCAGCATGAAGTTTTGCGTCTGACCCACATTGGCCGGGCCGTCGACAACCAGATGATCAATGATATTTCATTTACGCTCTATGCTCAGGAAGCACTGTGCATTCTGACTGAAGATATCGAGACCAAAAACTTTCTTCTCGATTTTCTGCAGGGCGACATTTCGTCGGATCAGGGATATCTCTATATCAATGATACCCCGAAAACACTTTACAGTCTGGAACAGGCACGCAATGCGGGAATCTATGTCGTCGACGAAAAACAGCTGGTGGGTTCCATGAGTGTCGCACATAATCTATATATGACTTCTTCTTCTTTCTACAATAAATTAAAGTTTCTGGAACCCCATGCCATTCACGCAGCTGCGGAAGACCTGTTGGACCGTTTTTCACTGGGGTATATCAAGCCTGCGGCAGTTGTCGATACCCTGCCGTTTCCTGATATTTATATCCTCTCTATCCTGCACGCTTATACCAGCGGTGCCAAAGTCATCGTGCTCAATACGCCCTCATTTATTTTCTACCAGCCGAAAGAGACAAAAAAGCTTCAGCGCATCGTAAGCATCCTGAAGGAGAAAGGCGTATCACTGCTGTGGTTTTCCAACAAATGGAATCCAGTGTTTCAAAATTTTGACCGTTTTGCCGTTATAAAAAACGGCGTCGTCACACAGCTTTCCAAATTGACCACCATTCCTCCGGTGATCGCAGACGGTGATTTTATGAATACCCAGCTGAAACGCCTGACGCTCCATGCAGATAACAGAAAAAAAGTATTGCAGTGCATCGATGTTTCGAGTGCTGAGTACCCCGCGAAACGCTTTAACTTTTCGCTGTATCAGGGAGAAATTCTGGGAATCTGCGACAGCGACCATATTTTATCGTCTTTTATGAATTCATTGTCTGACGGAAAATTGCCTAAAACAGGGACTCTTGTACTGGATGACGCAAATTATCATCCAAATTTTCATACCAAAAACCAGATCGCATTTATATCCTCTTCGATCGGGCATCAACGGGTTTTTCCGCAGATGAATCTTTATGACAACGTGTCATTACTGCTGAATAAACCGATGTACAATGTCGGGGGGTTCTTAAATAAGCGCATACGCAACCATATGGTTTTTGCTGCACTTGAGTCCATCCATGCCGATTATCTCGTCAGGGAATACGGTTCCAGACGCAACCTGAAGGGTATGAATGTCCATGACCAGTTCATGGTGGAGATCGCCAAATGGTTATGTCTTCACCCCAGGGTTTTCATATTCAGCGACCCGTACACGGTCTACGACAATCTGTCAGAATATCATTTTGGAAGGCTGCTCGAGTATCTGCAGGAACTTGACATTTCCATCCTGCTCATCTCCAGCAGCGAAGAAAACCTGTCCAAATTCTGCACACGTGTCATCAGCACCTGAGTAAAAAAGAGGTTTCCATCTGCTGCATGGAATCTCTTTTTTGAGTTACAGTTATTACCAGCTGGGAATCTTTGTCCTGCGGGATAAAGATCATATCTTGCAAGAAATCTGTCCCCGGTTATATTAAGATAGACAAAACAAAGAGGAGTAAATGATTATGAAGCAGCCGCATGAAAAACGTCAGATCTGTTATGACCATACGCTTCAGATTGAAGCATATCAGTTAAAAGGAATCGTTCAGAAATTCCCCAATCACTTTCACGAATGTTACGTGATCGGCTACGTAGAACGGGGCAGCCGGCACCTGAAATGCAATCAGCAGGAGTATGCTCTTGAAAAAGGTGACCTGGTGCTGTTTAACCCGCTGGATAAGCATTTCTGCGAACCCGTAAACGGAGAAGATCTCGACTACAGGGCCATTAACATACCCGCAGATGTCATGATTAAAGCCGCGCGTGATATTACCGGAGCCCCATATACACCACATTTCACCAGTACAGTTGTCAGACAGAGTGACGCAGCACAGTCGGTCAACAGTCTCTATACTGCAGTGACGGAACATCAGACATCTTTTGAAAAAGAAGAGGCTTTTTTCTTTCTGCTGGAACAGATCATCAAAGAGCACTCTGAAACCTTTGAGAATGCCGATGTCTCCACGCCTGATTCCTGGATCATACAAATCTGCAGGTTTATGGAGGACTCCTATGAGCAGGAAATCAGTCTGGATGACCTCTCTGCATTTGCAGGCTTAAGCAAATCGTATCTGCTGCGGTCATTCACCCGGCAGATGGGTATCTCGCCTTACCGCTATCTGCAGACCGTACGCATAAATCAGGCAAAAAAACTTCTGGAAACCGGTACTCCGGTGATCGATACCGCTGCAAAAACCGGTTTTTCAGACCAAAGTCACTTCACCAACTTTTTCCGGAATTTTATCGGCCTGACCCCGAAACAATACCAGAGAATCTTCACAGCGGAGGTATCCCATGAGACAAAATAAGACAGCTGCAGGCCATCTGTGTGCATTCATCACCATTCTGATCTGGGGGACGACATTTATATCGACGAAAGTTCTGCTGAAAGATTTCACACCCGTTGAAATTCTGTTCTGCCGATTTCTTCTCGGCACTGCCGCTCTGTGTATCGTCCATCCGCGACGTCTGCGTCTGAAAGACCCGCGCCAGGAGATCACATTTGCATGCGCGGGACTGTGCGGTGTCTGCCTGTATTACCTGTTGGAAAACATTGCCCTGACATATACACTGGCCTCCAACGTCGGAATCATCGTTTCGGTATCTCCGTTCTTCGTGGCAATTCTGACGCACCTGTTTTCAGACGGAGAGCGTCCAAAGAAGCGCTTCTTTCTGGGATTTGCAGTTGCCGTTACCGGTATCGTGCTGATTAACATCAATGAATCAGGCGCTTTTCAGCTCAATCCCAAAGGTGACCTGCTCGCGCTGTGTGCCGCCATCATATGGGCGGTATATTCGCTTCTGTCAAAGAAGATCAGCGGCTACGGCTATAACACCATTCAGGCAACGAGACGAATCTTTTTTTACGGCCTTCTGTTTATGGTACCGGCGCTTTGCCTGTTTGGGTTCAAGCCGTCTCTTTCGTCTTTTAAGGATCCTGTGTGTATACTGAATCTGATCTATCTCGGTCTCGGTGCCTCCGCCGTGTGCTTTGTCACCTGGAACTATGCGGTCCGCTGCCTCGGTGCTGTGAAAACGAGTATTTACATATACCTCGTTCCCGTGATCACGATCGTAACTGCCGTCATCGTACTGCACGAAAGACTGACCGTGATCGCCGGTGTCGGAGCCGCGCTGACTTTAGCCGGACTGATTATATCAGAAAACAGGAGAGGGGCATAGCCCCTCTCCAAATTATTTTTTTTCAAATTCCGATCTTCTGCGCATTCCTGCCTGTTTCATCACAGCCGTGGATGCTCCGTCTATGGCATCAATCGCCGTAATCGCTTTTTCCTCATCCCTGTCCATGATAGCATTTGCCAATGTTAAATGATCAGGCACTGTCCTGACCCAGTGATACGGATCATATTCAAGTTCATTCCAATAGTCCTGAAATATACCGATCCGAAGCGAATTAACGATCTGTGCCACTGTCTGGTTCTCCGCCAGTTCCATTAACTTCATATGAAACTCATGGTCCAGGTCATCATCATACCTGTCTTGTTCATATAATGCCATCATTTCCTGCGCAAGCCTCAGCAACTCCTGTTTTCCTTTTCGGTTCTCCAGCTGAATTGCCTTTCTGACAGCCATATGTTCTAACGTTACTTTTAATTCCTGAAGCTCAAAGAGGTTTTTCTTCATCAATTTCAGCTGAACAGAAGAGTTTTCTTCCGGCGGCTCTTTTAAAAATGTTCCAAGCCCTGTCTTCACTTCAATCATTCCACGGTTTTCCAGCACACGCATGGCCTCCCGAACGGAATTTCTCCCTGTCTGAAACATTTTCGCCAGCTCACGCTCTGAAGGCAGCTTGTCTCCCGCCTGCAGCTCATTCGCTTTTGCATAATCAAAGATTGCATCCGCCACCTTGATATATAACAGATCCTTCGACACCGGCCCAATCTGAACAGTATTTTTTTCCATATTCTCCCCCTTTGACACCCTGGGTTCCTGTCAAAACACATCAGGGCAATTCCATATATAAGATAACACGATAAACTGTTATCATTATACCAACATATGGTATATTAGACAAGATTTTCACCCGTTTCTACGTCAAATAAATGGAGCAGTTCTTTGTTAATCTGAAAACGTAATGTCTCTCCATACTGCATACTGCCCTTATATTCATCAGACAATTCCGTCACGGGTACCCTAATGATAAACTCTTTTTCGTCCGCCGTCAAATGAATATGTACTTCACTTCCCATCATCTCCCAAACGTCTGATATGCCCGTCATGTTTTCACCCTCGTTGGTATCTGACAGCCTTATGTGTTCCGGTCGGATTCCCACCGTTACCTTCCGATCTCTTTGGTTTTGCCTGCTCAGGCGTCCGGCGATCCCATCCGGCAAGACAATACTTGTATTCAGCACTTCCAGCACATATTGTTTCCCATTCCTTATAAGATTGCCGTCAAGGAAATTCATCTGAGGACTGCCGATAAATCCTGCTACAAAAAGGTTTTTGGGATGGTTGAATACTTCCTGCGGCGTACCAATCTGCTGAATAAATCCATCTTTCATAATCACAATACGGTCTCCCAGTGTCATTGCTTCCGTCTGGTCATGTGTAACATACAAAAAAGTTGTATTGATTTTCTGCCGCAGTTTCATGATCTCCGCCCTCATCTGATTTCTGAGCTTTGCATCGAGATTCGAAAGCGGCTCGTCCATAAGAAAAACCCGCGGTTCTCTTACGATCGCACGCCCGATCGCTACCCGCTGCCGCTGACCTCCGGAGAGCTCTTTGGGTTTTCGCTTCAGATAATCGGTAATTCCCAGTATTTCAGCTGCCTCGCGTACTTTTTTATCAATGTCCGCCTTTTTCTCCTTTCGCAGTTTCAGCGCGAACGCCATATTTTCATAGACCGTCATATGCGGATACAACGCATAGTTCTGAAACACCATCGCAATGTCCCGGTCCTTAGGTGCAAGTTCATTGACCAGCTCCTCTCCTATATACAGTTCGCCGCTGCTGATCTCTTCCAGTCCTGCAACCATACGAAGTGTCGTAGATTTTCCGCATCCGGACGGGCCTACCAGAACTATAAATTCTTTATCATCGATTTCCAGATTAAAGTCATGGACTGCTACAACATCCTTTCCATATACTTTTTTAATATTATGTAATGAAACTTTTGCCATACCGTTCCTCCATTTCACATTTTCGGGCTTACTCTTTTACAGAACCTGCTGTCAGCCCTTCCACCACGTATTTCTGCACGATCATAAACATGACCGCCGTCGGAACCAGTGCAAGCATTCCTCCTGCCATCATGGCTCCCCATTTCACATTGTTTTTGCCGATCAGGCTCTTAAGCCCAACCGGTATCGTCCATGCCGACGGCTCACTTGTAAAAATAATACCTGCAATCAGTTCATTCCACGCCCCGATAAACGCAAATACAAACACTGCGACGATTCCCGGAAACATGACCGGTAAGATCACCTTCCGCAGGCTTCTCATCCTGGAACACCCATCTACCATCGCGGCCTCTTCCAGCGAATAAGGTATCCCCTCAAAAAAGCTTCTCATTGTTATCACACAGAACGGCAGATTCGTGATCACATAAAAAATCCACAGTCCAAGATGCGGAACATTTGCAATAATCCCCATTTTTGCATAGACGGTATACAGTGGAATAATCACCAGTATTCCAGGCACCATCTGGGTAATCAGAAAAAATAACAGCATCGGGGTCTTCCCACGGAATCTGTAACGTGCCAGTCCATATCCGCCGAAAATGGAAAGAATCGTTACCGCGACAGCAGTCGATACCGACAGTATGATGCTGTTTCTGAGAAAGTCACCATAGCTGAAGATCTTAAATAGATCCCGGTAATTATCCAGCGTGAACGTGTGTGGAAAATAAGTGACCAGCTGTGTATTAATGATTTCCTCATGCGGTTTAAAAGATGTAATGGCCATCCAGTAAATCGGCAGCATCACAAACAGAAGGAAAAAGCTCAGGATAAATACCCGTAAAACGACTGCCGCACCTCTCTTTTGTCTACTGCTCATCTACATCCCCTCCTCATAATTTGTCACTTTCAGAAATACCAGCGTGTATAGCATCAGTGCTGTCATCAACAGTACCCCGATCGCAGATGCGAACCCAAAATCGTAACCTGAGAATGCCCTCGTGTACATATAAGTCGGCAATGTCATGGAATAATTGGCGGGGCCTCCATTCGTTATTACAACGATCAAATCAAAGGAATTTAAAATCCAGATCGTTCTTAGCAGCAATGTCATAATAATCGTTGGTTTGATATAGGGTACCGTGATCCGGAAGAACTTCTTTACCGCGCCTGCACCGTCAATACTCGCAGCCTCAAAAATATCTGACGGAATTGACTGCAGTGCAGCCAGAATCATAATTGCAAAGAAGGGAACGCCGATCCAGATCATGGCAAGTATGACCACAAACAATGAATATCCCGGTGTTCCCAGCCAGGCTATATTCTTATCTATCATGCCAAGCTTCATCAAGAGATCATTGACTACCCCATACTCTCCGTTGAACGACCACCGAAACATTAAACCGACTACAAAAGCCGAGAATGCCCACGGCAGAAAGACGATGGACTGATAAATCCCGCGTCCCCTGAATTTTTTCCAGAGTGCCAGAGCAAGTGCCATCCCAAGAAGAAACTGCCCTGCAACCGAGCAAAACACATAGATCACCGTGTTTTTCAGTATCAGCCCCAGATTCTCATCCGAAAACAGTTTCCTGAAATTATCAAGCCCGTTAAAATGAATATCTGCAGATCCCAGTTTATACTGCTGAAACGCCATAATAAAACTGTTTACCAGCGGAACCGCAAACACAATGAGCAGCAGAACCAATACCGGCATTAAAAGAGTATATGGTTCCATCATCCTTTTTGTGTGATTCCACCCTCTTTTATGAGCCGGTATTTTCCGGGTGCTTTTTTGCGCCATTTGAATACCTCCTTTTACGAATACAGCTTCCTGCAACAGGAAGCTGTATAATTAAAATCCAATTGTAGCTTTACTGCATCGTTTTTGGAGTGTCTACAACCGCACCCTCATTCTCATCCAGATACGTTTTCATCCGTTCCTCCAGCAATCCGCAGATCGTATCAAGCGCAGTCTCAGCGTCCTGCTCGCCCAGAAGATATTTCTGTATCTCCTCGTAAAGAGGTCCCTGCTGTAAATCTGTACTGTCGAACGGACCATATCCAGTCGGAACTACCATATTCGGATTGTTCAGCTGTTCCACAAATGCAGCATATATGCCGTCTTCCCCATATAACGGGTCATCTCCGACTTCTTTCATTACCGGAATCATGCCGACCTGTTTGCAGTACTCGATATTGTTCTCCGGCTGTGACAAATATTCAATCACCTTCCAGGCGGCTTCCCGGTTGCTGCAGTCTTTTGAGATCGTATAAGAATACGGAGCATTCACTGTATTATAGATCTTTCCGTCTTTTGTACTGGATGGTATCGGAAGTACCGTCCATTTGCTGTCGTCCATACTGTTCTGGCAGGACACTACAACTTCGGAATCATTGTTCAGTGTTCCCGTAAGGCCTCCGCAGAAATTGTCTACCATTTCCACAAATCCCCAGTTAATGGATTCTTCCGGGGCATACCCCTCTTTATACATACTCGTAAATTTTTCAAAGGCTTCCAGACATTCATCCGAATTGAGGAGACAATTTCCCTCCTCGTCGTAAGTACGTCCCCCTGTAAACCCCTGCAGATAAGTCATGATGACATCAAAAGCGCCTCTTGTCCCGCGATAGGTCATCCCATACTGTTTCTTGTCTGCATTTGTCAGCTTCTCGATCACTTCAAAATAATCATCATATGTCCAGTCTCTGAGATCTTCGATATTGATTCCAGCTTCCTCACACCAGTCCTTTCTGATATAAATGCCTTTTACCATCATACCGTCCGGTACAGTATAGATATTGCCATACATCTCTTTCTGATTTGCCCAGACAATCTTTGTTACAGTATCTGCAAACTTATCCTCCTGCCCGCTCAGATATTCATCCAGCGGAAGAATCCATTCGGAAGACGTGAACTGTCCGAGCCAGTTGTCCTGAGCCGTCACAATATCCGGCAGGGAATTGGACGTAGCCATAACCATGATCTTATTCGCCGCATCCTCAAGTGGGGTGCTTTCATATGTAATCTCGATTCCCATGTCTTCTTTTACTCTTGAAAATACATCTTCAAAATATGCCTGCCGCACATCACTCGGTGAAGTATCCAGGAAACGCAGTGACACCGTTTCACTTTCTCCCGCTTTACCCGTACCTTCGTTCTGACTACCGTCTTTTCCGCATCCCGCCAGCAGACTGATTCCTAAACATCCTGCCAATACCCATGCTGCCGCTTTTTTCATACCTTCTTTCATATTCTGCCTCCTTTTAGTTTCCAATGACCTCTAACGCCTGCTGTAAATCCTCCAGAAGATTCTCTGTTCCTTCCAGCCCGCAATGCATGCGAATCAACCCCCTTTCAATATTAAGAAAATCCAGTTCCTCCTGTTCCAAATAGTATAACGGTACCATGGCCAGACTTTCAAAGCCCCCCCATGAACACCCTTTTCTGAACAGCTTCAGAGCATCTACAAATCTCAGCGAATCATCCGCCGGTGCATTCAGTTCCAGGCTCATCAGTCCTGAACTCCCGCTCTGCTGCTTCTGTATCAGCTCAAACTGAGGATGGGATTTTAAACCGGGATAATAAACTCTCTTTACTTTCGGATGACCTTCCAGATATTCTGCCACTGCCTGTGCTGTCTCCTGATGTCTTCTCATCCTGAGATCCAGCGTGCGCATACCTCTGATCACAAGCCAGGATTCCATAGGTCCGATGACTCCCCCAAGCCATTCCCGGATCTGATTCATGATCCTGCGCATAAGTTCTTCATCCTTGGAAACCAGTACTCCTCCCATCAGGTCACTGTGTCCCCCCAGGTACTTCGTCAATGTGTGCATAACGATATCAATTCCGTAGTCGAGCGGCTTTTGAAATAATGGCGTGCAGTATGTATTGTCTATATATGTTTTCACCCGATGGCGTCCGGCTAATTCCGCAATCGCCCTCAGGTCCACAACGGTATATATGAAGGTCGCAGGACTCTCAAGAATGATCAATGCCGTGTCTTTCCTGATCGCAGCTTCCATTTCATTCAAATCCGTCCCCTTTAAATAAGTGACCTTCATATGCAGTTTGGGAATACAATAGAAATTCAGGAAACGTTTTACCGGCTGGTAAACATCCTTCATGCAGATAATATGGCTTCCCGCCTCACAAACTGCCAGAATAGCCGCCGAAGCCGCCGCCATTCCGCTGGAAAACATAACAGCCCGTGAACCGTGTTCAAGTTCTGCAATCTTTTCTTCTGCAATACTGGTGGTTGGATTAGACGCACGTCCATAATAAAATTGATTTTTTTCAAACACATCCACGTCATGATATTCCTCAAAAGTGTCGAATACGTGCAGGGAATTCATAAAAATCGGAGGCGTTACCGCATTCAGATAGGACTTTTCATCCTCCCCGGCGCGTTCCAGTATCAGCATGTCATCTTTTCTGTTCACAAATGATTCTCCTTTCTGCTCACCCTGCCACCCTATGGTTCGGTGGTTCGGTGGTATTACCACATCTTTATAAGAAGTATAGCAATACAATATTCAGATGTCAAGACAAAAAAACAGAATTCGAAAAATAAAACTTTTTCGAATTCTGCCAACTGATATTCTGTATTCAATTAGTCCCTGCTACTGAAGATTCAATCTCTTCGTCATAATGTATTTTGTGACGAAATATCCTGCTACCATAAATACGATGATGATGATCAGGCTGACCAACATGGTCGTATCCATTACCTCCAGTGCATTTGCATGAAGCGAAACGGAATTGGCTTCAACCTCGCTCTTAACTGCAAATGCCTTGTAGCTGGTAAGTCCCATTGTAATCGTTGCAATGATCTGCTGAACCGTACTGATCGCAACAAACGCGCCCACGGCACCGAGCACTTTATGTCCGGAAAGCAGGTTTCCCACTGCAACTGACACATACATCTCGATAACGATCGCAAATGGCGCCAGTACCAGGGAAATCAGAGTGAGCCATACGCCTAATGAAGCATCTCCGCTGAACAGAAATCTGAACGCTTCATGAATGATCGTCCCCATATCACGGAATACTTCCCCGTTTGCTACCAGAATCAGGACTGCTGCAATTACAATCATGAAATCAAGTACTTCCCAGATGACTCCCACCAGTCCTTTGGAAACCATAATCTGCTGCGGCGTTACGGGAAGTGTGTTAGTCAGATAACCCTGATCCGTAAACACACTCTTATAGAACCGGAATCCCACAAAAATCATGGTAAAGATCACTGCGGTAAAAATCACCATAACACTGAGCATGATCATCAGCCCTACCAGCAGGGAGTCACTTTCCAGTCCTCCGCTCACTGCCAGAGAGATTCTGGTGAGAATTGCGAATAAAAGCACTATGCCATGAACAACCAGCAGGGTTCTGGATGCGGATTTCCACTCATGTTTCAATAATTTCCCTAACATCTGAACACCTCCCTGAATAACTCATCTACCGATTTTCCCTGTTTTACCCGAATGTCATCGACATCCGTCTGCATACGGATATGCCCCTCCTGAATGAAGATCACTTCGTCCAGAATGTTTTCCACGTCAGAGATCAGGTGTGTAGATATTAAAATCGTTGCATTTTCATCGTAGTTGTTGATGATCGTATCCAGAATATAGTCTCTTGCCGCTGGATCAACACCTGCGATCGGTTCATCCAGGCAATAGAGCTTCGCTCTTCTGCTCATGACCAGTATCAGCTGCACCTTTTCTCTGGTGCCTTTTGAAAGTGTCTTGATCCTCGCAGAAGGATCGATGGATAAACGTTCCAGCATTCCCATCGCACGGCTTCTGTCAAAGTCCTCGTAGAAGTCCACGAAAAAATCAATGGCATCCGAAACCCTCTGATTTTCATCCAGATATGTCCTTTCCGGAAGATAGGAAACGATCTTTTTTGTCTCCACTCCCGGAACATTTCCATCAATCTGCAGTGTACCTTCCGACGGCGCCAGCAGGTCATTGATCAGTTTAATCAAAGTCGTCTTTCCGCTTCCATTCGGACCGAGCAGACCGATGATTCTTCCGGATTCCAGGGTGAGTTCTACATGATCCAGCGCCAGTTTCTGGCCATACCGTTTTGACAGCCCCCGGCATTCTAAAATTGTACTCATTTTTTTCCCTCCTCCAGGGTCTTCTGAATTAATTTAAGGATCTCTTCTTTCTTAAACCCCATCTGATTCATCTTTTCCATAAACTCTTTGATCTGTGCTGCTGCCAGATCTTCCCTCATCTTTTCTATCATATGCCCATCCTCTGTTATGAATCTCCCGCTGGTCCGTTCTGAATGAACAAGACCGCTTCTCTCCAGTTCTGACATTGCCTTTTGCATCGTGTTCGGATTGACTCCCGCTTCAACTGCCATTTCCCTCACAGACGGTAGTTTATCACCCGCTTTATAACAGCCAGCGATAATAGCGAGTTCCACACGCTCCACCAGCTGGGCGTAAATCGGCCGTCCGGAATCCAGTTTCCATGCCATTCTTTCACCTCCTGTATTATTGTACTGTTGTACTAAGTTCTTAATACAATAATACATCTAAGCTGCCTGATTGTCAACAGGAATTTTATTTTTTTTGCACAGCGAAGTTACTATTCACAGCTGATATGGATATATAGACAGACTCGTCATGCTTACATGTAAGAGGATGACTGTACATCCATATCAAGCCTGCGAAGCAGGAACTCCACCCACATAAGCAGTCTTAGCTCCGTAAGGAGCGAGACTGGAGCCTCAAAGGGGCGACGAATGCGCATGTGGGTGGTGGGCTGTGAATAGTAACACAGCAAAGAAGACGCCAGTTCCGCAGTGGATACTGGCGCCTCCTTCAAAAAGAAGCGTATCTATAATTATTATTGGTGAACGTATTAATTCTTATGCTGCGTCCGGATTCCTGCCATATTGATAATGTCCGTCACAGCTTCCCATTTGTTCAATGCATAGATATGAAGTCCGTCAATTCCGGCATTCATATATTCAAAGATCTGATTTACGGTATATTCCATGCCTGCTTTACGGAATCCCTCGGGATCATCATAATATTTGCTGATGATACGCGCAAGCTCTTTCGGGATCGAGCATCCGTTCATGGACAGTGCCATCCGGATCGTCGCATCCTTGTTCAGCACCGGCATCAATCCAATATCAATCGGAAGATGTACGCCGGCTTTTTGAATCTTATCTCTCCACACCTCGAACGCTTTCACGTCGAAGCACAGCTGAGTCATCATATAGTCAGCCCCGGCATCCTGTTTGATCTTCAGATGTGCAATATCTTCTTCCTCAGTCGGACACTGAATATGTTTTTCGGGATCTCCTGCCATCGCAATCGTGAATTTATCTCCGAATTCTTCCCGGATATAAGACACAAGGTCACTGGCATAATGAAAGTCGCCCCGTGTGCCTTCCCAGCCCGCCGGCAAATCGCCGCGCAGTGCCAGGATATGGTTTACCCCCAGCTCCAGATAGTGATCCAACTGTTCCTTCACACCTTCTCTGGTATTTCCGATGCATGTGAAATGTGTTACCGCAATAGATTTTCCCGAATCCTGAATCGCCTTGCACACTTCAACATTCCGCCCTACGTTTGTACCGCCTGCTCCATAAGTACAGCTGATAAAATCAGGCTGAAATTCATACAGGTGAGACAGTGTATCCAGAAGCGGTTCCATCGGCTGCTCCGGCTTGGGAGGAAATACTTCGAATGAGAAACTCATTCTTTCCTTCATAATGTCTACAATGCTCATGTTACTTCATTCTCTCTTTCCGTCTGTTTTATTCGGTATCAACATTATCTTTTGTGATCATTACGAATGGTACATACTCGTCTTCAATCTTTTCTCCTCCGGCTACGCGAAAACTGCAGTCTGCAGAAGCCTTTCCGATCGCAACAGCATCCTGTTTCAGGGAGCCCGCCATTGTACCTGCCTTGATCTCTGCTCTTGCATCATCTGTAGCGTCAAGACCCAGCACGATGGTACCTTCAATGCCGGCGCCTTTCAGTGCTTCAATCGCACCGAGTGCCATCTGGTCATTGGAAGAAACTACTGCATCAAATTCCGGGAACTTCTGGATCCAGTCCTCCATGATACGAAGTCCCTCTGTCCTCAGATAGTCACCGTCCTGAGCCGCCAAAAGCTCATAATCAAAGCCTGCGTCGTCCAGCGTATCAATAAAGCCGTTGTAACGGTCTGTGGAGTGATTCAGTCCGGCTGTTCCCTGCAGATACAGGATTTTCGCACCCGGTTCACAGTTTTCCATTACATACTCTGCATGCATTTTACCCGCTTCCAGATTCTCCGGACCAACATAGGTATATTCACCGCTGTTTGCCTTGATCGCACTGCAGATTACCGGAATTCCCGCTGCATTTGCCGCCTCTACCGCCGGTCCTGCCGCATCTGCGTCTGCCGGCTGCAGAACGATCACGTCAACCTGCTGTGCGATAAAGTTCTCAACAGCCTGAATCTGCAGGTTGGCATCGGAGTTTCCATCCGCTGTCACTACCTTGCAATCCGGATACGTCTGTGCTACATAATCCTGAAATGCGGTACATACTGATTTACACCATACATCACTGTCTGCCAGCGTGATAAAGCCAAATGTATACGCCCCGCCTTCCTCTGATCCACCTTCTTCATCCTGTGCATCCGTGTTTTCGGCTGCCTGCGTATCACTGTTAGTTGCCGCCGCATCTTCTCCGCCTTTACCGGAACCACATCCGATCAGGCTTGCACCAATCAAACTCATCGCCATAAGTAATGCTAACATCTTTTTCATCCTAAAATACCTCCTGTTTTTACTTTTTGTTTTGTTTTTTGTTTTCAACCCCTGTATAAAATCTAAGCTTTCGCTTTTGATTTACGAACTCTTACATCGATAATAACTGCAATACATACGATGATACCCTGAACGATTTTCTGCCAGTATGATGAAATATTCTGCAGATTCATAAAGTTCTTAATGATACCGATGATACAGGAACCGATCAGTGTTCCCGGTATATTTCCGATGCCGCCTGACATCGAAGTACCGCCGACAATAACAGCCGTGATGGCATCCATCTCATATGTCTCACCTGCGATCGGCTGTCCGGAATTCATACGAGCCGTCAGGAGTACCCCCGCAAGACCCGCCATCAGTCCGGAAAATGCGCAGGCAAAAAACTTGATCATGCGTGTACTGATACCGGAGGCATTTGCAGCATCCTGATTGCCTCCCACTGCATATATGTAGCGTCCCGTCTTCGTCTGGTTTAAGATCGTCCATGTGATAATCAGAGCAACCACCATGACGAGAACCGAAACCGGAACCGGACCGATATTCCCCTGTCCGATCCATGTATACTTTTCTCCCAGCTGAGAGATCGGTACACCATCCGTAAACACAAAGACAGCTCCACGCGCCATCATCATCGTGGCAAGTGTTGTGATAAAAGGCGGAATATCAAATAATACGAGAATTCCACCGTTGACAGCTCCGCAGAGAAGCCCTACCACCAGGCCCACAAGAATTGCCAGCGGAGCGTTTCCTGTGTTTACGACCACAGATGCAGAAACACATCCTGCCAATGCCAGTACAGAACCAACTGAAAGGTCGATCAGTCCGGCAATGATCATCAGCTGCTCGCCGCATGCCAGAATCGTGATGACCACAATCTGTCTGGAGACATTCGTGATGTTGACCACCGATAAAAAGTTTTTGTTCGTGACCGACATCAGCAGGAACATCAGAACAAACAGAAGAAAAATCCCGTATTTACTGTAAAAATTTGCGAGATTAAATTGTTTTGATTTTGTATTCATTAGTTATTCCCTCCTACTGCAAACGACATGATATACTCCTGAGAAAACTCATTTCTCGGCACTTCACCGGTGATATGCCCTTCGCTCATTATGATCGCCCGGTCACAGATTCCTATAATTTCCGGAAGATCAGAAGATATCATCACGATTCCAACTCCCTGTTCTGCGAGGTCACACATGATCTTATAAATCTCATACCTCGCGCCTACGTCAATGCCCCGTGTCGGCTCATCCATGATCAGCACTTTTGGCTTATGCAGCAGCCATTTCGCAATGACGATCTTCTGCTGATTGCCGCCGCTTAAGGATCCCGCCGGTGTATCCAGCGTCGGTGTCTTAATATTCAGGGTCTCTTTCATTTCCGTGGAATCCGCTTTTTCCTTCTTCTTATTGATAAACTCTGCTTTCGCATAGCTATTCAGGTTCGGCAGAGCAATATTTTCACCGACAGAACGGCACAGCACCAGACCTTCCCCTTTCCGGTCTTCCGATACCATCATGATGCCAGCGTGGATCGCATCCCGGGTTTTTGTGACGTTGAGCGGTTTTCCCTCATACAAGATTTCACCGCTGTCCAACTGGTCCAGTCCAAAGACAGTCCTGAATACCTCTGTCCGTCCGGCTCCAACCAGTCCGGCCATTCCCAGTATCTCACCCTTGCGCAGCGAAAGATTAATGTTTTCAAAGGAACCTTTTTTATTCAGATTCTTGAGTTCCAGCACAATCTCACCCGGAACTGCCGTTTTAACCGGATAGACGTCTTTCATCTCCCGTCCAACCATTTTGGTAATAATCTGATCCTTTGTCAAATCCTGAACTTTATGTGTAGAAATCAGCTGACCGTCCCGCAAAATGGACGCGTCATCCCCAATTTCCATAATTTCATCCATCTTATGCGTGATATAGATGATGCTGATCCCGGAATCCCTGAGACGGTTCACCTGTTTAAACAGGGTTCGCACCTCACCTTCCGTGATTGAAGAAGTCGGCTCATCCATGATCACGACTTTTGCATTCATCGATACCGCTTTGATAATCTCGATGATCTGCATATCAGACACTGTCAGCTCGCGCATCTTTGTCCTGGCTTTGTAGCCAAATCCAAATTCATCGATCAGTTGCTGTGCATCTGAATACAGTTTCTTCCAGTCAATAAATCTACTCTTTTTCTGAGGTTCACGTCCGAGGAAAATATTTTCTGCTATCGTCAGATCTCTTACCGGACTCAACTCCTGGTGGATCGTCGCTATGCCTTTTTCTCTCATCAGTTTCGGTGAAGCATGCGTGATCTTTTCACCGAACATGAATATTTCACCTTCATCGGCGCTGTAAATCCCATTGATGATTTTGATCAGTGTCGATTTACCTGCTCCGTTTTCCCCTACCAAAACATGAACTTTTCCCTTTTCCACAGCAAAACTCACATCACTCAAAGCCTTGACACCAGGAAATGATTTTGATATGTGCCGCAGTTCAAGTGCAGGCGTCGTGTTTTCTTTTCCCTCCATCCAAATCTTCCTTTCTCATCCCCCAAATACCGCGGGGAGATAACCATTTTTTTACTGTCCGAAGAATCCCCGCAGGAGGACTCTCCGGAGAGAAGAGTATTAGGTTTATGTCAAGAAACCACCAGTATTTTTAATGCTCTGATATCGGTAACCGTTGGTTTCTTTCTTCCCATGATTTCATGTATCCTTTCTCTAAAAGTCCCGGGCAGTTAGTCAACTTTTCTCCAGCATACGTCTCTGAGCATATCTGTCAGTTCATCTTTCACTGCTTTATTTTTCACAGGATCCGGATTCATCAGCCACAGTTTGTTAAGCTCCAGAAGTTTTTCATGTTCTTTCTTTGAGATACGGCCTCTTTCTTCTTCACTTTCCATCCATGTGGAGAAGTTACCGATCCAGCGTTTCTTATCACCCAGATTGTCATCTGTACGATGTCTCTTTTTCATTTTCAGACGACCGTAGTTCAGACGAGGAGTATCACCTGTGATGGAGCACTCATACACAAGGTCAGCTCCGGCCAGTCCCGGCTCGTCTTCGATCTTCATGTCGCGTTCCAGAAGGTCTTTCTGAACGTGGCATCCCACAACTTTACCGATATACAGTGTGTTGTTGCTCAGAGGATATCTGTCAAGAATCTTAACTTCCAGGTTAGACACACATTCCATGATACATGGCGGTGCTACTTTCTTAGATTCAAATGGTGTCAGTTTTGCAACATCCAGTTCACTGATACCGTGAGGAATCGGCATACCCGTGATCCAGCTTTCCTGCATCAGTTCGAATGGGTAGTAGCTGATGACACACTCCTGGTTGATGTCCAGATTTCTTCTTGTCTGGCGTCTGTTATGTACATCAAAGCAGTAGTACCACGCGCAATCGGATGGTTCGCCCCACATAGCAGTTCCCATACTGATCGGTGCAACGTTTACATTTCCGTGAGCATCCAGCGTATTGACAAAGTAGCATGCTACCGGCGGCTGAATCCATCTGTGGCTGAATCCATAGTCCTCATATTTTGTGAGGATGTCACCCATATCAAATTTGTCTTTCGCTTCAATATCTGCATAAATCTCAGTGATATCAAAGTATTTTTGTTTTTTCATGGTAAGATTTCTCCTTTTTCATATTTCCTGCGGGTATTTCAGTCCCCACTGTTCCCTCACAGTATCCATGATTTTCATAACACCGAGTGTCTCGGCAAGCGGGAGGATATCACTTTCCTTCTTGCCCTGCTGCAGGCAGCGCATTGCTTCTTCCGCCTCGTACCGGTATCCGGGTCCGTCAATCGGAATGTTGATTTCTTCCACGATCGTCGGATCATCAGTCAGCTTGGATTCTGCCTCCAGTCTCACTGTGTCAGCATTCATGAAAGCTTTTTTCAGGCGGATCACACCTTCGTCTCCCACGATCCATGCTTCCTGCGGCGTCTCTGCCAGCATCGTACAGCTTAAGATTGCGATCTCATTTCCCGGATAGCGCATCGTGATTACCGACTGTTCATCCACCTCTGTATCTCCGATTGCTGCCAGACTCTTGATCTGGGCAGGCTCATATCCCAATACCATAGAAGCAAAGGAAATGGCATATACACCCAGCTCCATCATTGCTCCGCCGCCGGCTTTGCGGTCAAACTGCCGTGTCGTGTGATCCTCAAACAGGAATCCGTTATCTGCTCTCACGTATTTTACTTTTCCGACGCGGCCTTCTCTCAGCCACTGTCTGATTGTCTTCACTACCGGAAGGAATCTGCTCCACATGGCTTCCATAAGGAACAGATCTGCTTCCCGGGCCGCCTGAATCATTTCTTCTGTCTCCTTTGCATTCAGTGCAAAAGGTTTTTCACATACAACCGGTTTTCCTGCCTTGAAGCAGTCCAGTACCATCTGCTTATGTGCCGGATTCAGGATTGAAACATACACAATATCAATTTCCTTATCTGCCAGAAACTCTTCATAGCTTCCGTAAGCCTTTTTGATACCGTGCCTTTTTGCAAACTCCCGTGCCTCTTCCAGTGAAGTCTTCGATGCGACCGCTTCCAGAACTGCAGCATCCGTATACGTCAGACCCTCTGCAAATCTTTCTGCTACCCATCCTGGCCCCACCAGACCCCAACGAACTTTACTCATTATCTGCCTCCTTATATATTTTTGAAACATAAAGAGCCTGTTATCATTGTTTCTGCAACAATCATAACAAGCCCCTTAAGCTGTCACAATATTTTTACCCGTCATAAACAGCGAATTGTTTTATTAAAACGTTTCAAAACTGTTTTCAATCATTTTTAATACTTTTTCTTCTGCCTCAGACAGCAATTCTTCTGTTTCACGGTTCGAATTCAAAGCCTCTATCAGCATCTCTCCCAACACATTATCCACTGCTTCCGGCAGTATCTGTTTGCCGTCTGCCGCTATCACCTTGTCTCTGGAACCGCCGTTTGCAAACGATTGACTGACCAGATCCATCCATGGATATTTCAGCCGCAGCCCCGTATGATTGTAGACTGCATATGTCGGAATACATCCATTCATGCGCATATTGGCGATACTCATCTCATCGCTGATCATCCAGCGCAGATATTCACACGCCTCCCTGATATTGTGAGATTTGTTGTTGATCCCCATACAGTAACCGCCCAGCATAGACTTCCCCTTGGGGACCCGTGTTACGCCGAGAAGATGGGCACATGTCTGTTCTTTATATTTCTGCGGATTGTAATGCGAAGCATATCCCATGACCATAGCCACTTCTCCGTGGAGTATCGCTGAGAACATTTCATCATCCATCGTCTCATATTGTGTCTCCCGCTTGCAAAAACGGTAAGTCTCCCTGAGGTTATTAAGCGCGCGGACATTTCCATCCTGGCTCAGCACAACATCCCCCCACCGGTCTACCACAGTCCCGTTAAAAGCCCATTGCCTCGGGTAGAATTCCGATACCAGGCTAAGCTTATCCGCGCTGTTAATCGTCGTTCCATATTCAAACGGTGAATCCGGGTTGAACTCTCTGGTAAAAAACTCACAGATCATGTTGTATTCTTTCCAGCTTCTGGGAAGCGCCAGCGGCACCCCGTACTGTCCCTGAAATGCAGCTTTCGTGTCCAGATCCTCGAACCAGTCTTTTCGATAGTAAATTGCCTGTATGCTTGATATCACCGGCAGCACACAGCGTCGTTTATCATAGGGCGAAAAGCTCTTGCGGATCACCTCCGGATACTGCTTAAGCATATCCTGTCCAAGATCCCTCCTCAGCTCATACAGAAACTCCTGGCTGGTGTAATGCGGAAGCCACGGCTTATCGATCATCACAATATCATAGTTGCACACCGGACTTGCCATCTCCCGGTCGAGCGCTTCCTTCAATTCTGCATATGATTTTTTGTCATATGTCACGTGCAGATTACTCCCCGCGTCGACAGCAACCGATAATTTTTCCAGAACGTCAGTCGCTTCGCTGTCCAGTGCCAGAACCTTCAGTTCCTTTTTAGAGTCTGATACATAAACCTCGGTCTTTTTCTCAGGTGGCTTGCGCTTCAGGTAAAACGTCTGGATATCCCCCTGGTGTTCCTCCTGTTCCGCAATCATCTGTCCCGCCTTCATGCCGGCCATGATCATGTCACGTTTGATCGTATGAATGTTTTTATATACATTGTGCATATTCCAGCCGTCGTCCGCCAGCGCATAGATCTGAACCTCCTGCTTCAGCATCTCGGCCACCTCATAAGTGACCCTGGCAAGCCCCAGCGTCGACGTCAGAACACACCGGATTCCATCTTTTCTCGCAACAAACTGTTCATAAACTTTTTTAAAGGATTCGTCACATTCACTGCTGACTGCAATAATATTTTCCTCCATGCCCTGCCCTGACTGCAAAAAACCGCGCCGGAAGTCCTCGTCTGAAGTGTAATATCCCTTTCTGTGCAGCAGAAGTATCTCCTCCGGTTTCCATTTTCCCTGAAACTCCTGCACCTGATGGCGAATCAGCGTTGCATTGTCAAAGACGACATAGTTGCAGTCTATTCCTTCCAGTCTCCGCTCAACCACAACGAGCGGTATTTTTCTTTTTTCAATCTCTTTATATACACTGCTCGCCTGCGGCCTTGCCGGAACTGCAATAATTCCTGAAACTCCCATATCCAGGTATGACTGCAGCATATCCTGCTCCAGCAGATAATCATTTCCTGTCAGCTTCAGTATCGGATAATACTGTTTGCCCTCAAAAATCTTGCACATTCCAAAATAAATATCCTGATACGGAGACTCCAGCTCCGGAAGCAAAACGCCGATCAGTTTTGTTTTCCCTTTCTTCAGATTCTGCGCATTGTAGTTCGGCCGGTAATTCAGTTCCCTCACTGCCTCCTGCACCAGTCTGTATTTTTCACTTTCTGCGGATACCTTGCCGTTGAGTACGTTGGATACTGTAGCGATCGATACACCTGCCAGCTTTGCCACATCCTTTATCGTTGCCATTATCTGCCAACTCCCTTCTATGTCGTAAAATTTCAAAATTCTCGCATACTCTCCAAACATTATATCCCATGCTGTTTTAGAATTCCAGAAGTTTCAACAAATTCTTCCACACTGACCGCCCTGGCAGCATTTCGAAGCCAGTGTTTTAATACAGACATGTTATTCTCAGATCTGATCCTGCAGCATATTTCCTCCCTTACAATTCCTGCTTCCTGCAGCAGTTCAATGACTGTTTCTGCCATTTCGGATCTTACTTTTTTCTCATCCACAGTACAGGAAGCTTCCATCACGCCTCTGGCCGCGGCACTCATGACAATCAGCTCAGACTCACTCATCTCGTCCAGCAGAGCATCCAGCTGCAGCCTCCTTGTCCCTCTTTTCACATTGGCGTCCGGAAAAAAGAACTCATCCACAGAGAGCTGAAACAGCGTCACAAATTCATAGAACTTCTGCAGACTCGGATGCTGCCCTTCATTCTCAATGGACATAATATACCTGGGAGCCAGATCAATCTTTTCACTTAGCTGCTCACGTGTCCAGCCTCTGGCCTCCCGCTCTCTTTTAATCGCCTGTCCCAACGCCTTAAAATCATAAATATCCTGCGATTTACGCATACACATCACCCTATGTTATTTTATAACTCTCATTGCAAAACCGAAACGATGTACAAAGGTACACGATGCGCTATTTTATATCCCGCCCTGACGCATATCAGGCAGAACATACGCAGGCAATATGGATGCAGATGCAATTTTTCAGATATTAATTTTGAATATAGGATATCAGATGAAAACAGAAACGCTGAAGTCGTCTATTCATACGGTGATTTCACGCTTCAGCAGAGATGTGGTGAAAGACATTTCCATGCTGGAATAGACATCGACTTATTGGAGATCAGCTATTTTGATTTTTGATTGAGAGAAGGCAGGCGCAGCCGCCACAAACTGATACCGCCTGCACTGTATAGACTACGGATCCGCTTTTCGGAGGTGTGATATTCCATAAAAACGATCGGCTTTTTAGGAATTGTCAGTAAATTTTCATATTACAGACTGGCCAAAGCACCAATCTGTCGATGTCTATACTATAGATACGAATAATCTATACAAAAAATTACGATGTATATAAACACCGTTCTGTCTGCAGCCGCAAATATACTCCATGCTGTTTTTCAAGGCCGCGTTTGATTTTTAAAATGAAAAACGCCTGTTCAGTATATGAACAGACGTTTTCTCCCGTTTTCTTATCTTATTAAAATCCGGCCTTTCGCAGATTCTCACGTCCGCGTTTTGCAATCGGAAGCGGGACCTCAAAAGATTTGACCGGGAATAAATCCTGCTCGACAACAACCCAGCCATCATAATTCTTCTCGACAAGTGCATCGTGCAGCTTTTCAAAATCAATGCTTCCTCTTCCGGGTTCCACCATGATATCTTCAGTCACCGCTTTGGCAAAGGACCATTTCTTTTGGTCCATCTCAGCCTTCACTGCCAGGTCACAGTCCTTGATATGGATATAGGGGATGCGCTCTGCATGTTTTCGGTAAAATGCGATCGGTTCTCCGCCTCCGTATACGTGATGGCCTGTGTCAAAGCAAAGCATGACATCCGTATCTGTCAGCAAACGCTCAATCTGCTCTTCTGTCTGTACATGGCAGTCTACATGAGGATGGAATGTTCCAATCAGCCCGTGTCTTTCTACATGATCAGCGGCACGCTGAACATTCTTCACATATTTGCCCCACTGTTCATCGGTCAGATTCGGATCCATGACCAGTTCGCCGGTCTCCAGATCCGTATACATCGCCGGAAGAAGCACAATATATTTAGCTTCCGGAAAGTCACCAAGCAGATTTGCAATATCATCAATTGTTCCGCACATTTCGTCTACGGATGTATCATTCAGAAAATCCCCGCCGACTGTTCCAGCAACCAGCGTCAGGCTGCGTTTGTTAAGCTCCTGCTCCAACGCAGGATTTCTGTTCGGAAAATATCCCCACGGTCCCAGTTCAACGCCGTCATAACCGGCTTCCCTCATCTCATCCATGCAGCGGCTCCACGGAGTCTGTTTCTCATGTTCCGGAAACCATACGCCCCACGAATCCGGAGCAATACCAACTTTAATACTCATAATGTATTTCCTCCCAATTTATAATGCCAGCATCTCAGCCATTGTTACGACACGCTTTTCTTTCAGAGAAATATCGCAGGCTTTCGCAATCAATACGGAATAATAACCGTCCTTTGCATTCACCGGAACCGGCTTGTCATTGACAATGGCATCGATAAATTCATGGATCTCATCCGTATAGGAAGCAATATACCGGTTTACATAGAAGAACAGAGGTTTCTCGGCTGTCTGGCCCTCTTCATTCGCCAGTACCACCGTGCTTGCAGTATCATTTGCAACATTGACTGCACCCGTTGAACCAAACACCTCGATTCTCTGGTCATAACCGTATGCACACTGCCAGCAGTTATCAATGATTGCCATAGCTCCGGAATCAAATTTCAGGATCACGGAGGTCGTATCGACGCCGCCTGTCGTCTCCTGATCTTTGTTAATCATTGCTGAACCTGTGGCATATACCTCCGTCACTTCTGCACCGCACGCCATAAATCGCGCCATATCAAAATCATGGATGGAAGTATCCAGGAACATACCGCCAGCAGATCCGCCGACTGCTGCAAAATATTCTGGCGGCGGAGGCAGCGGATCGCGGGATGTAATTTTTATCTGACGCACTTCCCCGATCTTACCTTCTGCGACCATCCGGCGAGCGGTGGCATGATTATGGTCAAATCTGCGGTTGTATCCAAGCTGTAGCTTGATTTTACATGCTTTTGCAGTCCTGATGGCTTCTTTGATCGCCTCAATGCTGTAATCAATCGGCTTTTCACAGAACACATGCTTTCCAGCTCTTGCACATTCTTGGATCAGCTGTCCGTGCAGTGATGCCGGAGCGCAGATCAAAACCGCATCAACCTCGGGATCATTTAAAATTGTCTTGTAATCTGTAACCGCCTCCGGGCAGCCGTTGGCTTTCGCCCACTCGTTGTAAGCATCCGGATAGGCATCCGCGACGTATCGCAGTTTTGCTTCCGGCACGGAAGTCACAATATCTTTTGCGTGAATACGTCCCACATTGCCCCCGCCGATGATGCCAAGTACTGTCTTTTTCATCGTAGCTTTCACTCCTTATGTTATTTGCTTATTTTGTTTTCTGTCTGTTTACAAGCTCTATTATACATCCGGATTCCAAAAATTAAATACGCACACTTGCTCAAAAACTTTTATTTCTTGCTTACACAATCCTTTGGTTTCCTTGACACAGAGTTTTTTCTTTTTTATAATATATATGACCATTTCTTATGTTATCATCGAAAGACATGCTCTCAAACTACAATTATTTGCTAAAAACCTTTGATTTCTTGCTTACATTATAGGGGGTCTCTATGCAAGGTCTTGAAACGGGACTGCTGGAACAGTCCGAGTACTTTTTTCATACACCGACATCGCTCGCAAAGTCACTGCTTTTTCACGTGGAAATCTGCGGACATTTTTACTCCGATCAGAATTATAAAGTAAACCGTGAAACCTTTGGGAATTTTCTTCTCCTGTACGTCATGGACGGCGCACTGCACATTCAGACGCACGAAACCGACACGCTTGTCACCCAGGGAAATGCAGCGCTGATCAACTGTCACCGCTGGCATGCATATGACACACCTGTATACTGTGAATTCTCTTACGTACACTTTGACGGTTCTAACACCCAGGCCCTCTACGACCACATCGTTCAAAACCAGGGGAATGTCTTTCCAGTCGATGAGCGGAGCACACTGCCACATTATATGCGGCTGCTGTTAAGCGACAGCCGCAACAGCAAAATGGTTTCTGAGATCTCATTTTCACAGATCATCTATTCCCTGCTCAGTGATATTATCATTGCGCCGCAGAATGAATCCCTTTCAGGAGAAAAAGCTCAGATCATTGAGGGCGCGCTTGATTACATTCATACCCATCTCTCAGAACAACTGTCACTGGATGATATTGCATCCAATGTCGGACTGAGCACATTTCATTTTGCCAGACTGTTCAAGCGTGCCACCGGTTCTTCACCACACGAATATATCATTCTGTCCAGAATAGATAATGCAAAATATCTGCTGCGTACAACCTCTGATTCTGTCAGTCAGATTGCTTTTCAGACAGGCTATACAACAGAGAGCAGCTTTATCACATCGTTTAGCGGGCGGGTCGGTATGACGCCCGGGAAATTCCGAAAATTGTTTCGGACTTCCTGAAGATTGATAAAGTGTATAAAAAAACCGGTGCAGCATTTGCCGCACCGGTTACTAATCTGTCTATTCTATTTGTCGCCGTTAAATTCCTTGATCGCATCCACCATAGCCACGATGTTCGGGATCGGTGTGTTTGCCTGGATATTGTGAATCGTATTGCAGACATATCCGCCGTCTTTTGAGAAGATATCCAATCTCTCCAGAACCTGCTCACGCACTTCTTCCGGAGTTCCGAACGGCAGTACTTTCTGAGTATCGACGCCGCCGCCCCAGAATACGATGTCTTTACCGTAAGTGTCTTTCAGCTTCTGCGGGTCCATACCCTCTGCAGAGCACTGTACCGGGTTGATTCCGTCGAATCCTCCTTCGATCAGGTATGGCAGAATCGGGAAAATTCCGCCGCAGCAGTGTTTCAGTGTCTTCCATGTGGTATTCTCATGGATCCAGTCATTCATCTTTTTGTAGTAAGGCATATAGAACTCTTTGAATACCTCAGGATCAATGAAAGGACCTCTCTGTGTTCCGAAGTCTGTACCGCAGATGAAGAACACATCAATGTCAGAGCCGAACGCATCCCAGTATTTCTTGAAGCTTTCGATCGCAATGTCTGTTCCTTTTTCGAATACTTCTTCCACATATTCCGGATACAGAAGCGGAGCCATGTACCATTCGGAAATGTCACGGATACCTTTCGGGTTCTTCAGATTCGGTCCCGGGATGTTGTTGGCATCGCCGAGTCCGAAGTAACCCGGTCCAACCTGGATTGCGCGGTTATATACTTTCACCTCATCCAGAACTTTTTTGTGGTATGCGATCTGTGCATCGGACACGCGTGTGTAATCTTCTACGTTGTCATCTGCATTTGCTTCGTCCTCGTCAAATTCGGGTGTACGGGTCAGGTTATCGAAATAAAATCCGTTTGCCGGCATATGTCCGCTCGGTGCACAGCTGTCGTCTCCTTCCGGATATACGTAGTAGCCGCCGTTTCCGTCGTCCTTAACGACAGCATTGCTCGGAATCAGGACAGTCTCACCGCGGTATGTCCATTCTTTCCAGTCTGTATTGATGTGACCGTATGTATCACCGTAATTGTAAAGCTGCTGAACATCACAGCCCATGCAGTCAGCCAGATCGGGCTCTACGAATGCTGTCATGGTTGACATATCATTGATCTTCGGCGGACGGTTTTCCAATCCGTAGTAGTTTCTCAGGTCTTTCACCACGATCGCATTGATCATGGAACAGCACATTCCACCAAAGTCCACCGGAACTTTGTCTGGCTGTTTGTGGGCAAACGCTGCCTGTACTCTCTCTTTTGACGTCATAATTTCCTCTCCTTTTCAAAATGAAACAACATTGACTTATTGCGTGCTCGTGTACGCATCTTGTATGAATTCATATTAGCACAGAATCACCATATTCTCAACATATTTTTCTCCGCAAAATTACCATAATTTTCACGATAATTTTGGTTATTTTTATGAATGCAATAGATTTTCTGCACAGATTGGGAGTTCGGATACGTCATTAGCCAGCCGGTCAGCACAAATCAATTCTTCGGCTGTCCCAAATCCATACGTACAGCCGATAAACGGGATCTGATTCTGTCTGGCCGCCTCATAATCCGAACCACGGTCTCCCGCTGCCAGATACCTTCCGGGATGTTCCCTCATAATCTCCGGAATGATCTCACCCTTGGGAATAAAACAATACGTCTCGCAGCAGTAAAACGCGTCGAAATAAGCGTCCAGCCCAAAGCAGGCGCGATGTGCTTCCATATATGCTTCCTTGCAGTTGCTCAGGAAAACAAGGCGAAAACCCTGTTCCTTAAGAGTGCGCATCGTTTCACGGGCTCCCGGATACAGCACGGCTCTGCCGGCGGCAATCTGCCTTACCATGCTCTCTCCTGTCCTTGCACTTGCCCGGAGCTTAAAGGATTCTTCCAGTTCCGGCATAAAGCGATCCCACATGACTCTGCTGTTATAGCCAAGCCAGCAGGAAATCTGCGCATCCGCAAATTCCTGCTCCTCTGCCCGACCCTCCTGCACAAGCCATGCATATGTTTCCAGAAACGCTCTCTTATAGATATGCATGGTGTCATGCAGCGTTCCGTCATAATCCAGAATGATGTAATCCTGCATATCAGAGCTGCCTCATCAGGTTGACCATTTCAATCGCAGACAACGCACAGTCGTATCCTTTATTGCCTGCTTTTGTCCCTGCACGTTCGATTGCCTGCTCGATATTCTCTGTTGTCACAACACCGAACAATACCGGCACTCCCGTCTTCAGACTGACAGATGCGATACCCTTTGAAACTTCGCTGCACACATAATCATAGTGGCTTGTTGAACCACGGATGACTGCGCCTACACAGATAACTGCATCATATTTCCCGGACTGCGCCATTTTTTCAGCCATAAGCGGAATCTCGAAAGCCCCCGGAACCCAGACCGCAGTAATCGCATCTTCTTCGACGCCGTGACGCACCAGTCCGTCCACTGCACCTGAGAGCAGTTTGCTCACAATAAATTCATTGAACCGCGCTGCCACGATTCCCACTTTCATCTCCTGACCTACTACTTTTCCTTCAATCACATGAATTCCCATCTTCTTTTCCTCCATCTATTATTAAAATTTGATTTTTGTGAATACGTGTCCCATCTTGTCCTGCTTCGTTTTCAGATAAAATTCATCATATTTCTGCGGCTCAATCTCAATCGGCACCCTTTCGCTGATCGTAAGACCAAACCCATTCAGACCGTAAACTTTGCTCGGATTATTGGTCAGCAGCCTGAGGGATTTCACTCCCATATCACGCAGGATCTGTGCTCCTACCCAGTACTCTCTCAGATCTGCGGCAAAACCGAGTTCAATATTTGCCTGCACGGTATCCCTGCCCTGTTCCTGG
This sequence comes from Ruminococcus gauvreauii, assembly GCF_025151995.1. Lineage (NCBI taxonomy): Bacteria > Bacillati > Bacillota > Clostridia > Eubacteriales > Oscillospiraceae > Ruminococcus > Ruminococcus gauvreauii. The sequence continues at coordinate 721,655 of NZ_CP102290.1, forward strand.
AGCTCGTACGCCTTCAGTTTGTTGATCAGCCCGATCCCCCGGCCTTCCTGACGCATGTACAGAAGAATTCCCCGGCCCTCTGCCTGAATCCGCTTCATGGCAGCATCCAGCTGCTGTCCGCAGTCGCACCGTGCAGATCCAAACACATCACCAGTCAGGCACTCGGAATGTACCCTGCATAAAACGTCCTCTCCGTCTCCGATCTCTCCCTTTACAAGTGCCACGTGGTGTTCACCCGTAATGTCGTTCACATATCCATATATCTGGAAATCTCCGTATTTTGTGGGGAGCTTCGCGCACGCCTGCAGCTCCACATGTTTCTCGTGCAGTCTGCAGTAATCCTGCAGATCTTTAATCGTGATAAATACAAGTCCAAATTTCTCCGCCATCTCCCACAGCTGCGGTGTTCTCATCATTGTTCCGTCATCCGCCATGATCTCACAGCACAGTCCGCACTCTTTCAGACCTGCAAGCCTCATCAGGTCTACCGTAGCTTCCGTATGCCCGTTTCTGACTAAAACTCCGCCCTTTCTCGCGACAAGCGGAAACATATGGCCTGGCCTCCTGAAATCCTGCGGTTTCGCATCATCTTCCGTACATTTCATCGCCGTTACGGAACGCTCTGCAGCCGAGATGCCCGTCGTGGTATCCACATGATCGATTGATACGGTAAATGCAGTACAGTGATTATCCGAATTTTCTTCCACCATCTGCGGCAGTCCCAGCTTACCTGCATGTTCCGCACTCATAGGCATACAGATCAGCCCCTTTGCATGGGTGGCCATAAAATTCACATTTTCCTGGGTCGCAAATTCTCCTGCGCAGATTAAGTCCCCTTCATTTTCACGGTTTGGATCATCGGTTGCCAGGATCATTTTACCGGCGCGAAGCGCATCCAGCGCCTCTTCAATTGTATTGTACTGATACTTCATATCGAATTCCTCCTTCTAAAACCCATTTTCTTTCAGAAATTCCAGCGTCAGACTGCTGCCGCTTGTTTCCTTTTTCGGCTCATTCATCAATTTTTCAATATATTTTCCGACAACATCATTCTCCAGATTCACCATATCCCCGGCCTTTTTGGAGAGCAGCGTCGTCTCTTCTCCCGTGTGGGGAATGACGGAAACCTGAAACGATCTCCCATCGACCGCCGCAACCGTCAGACTGATGCCGTCAATCGTGATCGATCCCTTCTCAATGATCAGGCGCAGTATCTCTTTTGGCGCCTCCACGGTTACCCACACCGCGTTTCCTTCCCGCTTCATATCCGCGACGACTCCCGTACCGTCGATATGGCCGCTCACAATGTGCCCTCCAAAACGGCCGTCCGCGCTCATGGCGCGTTCCAGGTTTACTCCGTCACCCAGTTTCAGTCTCCCCAGATTGGTCCGGCGCATCGTCTCAGCCATGACATCCGCCGTAAAGGAGCTGTCATTCATGCTTGTTACTGTCAGGCACACTCCGTTGACCGCTATACTGTCCCCGATCCTGCTGCCCTCCAGCACTGTCGATGCCCCGATCACTATCTGCCCCCATTCGGCACCAGATATGACTTTTTTCACATTTCCCCGCTCCTCTATGATTCCGGTGAACATGGCATCACCCCTTTCTTCACTTCATATTCCAACAGAATGTCTTCTCCAAATGTATGGACTTCCGGGCTTGTGAGCTGCACCGCGCTTTGGGGCGAATCACACCCCTGTCCGCCCACAGGACTCTTCGCAGTTTCTCCTCCGAATATTTTTGCCCCGATATATACGTAACACTTCTTCACGGCCCCGGCGTCCATCACACTGTAGTTCAGTGATGCTCCGCCTTCGACCAGCACGCTGTCGATCCCTTTTTGGCCGAGAATCTCCATCAGTCTGTTGATATCCACCCGGTCATCCCTCCCCGGAACCTCCACGACTTCGGCTCCCAGTGCCTGCAGCCGTTTCTTTTTCTCCGGATCTGCATGCACACATGCCACAATCAGGGGGATTTCCCGGGCTGTCTGACATAATCTGCTGTTCTCCGGTATACGAAGTTTACTGTCACACACGATCCGTACAGGTGATCTTCCGTTTTCCAGGCGGCAGTTTAGCATTGGATCATCCGCCAGTACTGTACCGATCCCTGCCATAATGCCGCTGTAACAGTGGCGCAGCCTGTGCACATGGTTCCTTGCTTCCTCCCCTGTGATCCACTGTGACTTTCCCGTGTGAGCTGCAATCTTCCCATCCGCGGTCATCGCATATTTCAGCGCCACATATGGCTGTCCGGTCGTAATATAATGGAAAAACACGGGGTTTATCTCATCACACTCGCTCCTCAGAAAGTCCTCTGTCACTTCGATTCCCGCCTCACGCAGAACAGCAGCTCCTTTCCCTGAAACTTTTGGGTTCGGATCTCTCGACCCGATCACCACTCTGGACACCTTCGCCTCTATCAGTGCCTCGGTGCACGGCGGAGTCTTGCCATAATGACAGCACGGTTCCAGTGTTACATAGACGACTGCACCTTCCGGGGACTGCGTACATGCTGCCAGGGCATTTCGCTCTGCATGAAGCTGTCCATACCGCTCGTGGTAACCCTCTCCTATAATCTGGCCGTCTTTCACAATAACTGCCCCGACCATTGGATTCGGACTGGTCCAGCCTCTGGCCTTTACCGCCAGCTCAATTGCTCTTTTCATATAATCCGTATGCTGCATTTTTTCACTTCCTTTACCTATAAATAAGAAAATGCCCTGTATTGAACACAATGATTCATACAGGGCATTACTTTTCCATATTATTTCTCATAAAAAAATCTGAAATGTTATAAACATTCCAGAGCACGAAAAACAAAACATCCTCTTCTTCCATCCAGACTGTACTGTCGGCTTCGGAATCTCACCGAATCATGCCTTACGGCTCGCGGGCTTTACCGCCGGTGGGGAATTGCACCCCGCCCTGAAGATCTATATTTATCTGCTAGCTATCATAGCATATATTTCTATCTTTCGCAAGCACTTTTGCTCATCACTGCCAGAAAATCAGTGTGCAGACTGACCCTGCCAGCAGCAGCACGGCTGAGGTCCAGACAAACAACATCCAGTATTTTCTTTTTCTTTCCCATCTGAAATCTTCATTTTTCTTCATTCCGGTTTCTCACACCCGTATCTGCAGTAAATCATGTCTCCATTTTTATGTTTCCTGTAGCTAATATTTATATAGTTACAGATCATTATAACGCAGCTGAGAAAATATTACAATCAGTATAAATTCCATATTATACCAATACCGAACATGCTGAGGAGACATCAATTATGCAGGAAATCAACTTCGAGACAATCGGCAGAAAGATAAAAGAAATCCGACTTTCCAAAGGACTTACCCAGGAAAATGTTGCAGATGCAGCAGATGTCAACACAAGCCATATCAGCAATATAGAAAACTGCAGGGTCAAGATCTCCCTGACAACTCTTGTAAGAATCTGTAATGCGCTTGACACCACCGTCGATTATATTCTGGCCGGCGAATATTCCGATCCGTCTTCGGCACTGGATCAGCAGATTCTGAAGGAACTGCTGAACTGCAGTCAGGAAAGAAAGGAAAAAATACTTCAGATCATCAGGATCCTTTCATCGTCTTGACAACTTTTTCCATTTATGATAGGCTCAGACTATGTAATATTGAGGGAGTAATTCCGTGTATCATGATGCGAGATAAATCAACAGACATGGCAGAACATCTGCCTGGTTTATCTGAATACAAGGATTAATCTGAATTTTTTTCTTTGTATCTGAATGAGACTCATATACAGTCCACATGCTGTATATGAGTTTTTTACTGTGAAAGTCCCGCCGGGCGGCCATGGATGAGCCATGCTCGCATGAGCGAATTCATGGGCATTTGGCGGGCAAGCCGGTATGAGCGGGCAGCGCAGCAGCGCGGATTGCGAATAGCGGCGGCGATTGCGGGAGTCCGAAGGACGGAGCAATCGACTTTCATTTTACTTTACAGGATCAGGAGGGAATATCATGAAGGCATATCTGGAAACGTACGACACAGTTCTGAAGGAACAGAACTCAGACTTTAACGGCATCAGCTCACAGGAAGCGGGCCGTCGTCTGGAACAATTTGGAAAGAACCGGTTGAAAGAAGGGAAGCAGAAAACTCTGCTGCAGCGCTTTCTAAAACAACTGGCCGATCCAATGATCATCATTCTGATCGCAGCCGCCGTTGTTTCGGCTATTACAGCAGCCTACTCCGGAGAATCTTTTGCAGATGTCATCATTATCGTTGCGGTCGTTCTGATTAACGCTGTTCTCGGTGTTGTTCAGGAGAACAAAGCGGAACAGGCGATAGCAGCACTGCAGGAAATCGCTGCCGCCACATCCAAAGTGCTCCGTGACGGACAGCAGCATACAGTCCGCAGTGAAGAACTGGTACCGGGTGACGTCATAATCCTGGAAGCCGGTGATGCCGTGCCTGCTGATGCCCGCTTACTGGAATGTGCCAGTATGAAAGCAGAAGAAGCTCCGCTTACCGGTGAGTCTGTCCCTGTCAATAAAACTGCTGATGTGCTGACATGCGATGACCAAAAAGACATCACCCTCGGCGACCGGAAAAATATGGTTTATATGGGCAGTACCATTGTCTACGGACGCGGACGTGCTGTCGTGACCGGTACCGGCATGAATACAGAGATGGGTAAGATTGCAGATGCCCTCGATAAGGCACAGGATGGAGAAACTCCGCTTCAGCTCAAACTGAACCAGCTCAGCAGGATCTTAAGTTTCGTCGTGATCGGCATCTGTGCTTTTATCTTTGTCCTGGATATCATCAGGAGTTATCCGGATATCAAATTTAACACGATGATCGATACCTTCATGGTAGCTGTCAGCCTTGCCGTGGCTGCGATTCCGGAAGGACTTGCGACCGTTGTCACCATTGTACTCTCCATCGGTGTCACAAAGATGTCCCGGCAAAATGCTGTCATCCGGCGTCTGACAGCTGTAGAAACACTGGGATGCACACAGATTATCTGTTCAGACAAAACCGGTACTCTCACCCAGAATAAAATGACCGTCGTAGAACACCAGGGGGATGATGAAGCCCTTCTCGCCAAAGCCATGGCACTCTGCAGTGATGCACAGCTGGATGATCAGAAGGAAGCCATCGGAGAACCCACAGAGTGTGCACTCGTCAATTATGCATACAGCCTGGACCTCAGCAAAAATGACCTGAACGCCCAGATGCCCCGTATCGGAGAGGCTCCCTTTGATTCCCTTCGCAAAATGATGAGCACTGTCCACAAGGATGCCGGCGGTTCCGTCATCCAGTTTACAAAGGGGGCACCGGATGAGGTTCTCAAACGCTGTACTCATTTATGGAAAAACGGGGATATGATACCACTCACAGATTCTGAGCGCGAGCATATCCTGCAGCAAAATAAAGATATGGCCGACAGGGCGCTCCGCGTTCTTTGCGCTGCGATGAGAATCTGGAACACGCCTCCTGCCTCTTACGACAGCCCAAATCTGGAACAGAAGCTCTGTTATATCGGCCTTACCGGCATGATTGATCCGATCCGGCCGGAGGTGAAAGACGCGATCGCCGAGTGCCGCAGCGCAGGTATCCGTCCGATTATGATCACCGGCGACCACAGGGACACCGCTGTCGCCATTGCAAAACAGCTCGGCATCATAAAAGATTCCCGCGAAGCCGTCACCGGAGCCGAGCTGAATGATATAACAGATGAAGATTTCAGAGAGAAAATCAAAGACTACTCCGTATATGCACGTGTACAGCCGGAACACAAGGTCCGTATCGTAAATACCTGGAGGGAGCTGGGCTTCATCACGGCAATGACAGGAGACGGCGTCAACGATGCGCCTTCCATTAAGAATGCAGACATCGGCGTCGGTATGGGGATTACCGGCACAGATGTGACGAAAAACGTTGCCGATATGGTACTCGCAGATGACAACTTTGCAACAATTGTCAATGCAGTCGCGGAAGGGCGGCGGATCTACGATAATATCCGTAAATCCATTCAGTTTTTACTGTCCGCCAACCTCTCCGAGGTTATTTCGATATTTGTCGCGACTCTTCTTGGCTTCACTGTCCTTAAGCCGGTACACCTGCTGTGGGTAAACCTGATCACTGACTGTTTCCCTGCATTGGCTCTGGGCATGGAAAAAGAAGAGCACAATATCATGAATCGTCCCCCTAGAAATGCCAAAGAGGGAATCTTTGCAGGAGGTATGGGTTTTGATGTCATCGCTCAGGGAATCATCATCACGATCATCACCCTGACGGCATATTTCATCGGGCACTATGTAGAATCGGGCCGTTTTGAGATAACGACAAGTGCAGACGGCATAACCATGGCTTTTTTGAGCCTGTCCATGGCGGAGATTTTTCACTCTTTTAATATGCGTTCCCGCCGGGAATCCATCTTCCGTTTAAAACGACAGAATATATTTATCTGGGGTGCTATGATCCTGTCATTTCTCTGTACGACAGCTGTGATCTATATTCCGTTCCTGTCCGATGCCTTTGGATTCGAACATATCTCACTGATGGAATACGGAATCGCCATGCTTCTGGCTTTTTCCATAATTCCGATTATCGAAATCATCAAATTGATTCAGCGTATAGCCAAAAAATAACGGGAGAAGGCACATGCCTTCTCCCGTTATTTTAAGCTCACGCTGTTTCCTGATGACCGACCGGAAGCTTTCCCGCCCGGATCTTTGTTTTACAATAGCGTTGGATTTCTTTTAATTTATACATATCCCTTCCTGATACAAAGGAAAAAGATCGTCCCACACGGCCGGCTCTCCCGGTTCGTCCAATGCGGTGAACATAGTATTCGTCGTCCTGCGGAAGATCATAGTTGAATACGGCCTCCACTTTTTCAACATCAATTCCGCGTGCAGCAACATCAGTAGCCACAAGTATATCCGCCTTGCCGGTTCTGAAGCCTTTCATTACCCGGTTCCGCTGTGCCTGCTTCATATCGCCGTGCAGTCCCTGCGCTTCATATCCCTGTTTTCTGAGAGAATCCGTCAGTGTATCCACCTGACGTTTGGTATTGCAGAATACGATCGACAGCTTTGGCGTATAGAAATCCAGAAGGCTTGTCAGTGCTTCTTCTCTTCTCTTTGGCTTCACCTCGTAGTAAAGCTGTTCGATGTTTGCAACCGTCAGCTCTTTTCTCACTACTTTTATGATCTTTGCATCGTGCTGGTACCTTTTTGTAATATCCAGAATCGGCTTCGGCATGGTCGCAGAAAACAACACCGTCTGCCGTTCCTCCGGCGCTCCGCCAAGGATTGTCTCGATATCCTCGCGGAAGCCCATATTTAACATTTCATCCGCCTCGTCCAGTACTGCCATACGAATGGCATCCAACTTAAGAGTCCTCCTGCGCATATGATCCATCACACGTCCCGGGGTACCCACAACGATCTGAGCGCCGCCTTTTAACGCGCGAATCTGTTTGATAATCTCCTCTCCGCCGAATATCGGAACGATCTTTATCCCGCTCATGTATTTTGCCAGGTTTCTCAGTTCACCTGTCACCTGGATCGCCAGCTCTCTTGTCGGGCACAGAATAATCCCCTGCGTTTTTCTGACACGTATATCGATTTTTTCCAGCATTGGAATACCGTAGGCAGCTGTCTTACCAGTACCTGTCTGCGCCTGACCTACTATATCACTGTTTTTCATAATCTCCGGAATCGCTTTTTCCTGAATAGGAGAAGCCTCCTGAAATCCCATGTTTTTTACCGCTTTAACAATAGCAGGAGATAAATCCATCTCCTCAAATTTTAATGTGTTGTTCAAAAATTTACTTCCTCATACTTTCTTTTTTTAAAGACTGCGTTTTGACGCAGCCTCCGGTCAATCAAAAATACTCTTTGCCTGACTGACAGGCAAAGAGCACCTACAAAGTTTCTATCCTTTATCATAACAGACTGAAACGTTAAAGTCAAATGATTAAAATACTGTTTTTTTCCAACAGTATTTGTCCATCTGAACCTTGCCGTCTGCAAATTCAACTCCCTCGGCTTCCAGCAGTTCAATCTGCCGGTTGACTCCTCCGAATACAAAAGACGAAGATACTCTCCCCTCTCTGTCTACGACACGGTAACAGGGAATATGATCGGGATCAGGATTTGCATGAAGCGCATAACCGACGACTCGTGCCCACCTCCTGTTGCCCGCAAGCATCGCTACCTGTCCGTACGTTGCCACATGTCCGTAAGGAATCTGTTTTACAACTTCGTATATCTTTGCAAATGTACTGCCTCCCATGATATCCTCCGTTTCTTAAAATATCACCTGTGTCCCCGTTGAAAAATAAACGATTCTGTTCCCCAGCTCCTGCTTCAGTATATCAAACGCCGGCATCCCTGTACAGTGTCCCGTATAAATCATAAAATCTCCCAGCTGCCTCAGCCGTTCTGCCAGCGAAGCGATGTCTTCTCTGGTCCCCGCCATCGTATCGGCTCCATCACTCCCCATCAGATGAAAGCCTCCGATCACCGCCGCAATCCGCTCTCCCGGAAATGCACGCTGCGCTTCCTCTATCACGACATCCACTCCTGCATGGCAGCAGCTGTTCAATACAACCAGGCCGTTTTTCGTCTCAAACACAAGGCTTTGTTCATGCTTCAGATTATCCACTTTAATCGTGCCGGCCACCTTATGATACATATGTGCCTTTTCGGCTCTCACACTGATTCCCGGCGTATGATGCGCAAGCAGATGAATCCCTTTTCCACAGTTCAGATTGCCGTCCACAAAGACAAAGCGTTCTCTGTGCGCTTCCAGGAGTCCTTCCGGAATCCCAATATATTTTTCACCGGAGTCCGTAATCTTATAATATCGGCCGCGTCCTGCATCTGTCTGAAGATAAACACTGGCTTTTTTATTCACCTCAAAAAACACTCCGAATCCGCCGGAATGATCATAATGGACATGTGACAAAAAAGCAGTATCAACTTCGGCGATCTCAATCCCCAGTTTTCTCGCATTCTCCAGAAACAGTCCGGTGCTGCCTGTATCCAGCAGGTATTTTTTTCCCTGATATTCAATATAAACGGACAGTCCATGTTCTCCGCAGAGATCGCCGGATGAACGGTTTTCTGTAAGCGCTGTAACTTTCATAAGAATTTCCTCCCATTTTCACTATTCCACACGACTCACGGCGCATGCGTTTCAGCCGATCTTCGATAACCACGCCTGTTATAAAAAAACATCATGACCGCCATACTGCATATCGTCACATACCCCAGCCAGCTGAGCATGTCCGGAAGCTGTCCGAAGATTGCGAACCCCAGAATGGCCGAAAATATAATCTGTGAATAATCATAGATTGAAATCTCCTTTGCCGGAGCGTAACAGTAGGCTGCCGTTATGGAGAACTGCCCGCCCGCGGCACTGAGTCCTGCAAGAAGCAGGATGCCGAACTGCTGCCATGTCATTGGATGATAGTCAAAGATCAGGAACGGCAGTGTGACAAGACAGGAAAACCCGGAAAATATACACACGATTCTCGGTCCCTCCTCACCGCGCTCCCCCAGAAGACGAACCATTGTATAGGCTGCCCCTGCCCCGATTCCTCCCAGCAGTCCGATCAGTGAGGGAATCAGATCCATATTGAGCAGGGTTGGCCTGATGATAAACAGACTGCCGATAAATGCCCCCGCCACTGCGAGTGCCTGCACCGGAGTTACTTTTTCTTTCAGGATGAGATAACTGAATATAATCGCAAAAAACGGCGACATTTTATTCAGCATGGATGCATCTGCAAGTACCAGATGATCCACTGCGTAGAAATTGCACAGGATACCAAGCGTACCGAATACTGACCGAAGTAGCAGATACCTGAAATTTCCCGCTCCGCATCTGACAGAGATCTGCCGCCGCATCATAATAGCAGCCGCAAACAGAAACGCGACGAAGTTCCTGAAGAAACTCTTCTGTACAGAAGGAAGTTCTCCCGCCAGACGCACAAATACATTCATCAGTGCAAAACAAAATGCTGAAATTATGATATAGATAATCCCTTTGTACTGTTTCACTCACCTTCACTCTTTCTGTGTTTTTCCAAAAAATTATACGTTCCCGTTTATTATACCCAATTCTTTCGCCATTTACAATGCAGGCACCCGTTCCTATTTTCTTCTGCAGCATCCGACGGCTGAACCGTTTAATTGCCGGTCGGCATATATGGACGCAGTACGCCTGCGACATTGCTGATCGGCATCGTCTGAAGCCATACATGACCCGGTCCCGTCACTACTGTATTGAACAGACCCTCTCCTCCAAACAACATATTCTTCACTCCCGGCACCGTCCGGATCTCCATCCTGCAGCTCGCCGACATCGCTGCGAGGTGCCCGGTATCGATCACAATCTCCTGCCCATCTTTTAATTCATACTCCACCACATGTCCGTCGAATTCCGTAAATACAGTCCCGGTCCCGCTGAGCTTCTGCAGGATAAACCCCTCCCCTCCAAAAAAGCCGGAACTAAGTTTTTTCTGAAAATGCACAGAAAGCTCCACCGTATGTTCCGAGGCCAAAAACGCCGATTTCTGAACGATCATCTCGTGACCGGGTGTGATATCAAATGCCTTGATCGATCCCGGAAAGCAGGATGCGAACGAGATCATCCCCGGTCCTCCCTTCGCCGTATAACGGTTCTGAAAAAAGGTGTCTCCCGAGAACATTCTTCCAAAAGCCTTTCCAAGTCCTCCGTTTGTTGATGTTTCCATAGCCATATTCGGTGACATCCAGGCCATCCCGCCGCCCTCAGTGATCATCGTCTCCCCTTCCTCAAGCTGGCAGATAACAACCGGAAGTGTTTCACCTTTAATTTCATATCTCATACGTCTACCCCTTTCTGTTTCCAATCATCGTGAATCTTCTCCAGTATATCATATTCAGCCGAAAAAAAAAGCCGGCCAGAATAATCTGACCGGCTGTATCTATGATTAACCCTCGATCGGGATATATTTCGGCTCTTCCACAGCCTTTTTATCTTTCTTCGGAATGCCGAGATACAGAATCCCATCTTTGAAAGATGCTTTGATATCTTCCTGCGTTACCTCCTCTCCTACGTAAAACGTTCTGGAACACTGACCTGTGTAACGTTCCCTGCGGATATACTTTGTCTTCTCATCTGTTTGTTCCTGCTCGGAGTTCCTGGTTGCTGTTATGGTAAGGTAACCGTCTTTTAATTCCGCCTTCACATCCTCTTTGGTGTAACCCGGCAGATCAATCGCCACCTCATATCCGTTCTCCGCTTCTTTCACATCTGTTTTCATAAATGCCGGAACTCCTGCAGACTTCTCCGCGGAAGCGGACGGTTTGGATACATAGCGCATTCCATACGGGAATCGGAACATCTCATCAAATAAACTTTCTCCAAAAATACTGGGCATCAACATAATCTATTCCTCCATTTCATAACTTGTGTTTGGTTTGTTTTATTTGTTCTACATGTAATATATCACTTGTTGTTAGCACTGTCAAGAGGTGAGTGCTAATTATTTGTGAAAAATCTGTGAAAAAAGAACCACTGCCGCAATGACAATGGTCCTCCTGATTTCATTCATATTTAACAATACTCTCTGCCTTTTGCATCTCATTTTTTACCCTGGCCTCATCCACATGATTGTATATATTCATTGTAATGCCTATATCGGCATGTCCCATAATGTATTGTAGAATCTTTGGATCCAGTCCGCACTCCGCCATTCTGGTGCATCCTGTGTGCCTTAAAATATGGGCTGATATATGAGGTATTAGCACCGGCGCTCTGTCTTCCTTTTCTGCAAGCATGCTCTCCTGCTTATTATTTGCCGTGCTTACTTTCCCAAGTAGCAGATTCAGCTTTTTATGTTCAAACAATGCCTGCTGCCTTCATAACATCACTTTTTGTCATTACTGTTTTCCTCCTTGTGTTTATTAGAATCATTACATTGGTTTTACCCGTCGTTTTCACCTTCTAAATAGTATGAACTACACGCTCTCTTTCCATAATCCCATAGCCACATGAAATCCAGCCAAAAAACTTTTGCGCACCAACAGGCTGCAATGTTCTTCCAGCAGTCGTATAATCACTCTCTGCTGCGCCGCCGGCACCGTAACTGAAATCACCCGGTCTATCTTCCTCCAGCTGCTTTTTACCTTTGGCGGATCTGCACTGATGTTAATCCAGTGTGTGTAGATTACTTTTAGTTGTTTTGTCATGGGGTCGTCTCCTTTCTTTTTTATTACTGTATACTATATGTGAGTTTTTACAATGCCAGCCCGGCGACATCATGGAATATGTAAAACCGCCAACCGAAGATGATGACGACCTCCCAAGATTCATGCGTGAGGATCGCAACCAGACACCAGATCCACAAAAAGAAACTGACCCTCTCCCCAAAGAAATTGATTATGATGAATTACCCTTATTTATGCAGAAACACTTTAAGAAAAATCCTTGAATTAAAACCTCAGACATGTTATATTGAGAATAGAAAAGGGGAAACCAGAAGCGGCCTACCCTCAAATAGTTAGTTTAATGTTTTACCTATTAGTCGTCACTATTCGCAGTAGTGGCGGCTATTTCTTTCCCTTGAAGATCTTATAGCAAAGACCGACAAGAGCGACAATGAAGATACAAAGCTGGAAAAAATCCGCATATGTAATCATTGGCAACACCCTCCTTTCTTTCGTCTGGAGGGGTAGCCCCTCCGATAAAAGAGGGTAAGCCGCCCGGCTCTGGTTTCCCTATGTGAATTGTACCATATGCAAAATCATAATTCAACAATACATTCTATAACCTGCACATTGCATAAGGACAAAAAAATCCAACCACCGAATGTGATGGTTGGTAAAAACAAATTATATTTCCTACTCTAAAATTTCTTTTATATTATCACTTAGACCTAACACAGGCGGTAACAATTCTGATGGTTCTGGAACAGAATCTTTACTCCCATTGTATTTGTATCTTCCTTCAACATAAGAAAGTGAATATTTGTCCAGCAGAAATGCCTCTCGTGTGAAAGCATACCCTTCTTTCTCTTCACCCACAGCCTCATAAACGAGATCATACCTCAGCAATTCCTAAGCGTGGACTGCCGTTGTCGGCAAAGCAGTAACAATAGTCGTAAAGAAAAGCCGTCCATTTCTGAACGGCCGAAAATAGAAAAGGAACGACTATTTAGACGTTCCTTAACTTACTAAATATTCAATTTTATTCTCTTCGTTTCCACAACAATTCAATTGCTTTTAATTCGAATTTTTGTGGTTCACATATACATATTAAATACTTTAATATCTCGATCTAGAGCAATATCAGTTATTATATCCTAATTCTTATTTCATCCATATAATTGTATATATTCATTGTAACGCCTATGGGAAGCCAGAAGCGGCCTGCCCTCAAAGTAATGAACTGTTACTTAATAACCGCCGTCACTATTCCGAATCATATCCGTTCCTGCGGTATATCACAAGAAAACATACAACGGCAGCAATAATCTCCGTTACGATCACAATGATACTGGAGGCGTTCACAAGTTTTTCACTGCCGCCCGCCATATTTTCCACGATCTGCACCATGACCCCCGTAAACAGGAAATCAGATATTTTCCCAAGCGCCGCATTCAGGCCGGAAAACATGGGGATCATCATCAGGACCAGCAGTGCCGGCGTCGTCAGTGTTCCTGCAGTGATCTGATTCTTTGCAAAGATTCCGAAGATCATGCCGATCACTCCGCTGGCAACAGCCGCCAGAAGTGAGACGGAGATGTAAACAGCCCACTGTACACCATTCATGCGGAATCCAACAACGGGAACCAGTACGGCATTTACCACGGTCACCATTGCGATAACCGGAATCAGGCTTCCCAGAAAGAATTCCAGGCCGTTTACCGATGAGGTCATCAGCGCACGCAGGGTATGCTTTTCTTTTTCCTCAGCCAGAGCGGCACTGACACAGTAGATGCCCGTCATTGTGATATTCATCAACGCGCCATAGGACAGAGCCATGCCTTTCAGCTGATCATTCATACCGCCGCTGCCCGCTATTGATCCGTAAATCAGTTTCATAATGAATGTAAAACCAATTGCGAATATCGGCATGATGATAAAGTTTTTTGAAAACAGTGCCTTCGCTTTCATCTCCATGATCACTGCCAGTTTATTTCCATGTATTGTTTTCACTGCAGCGCCCTCCCTGTTACGGTCAAAAATACGGTTTCCAGCGTCGGCTCACAAGAATGAAGGGCCTCCACCTGATTATTTTTCATCCATGTTGCAATGCGGTTTATATTCTCATCATTCTGGTCCAGCAGGAGCTCTTCTCCCTTTTCGAGCAGCACCCGGTACTTTTTCTTACTGTTGTAGCGCAGACATAACTCTTTCGGGGTTCCATACTCTACGATCTGCCCGTCATTCAGCAGCGCCACGTGGTCGCAGAGCTTTGCGGCCTCCTCCATATTGTGTGTGGTAAGAAAAACAGACATCCCGTCATCCCTCATCTGCCTTAAAAGGCTGTGGATATCAAGTGCTGTTGACGGATCCAGACCGCTTGTCGGTTCATCCAGAAAAAGTACCCTGGGCCTGTGAAGAACTGCTCTTGCAAGCACCAGCCGCTGCGTCTGGCCTTTGGATAATTTCCCGGCCGGCTTTTTCCTGTGTTCCGCGAGTCCCACCCGGTCAAGCAGTTCATCGACTCTTTTCAAATCCACCTTCAATATTTTGGCAAAATATTTAAGATTCTCATACACCGTCATTCGCTCATAGATCCCCGAATGGTCTGTGACAATCCCGATCTGCTCATAAATGGTCTCATCAATATTTTTCACATGAATTCCCAGCACATAGGCATCCCCCGATGTCGGTTTCAGCTGTCCCGTCAAAATCTTGATGGTTGTCGTCTTACCCGCTCCGCTGGGACCCAAAAACCCCAGGATCTCTCCTGTTTTTAACACTGCGTTCAGATCTTTTAAAACCGGATCTCTGTCAAACTTTTTTGTGATATGATCCAGGCGAATCGATTCTGTATTCATTCTATCAGCTCCCTTCCACGATTATTCTAACAGAACCTGACAGGGATGTGGCTTTGATTTCCCAAACGGCAGTTTTTCTTCCTGAATGGAAAGCGGGAAGTGCATTGCACTCCCCGTGTCACTTTCCAACCATTCTCTCCAGCAGAACGGATTTCATCTTTCTGGATACCATGCACTCCAGATTTCCTACCTTTACCCTGCCGTCTTTCAGATTGACTTCTGTAATTTTCCCCAGCGCCGCCAGATAAGATCGGTGCGTTCTGATAAAAGTCTCTCCCACCTGTTTCTCGATCTCGTTGAGATTCCCTGAAAATTCCATCCTTCCATTCTGCGCATGCAGAATTACATGGTGCGGTTTGGCCGCCGTCTCAAAAAACAGGATATCCTGAACCGGGACATGCCGCAGCGTATCTCCGATCTTCACGGTATATACGCCGGCGATATCCTTCTTTGTTTCATCCCTCAGCCGCAGATGTATGGACTCAAGACACCGGTCTATGGAGTCCTTCTGGCTGTCGGGATCCTTGATAATATAATCAAATACCTCCAGATGATATTGAAACGTACAGAACGCCAGCTCCCGATAACTGGTAATAAATATCAGCGTTCCATTCGGATCCAGCCGCCGGATCTCTTTTCCCAGCTGAAAGCCGTCATACTCCGGGTCTTTCAGCTCTACATCAAGAAAATAAATGTTCCGCCTCTTCGCAGACTGTCGCAGTATATCCAGACATTCTCCCGGCTTCCCAGTGCTGGACACCACCCTCATATCATAAGACTCAATCATTATCTTTTTTTCTATGGCATCTCTGATCTGCCTTCTGATCATATCTTCATCGTCACACAGATAAATGTCTATCATTCCTCATACCTCTATTGTTAATTCCTGCACAAACAGCTCCTCTGTCCAGCTGGTTGCCGGCATCGCCTGCGGATATTTTTCAAGTATTCTCTGATAGCTGGCAAGCCCTATGCCCCGGTGATCACCTTTTGAGGAATATCCTTCTTTCCATATCCGACCAATATCGGCATCACCCCTCCATGAATTTGCCACCCGTACCGTAAGAAATCCATCTCGGCTGCTGAGTATGAGTTCAATTCCCGAATCCGGAATATCAGCTGACGCCTCAATCGCATTATCCAGCAGTATCCCGAGACACCTGTTAAAATCCCAGATATCGATTCCTGTTTCCGTTACCGGATACATGACTTCCATCCTGCAGTCAATTTTCTTCTCATTCATCTCCATCAGTTTTGAGAGCACCAGGCTTTTCACCTCTGTGATCCGTATATTTCCAATCTGCGTGGTCATCCGAATCCGTTCACCAAGTTTCTGATCAAATTCAAACTCAAAAGACTTCAGCGTATGCCTGATCTTTTCCACTTCCCCCTCACTGACTGAAAGATACATGCAGGACAGCATATTTTTATAATCATGCCGAAACGCCCGCATATCCCTCTGCAAATCCTCCAGACTTTCCACATACATCCGCTGCTGCAGTATCATCGATTCCTGCAGCCGGATCTTTCTTTCACTCGCCTCTTTATCTGACAGATACATAAGTATGCCCATCAGCAGAAACGTCAGCACAATGACAGCCGCATTGTAAGTGATCAGAGATTCCGCCTGCATGCCCAGCCGCATCGTAAAGAATATCTCAGCCAGTATTTCCATCCCCAGTATCTCCAGCGCCGTCATACGGATATTCCGGCTGTGTTCCAGCAGATGGCAGATTGGCCGTCCAAAATGAATTTTTTTGAGCAGTATGGAAATACCGAAAGCTGTCATCGGATACAGCAGAAAAATCTGCTGTACAAAGAGCAGAAAGTCTGATAATTCTTTTAATGTTATATTCTGGAGTACAGAACCGATGACTGCCCCGGTAGACACCTGCATGACAGCTGCAACGCCCACCACGCAGAATGCTCTCCACACATCCCGTTTCCACAGATATGATACTGAAAGCGTAGACAATGCCAGCGTCAGCACAGAACTGACTGCGTATATCGCCAGCGGATTCAGGTCGCTTAACAGCAGCAGCATATCGTAGAAAACTGCTGACGGCACGGCTGCTGTGAGCATAAATTTCCCCATGATTTTCCATTTGATTTTCTCATCCAGTACCGCAAATATGTACACCGTCAGAACGGTAAAAGAGGTCAGTGAATCCAGCACGTAAATCATTAAAAGTGATGCCCAGGAATCCGACACAGGCTTATCCTCCAGGTTTTATATATTATTCAATTCTCTGTTTGTACAGGTTTTTGAATATTATAACACAGATGAAAGCCAGACCCTATCATTTTTAATGAAAACGTATGCTTGTCTCGTATGATGCTCAGTCCGTGAATCCGGGCGGAAGATAATCCTGAAGATACCCTGCCGCCTGCTCCGGCGTTTCAAATTCCATGGACTCCCCCGTAATATATTGAACCGCGTTCTTCCACTCCCGTATATCATAAAGCTGCGGTTCCATTTTTCGGATGACCTGCTGAATACACGGTAATTCCTGCGGCTGGTGCAGATCTGACAGGTAAGTACACCCTACCCTCTCCGCGACATATTCCAAAAGCTCCGGTAGTTTATCCTGTTTTTCCATCATACATCCTCCTGTCTCATTAGAATCCAGACTCATAATAAGAATTTTTAATATATGTTCTCCGAAAGGTATCGTCTTTCCACCTAACAGAGGATAAACGGACCCTGTCGGGGAATATTAATTTAGGCACTGATATTTTCACACCGATGGAGGTCCCCTTTGCACTCAAAAAAACACCTGTACGAACTCACCTATAACCATTTAAGAGAACAGATACTTAACTGTCAGCTAGAATGCGGCAGCCGTCTTCCATCCATTCAGCAGCTCGCAAACATGTATCATGTCAGCACTAAAACGATCAGAACTGTACTGAGGCTGCTGCAGGAAGATGGGCTGATCCAGACGCGCGAGCGGCAACGGGCGGTAGTGATCCACCAGGCGCCGTTTTTAAAAAAAGAATGTGCCTCTATCCGCTCGATTACCCGAAAACGTTCTGCCGTTTTAGACATCTGCCGAACGATGGAATTACTTATGCCCGATATCCTTGCTTTCTGCTCCAGATTCGTCAAAGTCTATGAACTGGCAAACTATGAAAGGGCAGTCAAATGGATAAGAAGACCGGTACTGACAGGCAGTTGGCAGATCTGTTCAGACATTTTGCACGATGTACTTCTGTCCTCTGGAAACTTCCTCTTCAGCAGTATGTACAAATCGCTTGAAATCTACGCCGAGGTGCCCTTTCTGGCAGAATACCAGCGCTTTGTGACCGGCTATACACCATTTATCGAGACTCACCATGTTGACTGGATTCTGGACAGCTTACAGCTAAACAGCGCTGCCATACAGCGCAGATTTGCTGAGCACTACCGCCAGAACTATCAAGCGATGGAAAAATCATTTCATCTGTTGTCAGCTCTGCATCCGTATGCAGAAGACGAAGACAGCCCTGCTTTTACCTGGGAAACAAAGTGGGGCTGGGACCTGCTTTATAAAAAAGTCGGCCGTGATTTAATAGATAAGATCGGTACCGGCGTATATCCTCCAGGACGGCTGCTGCCATCGGAAGCTTGTCTGATGAAAGAATACGGCGTATCCCTGTCCACGATTCGAAGGGCACTTCGGGTTCTTCAGGAGCTGGGTTTCATAAAAACCTGCAATGGCAGAGGAAGCATTGCACTTTCTCATAAGAACTGGCGTATCCAGAGCACGACACACAATCCGGAATATCAGGAGGGCACCTTTGTCTATCTGTGCGCATTACAGTTGAACACCTTCCTCATACGCCCGGCGGCTGCTTTAACCTATGACCATTTAGATTCTGCGGCCCTGCAGGAACTGCAGGATCACCTCCTGCACTCTCCCCAGAGTCATCTGAAGGCATGGATGGACTGTATTCTTCCCCGTGTACCTTTATATCCGCTGAGAGTGATCCTGGAACAAGTCAATGAGATTTTAAACTGGGGGTATTTCTATTCTTTTTACTCCGGTGCCAGTTCGAACATGCAGAGGCTGAACAAGCTGGGGCTCATGGCGTTATCGTCTCTTCAGAATGATAACAGGGAGGGCTTTGTCAATAGTCTCTGTGATGGATACCTGTACCTCTTTCAGACAATCCGCAGCTATTTGCTCCAGAACGGATACACGCAGGCGGAACAGCTGGCTCTGCCCAGGAGGATATGATTCTCATTCATTCCTGTTCGGTACCTCCAAACGGAAGAATGCCGAGGTTCTTCAGACGTTTTCTTCTGTCGTTTGATACCTTACCTTTCCTGAGCGCCATTCTCTGAGTACAAATCCAATTTCCCATGCTGCGTCCGTCCGGAGCCTTGAGTGTTGGTTTCAGCGGCAGACAGTCATGCTGGTTTTTGTAATCTTCTATCCACCGGATCATTGTATTCCACCTTTCTTCCCGCACGACCTCAGGCATCCATACCATGGAAATTCCATCCAGCGCTTCCGTTTGCTCCTGAGTCAGACACTTTCTGCCGTTTTTACCGCAGTACCGCTCGCGCTGAACCGCAATCCAGCTGCCCAGTTTCTCCCCGCCTGATGTGGTATAGCCGGCGGGAACCAACAAGTCACCGTGTTTCTGATAATACCCCTCTGCAAGCCGGAACCAATAAGTCCAGTCTTTTCTTTCATAGAAACTCCATACCATTTTGTATTGTTCTAACTCCTGGATCTGTTTCTTTGTCAATTGACATGCCTTATACTTTTTGCGCTGTTCCTTTATCCAGAATCCCAGCCGGCATCCTCCTTTTGTGATATAATCCGCAGGCACATTCAGATCCTGATGTTCCTGATGATATTCTTTCGCCTCAGAGATCCACTCCTCCCATGCATAACGGTTTTCCAGTTTCCAAATCATACCTATATTTTCTAATTGATGACAGCGTACCGGATTCAGAGAAGATGGCAGCACCCCATTATACATTGCTCTCTGCCGCTCAATCCACCTCCCCAGACGATAGCCCTCTGCAGTCACATAATTATGCGGAACCAGCAAATTTCCAAAGGTTTTTGAATAACCTCTGGCATCCTGATACCAATCTTCCCAGGTCTGTGCCCGATATGTCCTGTTTCCCATGTTTTATACCGTCGTTTCACTAACAGTCACCACATAATATTTATTATGTGATATTTCTTCCAAAATGTACATTAAAATCATTACATTTATTAAATATACATAATATATCATAGCACTGATCGTCTTTTTTCTCAAGAAAAAAGAAGCGATTCAGAAGATTTTTTATGAAAGGCATGAAAACTAAGCCGTCAGTGAAAATTGTCTCACCCGGCTTTGTTTTTGTGTCCTTTTTAATTGTTTTTATGTTCATTATCTGAAGCATCCGGATGTTTTCCGGATTGGTGTGCACTTTTGGAAGTCACATAATAAATATTATGTGACGATCAGCATTTTCTGTATCCGTTCCATACGGCTGATATGCTGGTCACCTGTTTCCATGGTATAGATTCTCGTCGTATTAATGCTGCTGTGCCCAAGCAGATCGGCCAGCCGAACGATATCTTTTTCAATCTTATAGAAAGTTCGCGCAAAAAGATGTCTCAGGTTATGCGGGAATACTTTTCCGGGTGCCACATCCGCAGCTCTGCATAACTCTTTCATCTTTCTCCATATACAGCTCCTGTCCAGGGGCTTTTTATTTTTCCCCAGAAATACCGGTCCGCATTGGATACCGGATTTTTTTATATATTCTTTCAGCAGTCTCTGCAGCGGCAGCGGAATAAAAATTATCCGCGTCTTATTTTTGCAGTTTACCACTGCTTTTCCATTGTAAACAGCTTCAACCGTGATGTATTGCAGCTCTGAGACACGTATTCCCGTCCCACAGATGGTCTGGAGCACATAAGATATCTGCGTTCCAGCGGATGCCTGTACCAGTTGCGTATATTCCTGCCGGGTCAGTTCCTTTTCTTCCCGGCAAAAGATCTGCCGCTGGATTTTCATGAGTCTGACACAGCATTTCTGCAGACAGAAGTACCGAAGAAAGCCATTCAGCGCCACCAGCATGGAATTCACGCTGGCAGGAGCATACTCTTTGGCCAGATATTCTTTGTATGCAATCGTTACTTCTTTACTTATCTTCCGATCTCCTAAAAATGCGAGAAAATGCCGGATATCACGCATATACTTTTCAAGAGTAGCCTGACTTTTTTCCTCTTGTTTTAGCCATTTTTCAAACACAGATAATTCGTGATTTGTTATTTGCTGCATATAAATTCCTCCAGAATATATCGATACATACTATCTTTACCGACATTTTTGATAATATGTCTCCCAGTGATTATATTGTAAAAAATTACCTGTTTTGAAATCAACGTCTATCTGTGACCCTCAGGGTAAAGGTCAGGTATTAATTTATTAGTTTTTCGGACAGTCTGCTAAAGCAATTACGAGACAGTCAGCTGCATGCCGACTGCCTCGTAACTTTCAATAACATTCGATCCTTTAGTTCTCCTTTATCAGATATCTCTGTTTAAACGAATCAGCCGGTATCGGCCTGGAGAAATAATACCCCTGCATGTAATCACACTGCATATCCTTTAAACAGGTGAACTGCTCCTCTGTCTCAACGCCCTCTGCGACTACCTGCATATCCATATCTCTGACCATGCTAACGACACTGATCAATACATGCCGTGCCATCGCCGAATCCATAGAGTGATGGACAAAGCTTTTATCTACCTTCAGGATATCAATCGGTACTTCCTGAAGAAAATTCAGGGATGAATAGCCGCTTCCAAAATCATCCATCATGATCTCAAAACCGTATGCTTTAAATCTTTCCACGCTCTGGATCAGTTCTCTTGGATTTTCAGTGTAGGCGCTTTCAGTGATTTCAAGCTTCAGCATCTCGGGATCCAGTTCATATCTGTCGACTATCTCCATAACCACAGATGCAATATCGGGCTGATAAAAATTTAGGCGCGACATGTTAACACTCAGGGGTACGATGTTCCAGCCTTCCTCTCTCCATTCTTTTAAACAGCGGCAGGCTCTGTCCCAGATATACGCATCCATTCTGACAATAAATCCATTCTTCTCAAACAGGGAAATAAACCGGTCCGGTGATAACAGACCTAAAGCCGGATGATTCCACCGCACCAACACCTCACCGCCAACACATTTCCCGGTGCATGTCTCGATCACAGGCTGAATATATATTTCAAACTCTCCTGCGGCAAGCGCCCTGTCCATGCCATTCAGAAGCTGCTGTTCCCCAAGCATCCGTACCCGCAGAAGTTCATCATAATATGCGACATGCTGCAGATAATTACCTTTGACCGTCTGAAGTGCAAGAAAGGCACGGTCACACATTTGATCAATTGGCACCGATGAATCTGTGATCCTGTAGACTCCCGCGTAAATTGCAAATTTATACTGAGGATGTTTCCTCGCAATCAGCTTTTGGATATCCAGCAATCCCTGATCTATATCCCATGTATTTTCCTCATAGAATACGGCAAAGTTGTCGCCGGACATTCTGGCACAGATTCCCTCAGCTCCCATATGGACTTCCAGGTATTCCGCAATAAATTTCAGAATGTGATCCCCTTCTTCTCTCCCCAGAAGTTCATTGATCGCTTTGAATTTTTCCACGTTCCATCTTGCGATCATATACCTTCTGTCCGGTGATTCCGATAACCTCTGCCTGACATTCTGGTAAAAACCTTCCTGATTATAAATCGCGGTGAGCGGATCATGGTGCAGGGAATATTTTAGTTTTCGGTTTACCTCCTCAATCTGTTTCTCTCTTGCCCTGTTCCTGGTAATATCAAGAACGAATCCATCCAGCTGTAACTGTCCGTCCCGCTCCGCAAAGATCCCCGTGATGAGAACGTATCTCACACTCCGTTTGCCTGTCACAATCCTCATCTGCCATTCTGTCCGCATGTCTTTGGCCTTCAAACTTGCGCTGACCGCATTTTCCGGTACGCTGAAGTCTTCCGGATGTACGTAGAATGACATTTTATTATGTGCGATACGGGTTACATTTTCTTTAGTCTCTTCTAAGATCTGGTAAAAAATATCGTTCCCATAGACGAGTGTAAAACCGGTATCCACGCGAACGGTAAAGACGCCTCCCCGCTCTGCGGCGCGGTAAAGATAGACCTGTTTTTCCAGTTCTTCCATTGCCCGTTCTTTTTTCCAGTTTTTCTCCCTGATATTCGTAATCATGCCTGCGAATAAATTCGGTTCCCCCAGATTATCACGAATCATATAGCCGCGGCACTGCAGCCAGATCCACTCGTCATTGCGATTTCGTGCACGGTACTGTATACAGTGTGACTCTGCACGTCCGTCCGCGATCTCCTGGTTGGATGCCAGAAACTCTTTCTGATCTCCGGGATGGATTCTTTCTCCCCACACTGCCGCGGCATTTGGGATGACAGTCCCGGGGAGACCGAATTCTTCCACCATGCGCGGAGAATAACGAAAGGTGCCCGTCTTCATGTTGCCGACAAATATGTAATCGTCCGTACTTTCCATTAATGCATCGCACAGATGTTCTTTATCATAATCAAAATCACGAATCCTCTGTCTTTCTTCCTCCGGTGAACATGCCAGGCGCCTGCGCGCCTGCTCAATATGATACTGCTGCTTCTGCTCATACATAATTTCGTCTGCCTGGGAGATCAGTTCCATCACGGAACATTCATCGCACGACTGTGCCTCTACAAGCCCATAGCTGAACGAAAGCTGATAAGTCAGTCTTTCTTCCGCCGCCTTTCGCTCCATCGCATTCTGTATGATCTGTATTTTTCTGGTAGCGTTTTCCAGACTGCATCCGTAAAAGGCGATAATGAATTCGTCGCCGCTGAGACGAAATACGGTATCTTCCGGATACAAATACTCTTTCACAATGTGTGCCACGCTGACCAGAGCATAGTCCCCTTCTCTATGCCCATAGGTGTCATTGATCACCTTCAGATTATTCAGATCTGAAAGGCAGACAGTGACAGGGACTCTCTCCCTTGAGGCACTGCGGAGCTTTTCTTCCAGATCCGCTTTGCCGGCGCGTCTGTTCAGCAGTCCCGTCAGCTCATCCATATTGGCAGTATGCGACAGTTCCTTTCGCTCTGTGATGTTGACGGACTGCTGCATATGCACCGTTCTGCCATCCGGCCATTCCAGAAAACAGTCATAATTCTCATATATCTGGCCGGTCTTTTCATTACACTCTTCCCAGGAAATCACTTCATTGCTTCCCTCGCGCTTTTTCAACTCGGGAATGGGACAAAATGGACAACGTCCGTACATCTCTTTTTGGAATATTTTCCAGCATATCTGCCCCTCCGGATGCTTCACACAGAATTCAGCCTTCATTCCGGGACTCATATACAAAATTTCATCTGTTTCAATATCTGTAATATAAATCAAAGCATCCAGCTTATCCAAAATCTGATGATAAGCAAATATCTGCATCTCCTCTTTGGAATCTTTTGCTACGCCCATCTTAATCTCTCCATATCTGACGGATAAGACGGAAAAAAGCTGCAAAAAGCAGCCTTTTTTCCGTCACTCCCAGTCTCATGTTTTTCGCTGTAATGTTATTTTTCATTATACTAAACATCAGACTGCCATGTCAATTACGGGAACTTGATTCAGGAATTACCATTCCTTTTAAAATGAATAATCATCTCATTCGTCAGGCTCAGATTGGTCTCTTTCACCGGAATATCCTCCCGTTCAAACCATTCCGCCATCGCAAGTTCTTCGCGGTCAAGTGTAATGGTCTCTTCTCCCTCCAGCTCGGCAAAAAATCCCATCAGAATCGTATCCGTAAAAGCCCACGGCTGACTCTTATAATACTTCACATTACCCACTCTCAGTCCGACTTCTTCCATGACCTCCCTGCGCACAGTATCCTCTACCGTCTCTCCAATCTCTGTAAACCCGGCAATCAGCGCGTATTTTGCAAAATCGCGGTTCGCGTATTTAGACATCAGCAGTCTGTTGCCGTGCGTCACACCGACAATGACAGCCGGGCAGATCTTTGGATATTCCATGTTGTTGCATTCCGGGCAAAAGACCATCCGTTCTTTGTCACTGTGCTGCATCAGAGTCCCGCAGCGTCCGCAGTATTTTCGAATACCGTACCAGTTATACAACTGGTATCCTGTGATTCCGGCAAAAGCGAGATGCCTCGGCTCCCCGGTCCTGAAGATCTCCGTGTTTTCCAGGGAGTAATTCTCTTTCGACGGAAACACGATATTGTGCAGCAGATAGTAGCTGTCTCCATCCACGGAAAACAGATACGTATAATTTTCGTAGAGATGATCATTATCTGCTTCCAGATCCGAAAACTTCGGAAATGCAATCTTACCTTCCTCCCATTTGATCAGCACCTGCTTTTTTCGATAATATAAAATATAACTGCCCCTTTCCGGAGGTTTGGGGCGATATTCATTTCTAAACTGATGCGGTTCGATATCCTGTATCATAATACTTTACCATCCTTTGTTTTTATATCTATTATAGCAAAATCTTTTACTCACGGAAAGCCTTTTGCCGTTTTCCTTCTGCAGAAAAAAAAGAACCTCTCTGCTGCCACAGAGAGATTCCGGCTGTTCGTAGGAAAAAGGCAGCCACTGTCAGAGGATTTTTACAAATCCATCCTGTCCATAGTAACAGATTCCTTCTTTCTCATACTTTTTCAAATAATAGTGTGCTTTATGCGCCTGATTCAAAATGCTGCCAAAGTCATCACCAAATCGCGGATAAAAAGATGCACCTGCCGACAGCGGGACAGGAAAGTCAATCCGGATATTCTTCTGATTTTCTTCCCATTCTTCCTTCAGCTGACGCCAGCGCTGCTCCAGCAATTCCTGGTGCTCCATGCCAAAGCTTGCATAAACAATAAATTCATTGCCCCCGAGCCTGCCCATCAGATCATTACAGAATACATTCCTCAGGGATTTTGAAAACTCCTGAAGCACGCGGTCGCCCACAGCATGTCCATAAACCCCGTTGATTTCTTTGAACGCTTCGATATCCATGATAATCATCGTTCCATATGGAAGTTCCATCATCCTGGAAGAAATCTTCTCCTCAAGAAACTGGCGGTTCATCAACTTCGTAAGGGGATCAAACCTTGCGTAGTAAAGCGCCTGCTTGTGTGCTGCTTCCAGCTCGTTCGTCTTTTCTTCTATGCGTTCCTGCAGTATCTGATTGCTCTGCTCCACCAGACGGCGCGGAAAAAATTCATCACTGTCCTGAGAGCTGTCTGCTACTGACTGGTGCACATGAAGCAGTCTCCATCCGTCGGAGTCCTGTCTGACGAGCATGGTAAAACGAAATGCAAACTCACAGATAATACGGTCCTTTGCATCTTCCCTGCATTTGCCCTGCCCCATCGCGAGAAAAAGCCGGTTCCCCAGGTCCCTGGTCTCATACCAGTCATCCTCCACGATCAGGGACTCACTGCGTTCAAGTGCCTCTTTCTCCATATGCGCTGCAAACTCTTCCCATGTTCTGCTGACTTCATGTTCGCCCGTCCCAATTACAGAAATGTCGTTGTCAATCACGTTTTTTAACGCACCATAATTACATTCACTTAAATATGTGTGCCAGACCCATCGGCAAAATGCCTCTGCATTTCTGATTTCTTCCAATTGTAATCCCTCCAGCCAACTCTCGCGTATACATAGTCCTAGCATATCTTATAAAGAACTGAATTGCAAGAAAGAATACAATATCAAAATAAATTTTTTATTCTCCGATCTGATTCAGTAAGTCCAGCGTATCCCGATAGCGCCCCTCGTCGGAATCTCCCATGACAACGGTGATATAAAGCCGCTCATTCCGATAGGCCGCCGAAACCAGACATTTCCCGGCCGCATCTGAACTCCCGGTTTTAAGGCCGACGACTGATTTATCATAATAAGCGCTATCCGGGCTAAGAAGCTGGTTTGTATTCTGCCACGTCACGTCCGTTCCATCTGCAAAACAGGTTCGGATCGAAGGTTGCCTGACGATATCTGACAGATACCCGTCCCCGTATTCTGTGTCCATAAACACGCGTGCACAGCATGCCAGATCATACGCTGTCGTATACTGACCGTCTGCATCGTAACCATCCGGCCTTAAGAATCTGGAATTCTTTGCGCCTGCAAGGCGTGCCGTCTCATTCATTTTATCCATAAAAACGTCCAGCGCCTGGTCAATCGGCAGATTCTCCTGATCCTTGATCTTCCTTCCCGCATGCACTGCCAGGACGTATGCAGCATCATTCCCAGATGGAAGCAGCATTCCTTCCATCAGCTGCTTTACGCTCAGCCGCTGCCCAATGACGAGCCAGGCACGCGAGGCATCGCTTTCAATCCTGTTGATCTCTTCACCCACCGTCACTTCCTCATCAGCACCGCAGAAACGTGACGCTGTCAGCACTGTAAGGATTTTGGCAGTACTGGCAGGCGCAATCTGCTGATTTTCTTCTTTCCCGTACAGGATAGTTCCTTTCCGGGCATCAATAAGGCATGCATTTCTTGCCTCTATGCTGATATCGCCGAACCAGTCACTCGTTTCCTGTGACTGCGGCATACCCTCAGCAAACTGTCTGCAATGCCACAGTCCAGTACCCATAACCCCGATCAGCATGAGTATCACAAGAATCAATACCGGCTTTCCATCTCTGCTCCTGATCTTTCCGGTCTTCCGGTCCCGGATTCCTGTAGCTCCGTACAGTTTCCTGACACCGGCCAGAAGCATCATGGCAGCCAGAAATCCGATGAGTCCGCCCAATGTGTTTAAAATCAGGTCATCGATATCGGTTCCCCGTGTCAGAAACAGCTGCAGAATTTCAATCGTCAGCGAAGTACCGGCACAGACCAGCACCGCATTTCCCACCTTTTGAAATCTCCTGGACAACACCGGGAGCAGAAACCCAAGCGGAATAAACATCAGAATGTTCCCAAAAAAGTTCAGTGGATTGCTTCCAATGTCACGGAGTACCTGTCCCGGTATCAGATTAATCTGTCCCCGTCCCAGTCCCAGCGTAAATCCAAATACCGGAGAAACTGTCATGGAAAAGACCGCTGTCATCGCCGCTGCCAAAAACAGTGTGGCTGCCCGATACTGCAATGTCACCGTCTGATGCGACGTTCTCAGATACACTTCAAATACTGCAAGATATACTGCCCAGACCGCGATTCCCGGCAGCAGATACGTCAATACATTTTCTAACATGATTCATCACCTCTTGACAACAACTATAACACAAAAAAATAAAGCCATGTCGATTATGGCTTTATTTTTTCTTACTGTGCACAGATCATTCTTCGGGAAGCACATTCGGGCAATTTTGTCAGCGTTCAGGCCGAAACACCTGAATGGACTGTACAAACAGATTCCCCTGAAAATAAGAATTCCAGAGAATATCGCTGTGTTTGTCTATCAGCCTCTTTGCAATTACAAGCCCGTTGCCGCGCCCCAGACCCTTACTCGTGACTCCCGCATGGACGCCTCTCTCAAGTGTCGATGTGCGTACGGTGTTCTTTATCAAAATCTGCATGGTTCCTTCCTGTTCCCTCAGTTCCAGTTCCACATGACCGTCCTGCATCTGCTGAACTTCCTCCAGTGCATTGTCCAGAAATATCCCGGTGATACGAACGATATCCGATACGTCGACACAGTGCGGAAAATACGTATGATCCAGCATCGTCACAATGCGGATATCCTCTCCCGCCGAAATGCCCTGCAGCAATTTATAGTGCAGAAACGCCTCCAGCGTCTCATTCTGCAGCATCTGCAGCTGAACATACATATCATTCTTTTGAATTTCCGCCTGCGCAAACGGCGCAATCTGTGAATAGTAATATTCCTGCAGCGGAGCATCTCCGTTTCTTCTCACGAGTTCCCCCATTGTCAGAAAGATATTCTTCATATCGTGCTTTATCGCCCTGATCTCCTGCATGTTTTCGTTCATTTTTCGATGATAAAGCTGCAGATGTTCCTGTACTTTCTCCTGATATTCCAGATGCTCTTTCAGCTGCACCGTCTTTAGCAGCAATTTCAGGTAGAACAGCTGCATGCCCAGGAATGCAGCTATAAAAATCGCCGCGGTTCCCATCCGAAACGGCACCAGTTCGGTATCATAAAACATCCCCGCGATGTCGAGCAGAAACAGTACGACAAACAGCATGACAGGAACAGCCAGCAGATACGCCCCGATTTCTTCGTATTTTTCACTCATTTCCTGTGCCTTCGAGAAGTAATAATGAAGTCCTCTCTTCAGCAGAAACATCAGCAGCGCAAAGATCAGCAAAAAGCAAAAAGTGATAAAAAGCAGACAGAAAAATTTCTGTATCCTGTCAAAGTCGTATTTTCTTGCAATGTTATAATAAATCTGCAGCGCCTTTCCCTCAAATATCGTCTGATAAATGCAGTAACAGATTGTTGCAGAGAACAGTGTGAGAAGGCATGGCATTGCCTGCTGCCTGGCAGAACGGTATCTCCGCTGTACGATCGCAAGCAGCAGTATCCATCCTGTGATCAGCAGCATACTGCGGCAGTACAGCACATGATAGCTGTATTTCTGCATCACAAACAGTACCGTGCCCAGCAGCAGGTAATCACTGACAGAAAGCTTCAGATAGCCGACTGCCCATACGGAGAGTACCGTCGCAAAAATGAGAAGAAATGAAACGGCCTCCCAGCTTTTGATCCAGCTGATCGACTTCAGAAAATATCCCGGATAGATAAAGAGTACAATCCCGCAGGATGCCAGAAATCCTGCTGCCAGTTCAAGTCTGGGTCTGTCGATTTGGGACCAGATCCTGTACCAGACCAGCGCGGCAGCCAGAATCATTCCGTCCACGAGAAACAGTTTAACGACCTGCCATGCGAAGTACCATCCCATCACTCCAGCCATCGTTTCACCTCGCTTCGCATCCGAACCGAACATGGAATAAGTTCCCCGTTTGCCAGCTTCACCATCCCCTGCTGCATTCCCACCATATACCGCCTGTTCACAATGACAGACCGGTGGACTTTCAGGAAATGTTCTCCCAGCATTCCCAGCACGTGCTCTATGGTATCTCTAACTGTCACAGCGGAACCATCCATCGTATGATATGTCACCCCATGTGACACGGCCTTCTCCGTCTCCACATAAAGGATGCAGCTCTTCCTGACAGTGACCGTCTCATCAAGCCCGATCGTCAGGTCCAGCAGATCTTTATCCTCCGTTTCGCCTGTCTCATCCCAGACTGCTGATGCCATCCTGATATATCGGCCGAACCCCTCTTTCAGATTTCTCATATCTGTGGTCTTTTCCAGAAATCCGAAGGGCTCCACCCCACTTTGCAGGACCTGCATCGCCATCTCCTGATGATTTGTGACAAACACAATTTTGGATGCCTGGCTCAGTTCGCGGATTTTACGTGCAACATCCATGCCATTTAACCTGCCTGCGCCAAAGTCCAGATCCAGAAACACCAGATACTCTCCCGGATTCTTCTGTATATAGCGAAGAAGTTCCAGGCTCTCCCCTGCCACACAGACAATCCGTGCAGCCAGCTTTTTCTCTGCGATTTCCTCTTCGATCTGCTGTCCCGCCAGCTTCAGAATGAACGGATCGTCATCGCACAGCATCACCCGAATCATAAATGTCTCCCCTTTCAGCTTATTTTTACTAGTGTACCACATCTTGACATGCAAAACAAAATAAGAGTACAATGAAGTTCCGTAAACTACAATTCATGGAGGTATTACTGATATGAACAAAAAAGAAACTCTCGAAATCCGGAAACAGTTCACACCTGAAAACTGTACCATCTCCCGCATCTGCGGATGCTATGTAGATGGCGAGAAGAATATAAAACTGGAAGTAAAGGAAGCTTTTGGTTCGATCCAGGAGGAAGAAGCTTTTAAATATTTTGACATTTTTAAACATACATTATCCGGCAGCATTGGAAAAAATCTGCTGAATATGGAATTTCCCATGGAACAGGAGATGCCGGACGGAACACAGGCATTTCTCATGAAGCTCAGAAACAGCCGCCTGGAGGATGAGATGCTGGTGGAAGAATTCTATCAGAAGGTCATCGATTACTATACATACGGCACGAACTATTACATTATCCTGATTCACGCCGCCTACGATATCCCCGGGAAATCCTCAGACAACCTGGAAATGTTCGATGCCTCCGACAGTGTCTATGAGTACCTGCTGTGCAGCATCTGCCCGGTCAATCTCTCGAAAGCAGGACTGTGCTATAATACAGAAAAAAACAGCATTGAAGACCGGATCCGCGACTGGATCGTGGCAGCCCCCGTCAGCGGATTCCTCTTTCCTGCCTTCAATGACCGCAATACCGATATCCACAGCATTTTATATTACTCCAAGAATCCGGAAGAGCTGCAGCAGGATTTTATCGATCATGTGCTTGGCTGCACACCGCCTCTTTCCGCCTCTGGTCAGAAAGAAACGTTTCAGAATATGATCGCGGATGCCCTGGGGGACGACTGCCATTATGAGGTGGTAAAAAATCTGCATGAAAACCTGCATGAGATGGTCGAGGTCAGCAAAGACAATCCGGAACCCCTTACCCTGTCCAAGCGCGATGTACGCTGTGTTCTGGAAGAGAGCGGTGTTCCGGATGAGAAGATCCAGTTCTTTGAGAAGGAATTCGAAGAGGTGGTGAAACCGGACACTCCGATTCTGGTATCCAATATCGCGGAGACACGCAAATTCAGCATTGAGACTCCGGATGTGGTCATCAAGGTCAATCCGGAGCGGATGGACCTGGTAGAGACACGCGTCATTGACGGCCGCGCCTGTCTCGTGATCCCTGTGGATGACTATCTGGAAGTCAATGGAATGCCGGTGAGTGTGGAAGGTTCCTCCTCCGAGGAAGCGGCAGCCGCACTCAGCGACTGATCGTATCATAACAGTGCGGCCGGCGGTCCCGGTAGAGTCCCCATTCCAGCCGGCAGTCCGCCGCCTGTTTCAGATCGATCTCTGACACCAGGATTTCCTCCCGATCCCTGGATGCCTGCGCCGTGATCTCACCCACTTCGTCCGTGATGAAGGAGGAGCCGTAAAACAGCAGAGAGGAACTCTGCCCTCCGTTTTCCTCGTGGGGCGTCACTTCCTCCAGTCCGATCCGGTTCGCCGCGATCACCGGCACGATATTGGCGGCCGCATGACCCTGCATGGTCCGCCGCCAATGGGGCATACTGTCACATTCCAGGATAGGCTCACTGCCGATCGCCGTCGGGTACAGCAAAAGCTCCGCACCCATCAGCGCCATACATCTGGCAGTCTCCGGGAACCACTGATCCCAGCAGATACCCACACCGATGTTGCCAAACCTGGTCTTCCACACTTGAAATCCCGTATTCCCGGGTGAAAAATAGAATTTTTCCTGGTAGTAATGATCATCCGGAATATGAGTCTTGCGGTAGACGCCCAGCACACTGCCGTCAGCGTCAATCACCGCGACTGTATTGTACAGACAGTTGCCTTCCTTCTCATAAAAGCTGACTGGGATCACAACACCCAGCTCACGCGCCGTCTGACGGAAATGAATTACCGCATCATTTTCCATCACCGGTTTCGCATACCCGTAATAACTGTACCGCCGTTCCTGGCAGAAATACTGCCGTTCGAACAGCTCTGGCAGCAAAATGATACCCGCTCCCTGTGCGGCTGCTTCACGCACCATCCCATCTGCCTTTTCTATATTTTCCTTAACATCGCGGCTGCAGCGCATCTGTACCGCCGCCGCTGTCACTGTTCCCGTCATGAGACTTCTTACCCCCTTCTTTTTCATCTGCCGCGGTTCGGATCCGGAATCTGCTGTGTGATACAGTGGATATTGCCGCCGCCCAGCAGGATATCCCTGGCATACACCGGCTCCACCTTCCGTTCAGGGAATAATCGTTCCAGAATCTCCACCGCCGCCTGATCATGCGCATCACCAAACTGCGGGACAACAATACTGTCATTGGCGATATAAAAATTCACATAGCTGGCTGCCAGACGCTCACCCTCCCGGCGTTCCTCTTCCCCGTCCTCGTAAATGTATCCCGGCAGATCCTCAGCCGTCACACATACCGGAACTTCAGGAACAGGCAGGCGATGTACAAGAAACGGACGGCCTTTTGCATCCGTCTCATGTTCCAATACCTCAAGACTGCTCATAGAATAATGATACTGCGGGTCTCTCTCGTCGTCTGTCCACGCCAACACCACCTCCGCCGGGCGTACGAAGGCACAGACATTGTCCACGTGTTCGTTCGTCTCATCCTGCCAGATTCCATGCGGCAGCCATATGATTTTTTCGGCCCCCAGCCATACTCGTAACTGTTCTTCGATTTCCAGTCTGGAAAGATCCGGATTGCGTCCTTCACTCAGCAGACATGCCTCCGTGACCAGTACAGTCCCTTCTCCATCGCTGTGAATGGAGCCTCCTTCCAGTACAAACGGGTGTGCATCATAACAGTCAATATTCAATTCTCTGCAGAAGACATCCGCCACCCGGTCATCTTTCTCCCAGTGAGCGTACAGTCCGTCGGTTTCTCCGCCCCAGGCGTTGAATCTCCAGTTGATACCGCGCAATTCTCCTCCGTCATTGATCACAAAGGTAGGCCCCGTGTCTCTGGCCCAAGCGTCATCCGTCTCCATCTCGATGATCTGTACCTGCCCGTTCAGCATACTGCGCGCCTGGTCCATATGGGCTCTTTCCGTCAGCATATAGACGGTCTCGCTGCGTGAAATAATATCTGCCACTTCGGCAAATACCTTCTGTGCGGCTCTGGCTTCATAAGGCCAGGAACCCGGTCTCACCGGCCATACCATCATGCAGCCCTGATGGCGCTCAAATTCACCCGGCATCCAAAAGCCGTCTGCCCGGGGATTCTTCATGTTATCTAAAGCCACAAACTGTCTCCTTTTCTATGAAAGTCTTCCTTTGAAATCTTCATACCCGAATGTCCTGACGATCCGGCAGCTGCCTTCCTGGTCCATCGCCGCGATCGCCGGCAGCGGAATACCGTTGAACGTATTGTTTTTCACCATGGAGTAGATCGCCATGTCTTCGAAATACAGCTTATCCCCCACCGATAACGGGTGTTTGAAAGAATAATCCCCGATGACATCCCCTGCCAGACACGTGTTGGAAGACAGCCGGTACGTGTACGGCTGTTCCCCCGCCTCATAACCATCGCGCAGTGGCGGCCGGTACGGCATCTCCAGCACATCCGGCATGTGGCAGGCAGCAGAGGCATCCAGGATCAGGGTCTGAATGCCGTTGTCCACGATGTCCAGCACCTCCGTCACCAGGTAGCCGGCATTCAATGCGACCGCCTCCCCCGGTTCCAGATAAATCTCCACGTTATACGTCTCCCTCATGCGGCAGATACACTCTTTTAACAGTCCGCGGTCATAATCCGGGCGAGTGATGTGATGGCCCCCGCCCATATTCAGCCATTTGACCTGGTGCAGATACGCTCCGAATTTTTCTTCCACTGCCTCAAGTGTTCTGGCCAGTGCATCGGCATTCTGCTCACACAGCGTATGAAAATGGATCCCGTCAATGAGGGGAAGCAGATCCTCCCGGAAGTTCGCTTTCGTAACACCAAGCCTGGACCCTGGTGCGCACGGATCATAGATCGCATGTTCCTCCTGAGTCGAACATTCCGGGTTCACACGAATACCGACGCTTCCCTTCGGACAGCGGTCATGATACTTCAACAGCTGGGCAAACGAATTGAAGATCATATGGTCGCAGATTTTTATGATCTCCTCAAAATCCGCCTCCTTATAAGCCGGAGAGAAGATGTGCGTCTCACCGCCCATCTCCTCGTGCCCGAGCCTTGCCTCATACAAGCCGCTCGCCGTCGTCCCGCTGATATAAGATTTAATAAGCGGATACTCATAGAACATAGAAAAAGCTTTCTGCGCCAGCAGGATTTTACAGCCTGTTTCCTGTTCTATGTCCCTTAAAATTTTCAGGTTTTCTTCCAGTTTCTTTTCATCCACCACATAGCATGGGGTGGGAAGCTCATGGATCTCCATCATGCAACCGTCTGCGGATCTTCGCAGACTACCCATGGGAGCCCGAACCGGTTCAGTGCATCCATATACGGATCCGGATCAAATTCCTCCACGTTAAAGACGCCGGGCTTCTGCCATGTGCCGTTTACCACCAGCATGGCTCCGATCATCGCCGGGACACCGGTCGTATAAGAAACCGCCTGTGATCCCACTTCTTGGTAGCATTCCTGATGATCGCAGACATTATAGATATAGATGGTCTTCTCTTTTCCATCTTTGATTCCGGTGAAGATACAGCCGATATTCGTCTTGCCGACTGTCCGCGGACCAAGCGATGCCGGATCAGGCAGCAGTGCTTTTAAGAACTGAATCGGCACAATTTCTCTTCCGTCAAAAGAGACCGGATCTGTTCTCAGCATTCCCACGTTCTCCAGACATTTCATATGCGTCAGATAGCTCTGTCCAAATGTCATAAAGAAGCGGATTCTCTTTACCCCGGGAATATTCTTCGCGAGAGATTCAATTTCCTCGTGGTGAAGGAGGTACATGTCCTTCTCTCCCACTTCCGGAAAATCATATTCCCGTTTGATGCTCATAGGCTCAATCTCCACCCATTTTCCATCTTCCCAGTAGGACCCCGGTGCGGATACCTCCCGCAGGTTGATCTCCGGATTGAAGTTCGTCGCAAACGGATAGCCGTGGTCGCCGCCGTTGCAGTCCAGGATATCGATGTAATGGATCTCATCGAAATAGTGCTTCCGTGCATATGCCGCATACACGCTGGTGACACCCGGGTCAAACCCGCTGCCTAAAAGCCCCGTGATTCCTGCTTCTTTGAATTTATCCTGGTATGCCCACTGCCAGGAATAATCAAAGTAAGCCGTAAAGCCAAGTTCCCTGCAGCGCGCCTCATAGATTGCTCTCCATGCAGGATCTTCAGTATCCTCCGCCTCATAGTTGGCAGTATCGATATAGTGCACGCCCGTCGCCACACACGCATCCATGATCGCAAGATCCTGGTACGGAAGCGCCACATTCAGTACGGCATCCGGTTTCCAGGAGTTGATCAGCCCGATCACCTCCTGTGTGTTATCGGCGTCTACCTGAGCCGTTTCAATCTTTGTTGCAGTCTTTGGCTGAAGTTCTTCTTTCAGCGCATCACACTTTGCCTTCGTACGGCTTGCGATCATAATGTCTGTAAATACATCGCTGTTCTGGCAGCATTTGCAGATGGCAACACGCGCCACACCGCCGCACCCGATAATTAATAATCTGCTCATATTCTGTGTTCCTCCTCTTCCAGTAAATCTTCGACGTACCGCGGCAGCATAAACGCTCCGATGTGCAGGTTCGCCGTATAGTACCATGTCTTCAGTTTCCGTTCCCGCCATTTCTTTCCGTTAAAATCTTTGATTGGATGATATTTCTTCGACGCGAACCCGAACAGCCAGTAACCCGACGGGCATGTCGGAATATGCGCCTGATAGACTCTGCTGATCGGAAAGCTTCTGTAAACCTTGCGGTGCATGCTTCGGCACGCCATCTCGTCCTCATCATAAAAGGGACTGCCGTGCTGGTATACCATGATACCGTCCTCCTTCAGCGCGCGAAAACCGGCCCCGTAAAATTCCTTGGTAAACAGTCCTTCCGTATAGCCGAACGGGTCGGTGGAGTCATTGATGATGATGTCATACACCTCCGTACACTTTCGGAGGAACCGCAGGCCGTCCTCGTGAAAGATCTTCACCCGTTCGTCCTCCAGGCCCCGCGTCATATCGGGAAAGTATTTCCGGCAAACCTCCATAAACATCTCATCCGGCTCCACGACGTCAATCTCTTCAATTTCCGGATAGAGACAGAATTCACGCGCTACGCCGCCGTCTCCTCCGCCGATGATCAACACTTTTTTCGCATTTGGATGCACCGCCATGGGTACGTGCGTCACCATCTCATTATAAATAAATTCATCCGCATCGGAGAACAGAATATCTCCGTTCAGCGTCAGGAATCTTCCAAATTCCGGTGATTCAAAGACATCAATGCGCTGATACTCACTTTCCCCGGAAAACAGCTGCTTCTCCGTTCGAATCGATAATTTCACATTCTGCGTATGTATTTCCGAAAACCACATCTCCATGCCGTATCACTCCTGTATCACATTTAGATTTTCCACTTGCGGATCTTCCGTTCCCTGCAGGGAACAGCCTTTTTCCTTTGCAAATATGATATAATCAATAATTTCCTGGGTAATGCGCTCGCCCGGAGCCAGAATCGGTATGCCCGGAGGATAACACATCACAAATTCACCGCAGACCTGCTGCTGTGTCTGTTCGATCGGCAGCAGCTTCCTGCTGGCATAGAATGCCTTCTGGGGAGAGATCACAACCTCCGGCTGAATGTATTCTCCTGCAATCAGATCGCTTCCATCCCGTTCGTATAACCGCTTAATATCCGCCAGTGCCCCCACGAGCCGCTCGATGTCGCGAATCCTGTCTCCGATGGAAATATAGGCGAGTATGTTGCCGATATCGCCGAATTCAATCTGAATGTCATACTCATCCCTCAGCAGGTCATAGACCTCGATTCCGGTAAGACCGATCCCCTGCGTGTAGACCGACAGTTTCGTCACGTCAAAATCATAGACGCTTCCGCCGTTGATCAGTTCTTTGCCATAGGCATAGTATCCGCCGATCGCATTGATTTCATTCCGGGCATACTCCGCCATCTGGACAACCTTTGCAAAGGATTCCCTCCCGCGCAGCGCCAGATTCCTCCTGGAAATATCAAGGCTTGACAACAGCAGATACGATGCACTCGTCGTCTGCGTCAGGTTGATGATCTGCCGGACATACTCCGCATTCATGCTGTCGCTCGCAAGCAGGATGGAGCTCTGTGTCAGGCTGCCGCCAGACTTGTGCATGGAGATCGCCGCCATATCGGCTCCCGCAGCCATCCCCGATACCGGAAGATGTTCCCCGAACGACAGGTGGGTTCCGTGCGCTTCATCGACGAGCACCTTCATCCCCGCCGCGTGTGCAGTCTTCACGATCGTATGCAGATCGGAACATATCCCGTAATAGGTAGGGTTGTTGACCAGCACTGCAACGGCATCCGGATTTTTTACAATCGCATCTGTGAGCCGGTCCGGTTCCATACCAAGTGCGATTCCGATCCGTTCCTGTACTTTCATATCGACATATACCGGTACGGCACCGCACAGTACAAGCGCATTGATCGCACTTTTGTGCACATTCCTCGGCAAAATGATCTTATCTCCTGCCTTGCACACGGACAGAATCATACTCTGTACCGCCGAAGTGGTTCCTCCCACCATTAAGAATGCATGGTCCGCCCCGAAAGCCTCCGCCGTCAGTTCCTCTGCCTCCCGTATCACGGAAACCGGATGGCAGAGATTGTCAAGGGGCTTCATGGAGTTCACATCCAGGCTGACACATTGATCGCCCAGAAGCTGTGCCAGCTCCGGATTTCCCCTCCCCCTCTTATGTCCCGGCACGTCAAACGGCACCACTCTTTTTTTCCTTAACACCTCCAGCGCTTCGTAGATCGGCGCTGATGTCTGTCGATTTCTGTCCATATAGTTCTCCCTTTTGTCTGCCCCCCTGATGTCTGCGGATTTCTCCGTATTCCCAAAATCCTGGCATCATATAAGAAAAAGCAGATGAAAAAATCCATCTGCTTACCATCAATCTATCTATTTACGTTTTTTATGCTTTATCCAAATAGAATTCAAACAGACTGCATTTGTTTTCCGGGTATAAATAGCAAATATAAAGTTACGTACTCTTATTGACCGTTTCACAAGATGATGCGTATTCACGCTGATTATAAAGTAATCAACTTATAAAATTTGAGCTTTTAACTCAATCAATAATGCGGCTTCTTGTCCGCGCTCGGCAACCGATCCCGCCTGTCCGTCCGGCTTATGATTTTGGATCATATATTTGCTTGAAAACAAAGTAGACTTATGCTTTCTATAGCCCCTTTACTTTAACATAAAACAAATTCCCCTGTCAACACATTTTCGCCCGCGTCAGGTTTGATTCAGATTCTACACACAGATGTTGCAATTTTCTCTGTAAATACCGCATCATGCTCCACAAAAAGCAGCGTCGGTTTCCACATAAGCAACAGCTCCTCAATCTGCATCCGGGAATACACGTCGATAAAATTCAGCGGTTCGTCCCAGATGTATAGGTGTGCCCTTTCACAGAGGCTCCTCGCGATCAGGACTTTTTTCTTCTGGCCTTCGCTGTAGGAATCCATGTCTTTTTCGAACTGAGTCCTTGAAAAATCCAGCTTGCGCAGCACGGCCTTAAACAAACGTTCTTCCATGCCGGAAGCCCGGATATATTCCGTAAGACTTCCTCTCAGATGTGAAGTGTCCTGAGAGACATAGGAAATTTTAATCCCGCTTCCCACCGTAAGCTCTCCCCGGTATGTGATGTGCTCTCCCAGTATCAATTTCAGGAGACTCGATTTTCCGCAGCCGTTTTTTCCCTGCACAGACATGCGGTCGCCTCTTCTGACGGCAAAATTCACGCCGCTTAAGACTTCATGATTCCCATAACACAGGCACAGGTCTTCTGCTGAAACCAAAACCTCTTTGTGATATGGCAGCGGCTCCATCCTCAGTATATCGGGATCCTCCTGATTCTTCAGCAGCATCTTTGTTTCCTGAAGCGCCTGTTCCTGACGGCGGGCAAGATTTTTTCTTCTCTGCTGCATGCGTCTGGACTTCTCTCCGATATAATCCCGGCTCGCTGCATGCTGCCCGTTTTCCATCGATTTTCTTCCGATCTTTGTTGATTCCACTGCATCTCCCCAGCGTTTCGTCCGGTCTGCGGCAGCGGAAAGCCTCCGTATATCTTTTTTCAGCCGCTCATTCTTTGCCAGTTCAAACGTATCCTGCATCTGGCGGTTCTGGTACCAGGAGGAAAAGTCCCCTTTCTGCACCTCGATATCCGAGCGGTTGAACGCCAGCACATGATCGATACACCCATCCAGAAACGCCCGGTCATGCGACACCATCAGAAACCCTTTCTGTCTGCGCAGATAGGCACTGACGAGGGTTCTGGACTCCTGATCCAGATGGTTCGTCGGCTCATCAATCAGCAGAAAGTTCCCCTCCCGCTGGAACAAAACCGCCAGCATTACCTTTGTCTGCTCTCCGCAGGACAGCGTATTGAACGGACGATAGAGGATCCCTTCATCCGCACCGAGTTCTGCCATATCCTTTTTCAGCTTCCATAGCAGCAGTCCCGGCTCCACACAGTACATCGCATCTATGGTATCCAGCAGCCTTTCTGCGACGGGATACGGGAAATAATCAAAGCCGGCATCGGCAGTGATAGTCCCGCTGTATTCCATCTCCCCCATCAGCAGCTTTAAAAACGTTGTCTTTCCCTTGCCGTTTCTCCCGACAACTCCCGTTCTCCAGTCCGTATCCACTCTGAACGATACATTTTGGAAAACCGGATCATAGTTCTCTTCATACGAAAAGGAAAGATCTGTAACCTGCAGTAATGACATATTCATCCCTCCTGTAGCACATGAATCTCTTATGGAAATTCGTGTTAAAAAGATTGCGCTTTCGCGGAATCTCGTGTGCAGTAAAAAACGGCTGCAAGAATTAACATTCCTGCAGCCGTCTCCGGAACAATATGCGGCGGACATTCAGAAAGAATATCCCGGTGCGGGATGAAATAACATTCTTGCAAAAAACAGGCATGACAAAAACACGGGCTCTCGCCACGTTCTTTTTTTCATGCGGTTACTTCTGCAAAAATGATTATTTCATCCTTTCACCCCTCTCAGCCTGATATGCAAAGTCTATCATGTTTTCACCCGTAAGTCAACCGGCTTAACATCCGTACTCTCTCTCAAAACGCTGAACGTTCTTGCTTTTCCCGATAACCACGATCACGTCTCCATCCTGAAACGCATAGTCCGGGCGGATCTCTGTGTCCGTCTTCCCTCCATACTCGATTGCAATGATATTCAGGCCGAATTTCTG
This sequence comes from Ruminococcus gauvreauii, assembly GCF_025151995.1. Taxonomy (NCBI): domain Bacteria; kingdom Bacillati; phylum Bacillota; class Clostridia; order Eubacteriales; family Oscillospiraceae; genus Ruminococcus; species Ruminococcus gauvreauii. Next base: position 762,808 of record NZ_CP102290.1, read on the forward strand.
ACGGATCGGAAAGTCCCGGACACACCTTCCCGTCAGCCTGTCTGTAATCTTGATCTCCGTGATTTCAACATCATTGTCCAGAGATATGTAATCCATGACACTGCTTGTCAAGAGTTTCTTAGCCAGACGCAGCGCCATGTCCCGTTCCGGGTACACGACCTCCGCCCCGATTTTCTCGAGAACCGCGCCCTGATCTTCACTGATGGCCTTTGCGATTACCCGGCGTACTCCCAGATTCACAACATTCAGCGTGACCAGTATACTGGTATCAATTTTTTCGCCGATGCATACGACAACGGTATCACAGTTCTGAATCCCCATATCTTCCAGCACTTCCCTGGTCAGCTCTCCCGCAACGTATGCGTAATCCGTGTAGACCCTCAGCTCTTTTACCTTATTTTCATTGTTATCTACGACGATCACCTCTTTCCCGGCGATCGCCAGCTCCTTTGCCAGCGCCATACCAAATCTCCCCAGACCGATGACCGCATAGGATGCATTCTCTTTTTTCCCCAGCATGACTTCTCCTCCTTACCTTTAACCGATTGTTATATTTTCTTCTGTAAATGTCGCGGACGACGGCGTTTTAAAGTGCCAGATCGTTGCGATTGTCAGTGCCCCAAGCCTTCCGATAAACATCGTAAGAATCACGATCAGTTTGCTGGAGGCAGCCAGATCAGGGGTGATACCCGTTGACAATCCTACCGTTCCAAATGCAGACGTGATCTCAAACAGCAACTGCATAAATGTATATTCCGGTTCCAGCAGACACAGGAAAAAGGTGCCTGTACAAACCACCATCGCTGACAGCAGTGTAATGATAAATCCTCTTTGGATCACTTCCGGCGGTATCCTTCTTTTAAATGCCGTACAATGCTGATTGGTTGCGGCACTCTTAACCGCATGCAGCAGTACGAACAGTGTACTCGTTTTGATACCGCCTCCTGTCGATCCGGGAGAAGCGCCGATGAACATCAGCAGGATGAGAACGAACAGTCCAGCATTCGTGAATGTTCCAATCGGGTATGTAGAGAATCCTGCTGTCCTCGCAGACACGCTCTGGAAAAAGGCACCCAGCCATGTTACATCCTCCGTTGCCTTGAGGAGCAGTGTTCCCGTCAGCAGAAGCACGGCACTGACCGAAAGCACAACCTTCGAATGCAGCGACAGTTTGCGAAACGAACGGTTCTTCAGGATATCCAGAATAACGAGAAAACCGATACCTCCAAAAATAATAAGCCCCGCCGTCGTAAGATTCAGCAGGACACTCCCCTGGTAAGGAATCAGATTCTGAAGCCCGCCCAGGATATCGAATCCCGAGTTATTAAATGCCGCCACCGAATGAAACAGGCTGATTCCCAGCGCCTTGAGCGGCGGAAAGTCCTGAACAAACACCAGAAAACTAAGCACCGTTCCTGCCGCCTCAAAACACAGTGTCATCAACAGTACAGATTTTACCAGCCGGATCAGTCCTTTGGAATTGCCGACATTCATCGCCTCTTTGACAAGTGTCCTCCCCTTCATTCCAACACGCTTACCTGCGATCAGGATGAATCCGACCCCCACAGAGGTGACTCCCAGCCCGCCGATCTGAATCAGCAGAGCCACTACCGTCCTGCCGAATACTGTAAAGTGTTCCGCCGTGTCAATGGCTATCAGTCCTGTCACACAGACAGCACTCGTGGAAGTAAACAGCGCATCAATAAAACTCACCCTGGCCCCATCATTGATCGATACCGGCAGAAGTAAAAGCAATGTGCCCACCGCGATGACTGCCGCGAAACCCAAGACAATCAGGCGCGCCGGCGGCTGCCTCTTTAAAAATGTGATTCCCCTTTTCATCTTCCCCATCTCAGTCTTCCTTTCCCTGTCTTTAAACGTGAAAAAGACACAACTTGCAACAAACTGTTCCAAGTCATGCCTTGATTCCAACTATGAGTATGTTTTGGTCTATGTCGTCCATTTCAGGTCCCTTCCGGATATGTAAATTATCCGTATTATATAAGATATTATATCTTAAGTCAAGACCTGTTTATGAAACTTTATGGTTAACAGGTGGCGCCTCCGACCTCATGCAGCCTGGCATCCAGTATTTCCTGTTTTCTTCCCAGAATATCATCTGAGAGAATTTCCTCCTGAACCTTTTCAAAACCAATACGGTCGATCGTCTGTGCAAAGCGTTCGCCGGTCTTGCCCTGTTCTCTGTATAGAAGAATCGCCTTCTCCACCGCACGTAAGACTTCTTCTTTCGTCTCAAAAATTCTGTCCAGAGCACGCCCCTGAGCAACCTGTTTTCCCCATCTTCCGCCTATGTATACCTTATATCCGCACTTGCCGCTCTCAATCGCATCAAAATGACAGGCACCTATGCATCTTCCGCAGTTAGTACATTTTTCCATATCAATTTCCAGAACACCATCTACAACCCTTGCTGCCTTTACCGGACAGACTTTTTCCACACCGCATTTTTTACATCCGGAACAGAGATCCTCATCGAACTGGGGCACCATCTGCCCTACGATGCCGAGATCATTCAGATCCGGTTTCACACAGTTGTTGGGACATCCCCCGACTGCAATCTTGAATTTATGCGGCAGTTTCACCTGACGGTATCCCTCATAAAACAACTCATGGATTTCCTCTGACAGTGCATACGTATCAATCAATCCATACTGACATGTCGTTCCTTTACACGATACGACAGGACGTACTTTAGAGCCAGTGCCGCCCGTTGTCATCCCGGCCTCTTCGATCGCAGCTCTGAATGCATCAATTTTATCAAACGGAATGCCCAGCACCTCTACGGTGAGTCGTGTCGTAAATACCACCTCCCCACTGCCGAACTCTTTTGCCGCATCCCCGATCGCCTTCATCTGCTGAGCTGTAATTTTTCCATTTTTGGTAATGATTCTTCCTGAAAAATTATCTGTGCCTTTGTTGCTCAGAAAGCCAAGTCCTTTTACTCTCTTTTCATCTTCATTGCTGACTGTTAACGTTGCCATTTCTTTCCTCCCTGTTATGCTAAATCTTTTCCATTAAATGTTGTTCCGCCTTCCAGAACCCGCGTATTCGTATATCCGTAATGTTTCAGGCGGTTCTGCAGCAGATACGCTCTCTTGCCCTTGGAACACACCAAAAGAAGTTTCTCTTCTTTTCCAAGCCCTTCGACTTCACCATTGACCGTCGTCAGATCCACATACGGTACGCCTTCAATAGACGGTGCCGGCGATGCATCTATGATTCGGTAATCAGAGGCTTCTCCCTTTGCAAACTCTACCGGCGTCATTGTCAGGAATTCACCTGACATCTTATTGAGCAGTACATTGACCGTGTGCACAAACGGATGGATCGCAGTCGAAAACGGCGGGGCATATGCGAAGTCCAGATGTTCCAGATCCTGTATGGAAGCTTTCATGCTGAGTGCCATGACAGCGATATCCACCATCTTATCTACCGCGCCTTTTCCCAGACATTGTATTCCCAGAAACTTGCCGGTCTTCCTGTCCGCAACCATCTTCACGATGAAGGATCCGGCTCCCGGATAATAGTGCGCCTTGTCATCTACGACGGTTACGACAGACACCGGATCAAATCCGGCGGCACTGGCAGCCTCCTCGGAAAGCCCGGTACGCCCTGCATTCAGACCCGGCAATTTCACGACTCCTGTTCCCAGGACACCCGGATACGCTATCTTTTCGCCGCAGATATTCTTTGCCGCAATGCGTCCCTCCATATTGGCAGACGATCCCATCGGCGACCATGCATGTTCACCCGTTATGCGGTTTGTCACCATCGCGCAGTCGCCAAGTGCATAGATATCCTCATCATTTGTCTGAAGGTATTCATTCACCTTTATCGTCCTGTTTGGCATCAGTTCGATTCCGGTATCTGCCAGAAATCCCGTATTTGCCCGTATTCCGAGTGACAAAATCACTGCATCAGCCTTCAGTGTTCTCTTGTCCGTTTTGACTTTTTCTACTTTGCCGTCACCGAGAATTCCTTCCAGCTTCGTTCCTGTCAGCGCTACGATCCCCTGATCTGCCAGATACTCTTCTGCGTATTCTGCGACCTCATGGTCAAAGCCCGGCATGATCTGCGGCGCCATGTCGATCACTGTCACGCGTATGCCTTTTTCCTTCAGATTTTCAGCTACTTCGAGCCCGATAAATCCGCCGCCTGCGACCACCGCTCTTTTGATTTCTCCGCTGTCCACCGCGCAGCGCAGTGCTTCAGCATCATCAGGTGTCCTCATAAAATATACGTGCTTTAAGTCGACACCTTCTACCGGAGGCTTCACCGGTGATGCTCCTGTCGCGATTACGAGTTTATCATATGTATAGCAGGTCTCTTCTCCGGTGTCTGTCCGAACCGCCTTCACTGATCGGTTTTCTCTGTCCAGCCCCGTTACTTCTACGCCCGTCTCCACAAGGGCGCCCGTCAGCTTGCTGAAATTCTCCGGTGTATTCACAATCAGTTCGCTTCTCTCCTGAATCACTCCGCCTACATAATAAGGAAGCCCGCATCCCGCATAGGATATGTCTTTACTCATCGTCAGAATTGTGACTTCTGCATCCTGATTCTCTCTTTTTAATTTCGCTGCTGCTTTCGTTCCGGCTGCAACCCCGCCAATAATTAATACTTTCATGGCTTTGCCCCTTTCCTGTATTTACCTCTTAACAAGAGCATAGCACTTCTTATTCTATATGTAAAATATTATAAACTTATATATGTTATAGAATTTCCCTATATTTAACAGTTACCAGTGTATACGTAATCCAGCTGCTTTCGGGCGGTATCCGCAAGCATATAAACCGTCTGAACCGAGGTTGCCGGGAAGTCCGACATACGGTAGCGAGGAAAAAAACGCGTGACATGGAGCGGTATCGACGGGTTGACTGATCTTACCCAGGATGCCAGATGCTCCATCTCATCCTCTGTGTCATTCTCTCCCGGAACGATCAGTGTCGTTAATTCAATATGGCAGGAACTCTGTGCCCTCCGTATAAACCGTTTTACAGTCTCGAGATCACCTCCGAGTTTTTGATAGTACCTGTCTGTAAATCCTTTCAGATCTATATTCAGTGCATCCAGGTCCGGCAGCAGCTCCTCCAGAATATCCGGATCGATACAGCCATTCGTCACTACAACATTTTTCATTCCGGCACGTCGTACGAGCCTTGCCGTATCCCTGACGTATTCATACCCGATCAGAGGTTCGTTGTACGTATAAGCTACCCCAATATTTCCCTTCACAGCCAGAGAAACGGCCAGTTCAACGAGAGCTTCCGGGGACATCTGTTCTGCCGGTATTTCTTCCCCGTGCATGGAAATCTCGTGGTTCTGACAGAACGGGCATCTCAGATTGCACCCGAAACTCCCGACAGAGAGGATATTACTTCCCGGAAAAAATCTGTTTAAGGGTTTTTTCTCAACAGGATCAAGCGCCATAGCGGTGATACGGCCGTAATTAAGACTGAGGATCCTGCCGTCTGTCATTTTCCTGGCCCTGCAGATTCCTGTCTGTCCTTCCCGTAACGCACAATGGTGCATACACACCGGGCATATTATTTTCATGATCCGCCACCATGCCTTACGACCCTGAAACGCTCCAGTTCCACTTCATCATCCCAGGCGATACCTGCTTTCCGCTTTGCGATTGCCACCTGTTCCTCCACTGTGTCCACTCCTTCCAGATTCGGCAGCAAAAGCCCACGCTGTCTGCCCTTCGACACAATCACGCCGTATTCCTTAACATCCAGTTCTTCCATTGATTCCACGGGTTCCGGTTCCTGCAGCACATCGACACTGTATTCCAGCATTTCCAGCTCATCTTTTTGCACACGGTTAAATCTCGGATCCCTGATTCCGGCATTTACGGCATTCTGAATGATCTCTTTGGCAATGTTTTTGCATACCGGTGTAATAGTTCCAATGCAGCCCCTCAGCTTCCCGTGCTTGTGTAACGACACAAAAACTCCGGCGCGTTCCCGAATCATTTCTTCCGGCAATGCCGGAAGCTCAGACAGCACCTCACCCGTTTCCGCGTAGTGTTCCAGCGCTTTTCTTGCAAGTCCTGTATAGGCATCTTCATACTGCCTTTTCTGTTTGGCATCATTCGTCTTCTCCTGCTCATACCGTTCAAGAAATCTGCGTCCCTCATCCGCACCTGTCACCCGATAGGTGCAGATCCCATATCCCACCCCGAAAGGCCCTTCATATGAAAGCTTTTCTGTTTTCAGCTTCAAGCCGTCCAGCGCACCTGCCATCACGACAAAGGACCGATGCCCGCATTCACCTGCTTTTTCACAGAAATGCTCCGAGAATTCAAAAAGCTCACCAAAATCGCCTCTTTCCATCACCTCCATGATACGTTCATCGTATAGAGGGCCTTCCTTTTGATATCCATACGGTCCTTCCTTTTTCAGACAGTGGGACAAATCACCGCTGCCGATCACCACCAGTTTCCTTTTTAACTGTCCTGCTGTCTGCTGCAGCATCTGCCCTGCGCGATAATGATCGGTCAGGGGAAGCCCTGAAAATCCAATCCGCACCAGCCTGTATTCCCGGTAATACTGATTTACAAAATAAAGAGGTATCATTGTAGCGTGATCTAGTTTGTCTTCTTTCTCCCCCAGCACACCGAGCGGAAAATCTATCGACTCTGCAGTCCTGCAAAGATTCCAGACAAATTCTGTATCATATTTTACTTTCACAGCTGCGTGTCCGGCTCCAAACTTACGAAAGTCTCCGGATGCTGCTTTTCCAGGTGATACATGGAAATAGTCCGCATAAATATCCGTGTGCGGGGAGATCACTGCAATGGTATCCGGCTTCAGCTCTGCTATTTCTTTCGCTGATCTATGATATGCTTCCATTGTATTTTTTATCTCCCTCTCCTGACCTCTCCCCACATCGGGTATGATCAATGGCGGATGCGGTACCATAAATCCTCCCATTACTGTCATCATCAATCCCTCCCGTCTGCACTCTGTTTTTACACATTATAACACATATGAGATCGGAATTCTGAATCTTTTGCGGCAGAATCCAAAAAAATAGCGAAAAGCTTTGGTATTGCTTTTCGCTATTTAAGACATCGTTCATCATACACTCTGTAAGTTTCAGCAGAATCCAAGTCCTCTTGCAGCTGACGCAAACAAAAAGCAGATCACGATACCGGATATCGTGGGCACCAGGATGGAGACCAACATCCATTTTACGCTCTGTGTCTCTTTCCGGATTGTAAGGCATGTTGTACCGCACGGCCAGTGCATCAGCGAAAACAAGATCATGCTGCCTGCAGTAACCCAGGTCCATCCGTTATCCTGAAGAATGCTTTTCATCGTGTTCAGGTTCTCAATCTCTGTCAGACTCCCCTGAGCCAGATACGTCATCAGCATAATGGGAATCACAATTTCATTTGCCGGCATGCCCAAAATGAATGCGAGAAGGATAACACCGTCCATTCCCAGCAGACGCCCAAACGGGTCCAGTACACCTGCACAGTGTGAAAGAAGCGTCATATCACCCACCGTTATGTTCGCGAGGACCCAAATAACCAGACCCGCAGGAGCCGCAATTGCAACTGCCCTGCCGAGTACAAACAGAGTCCGGTCCATGATGGATCTTACGATCACCTTTCCAACCTGAGGTCTTCTGTACGGAGGCAGTTCCAGGGCGAAAGACGAAGGAATTCCTTTTAATATTGTCTTCGACAGTATCCTGGAGATCACAAAGGTCATCACAATCCCGAATACAATCACTGCTGCCAGAAGTACCGCCGACAAAAAGGAAGAGAACAGTCCCGCCGCGCCTCCGATCAAAAACATGGATATAATGGCAATGATCATTGGAAAACGTCCGTTACACGGCACAAAATTGTTGGTAATAATTGCAATCAGACGCTCCCTCGGAGAATCAATGATCCTGCAGCCGGTCACACCAGCAGCATTGCAGCCGAATCCCATGCACATCGTCAGCGCCTGTTTCCCGCAGGCACAGCATTTCTTAAAACAGTGGTCCAGATTATATGCGATACGCGGAAGATAACCAAAATCTTCCAGCAGTGTAAACAGTGGAAAAAAGATCGCCATTGGCGGCAGCATAACAGATATTACCCATGCCAGTACCCGATAAACCCCAAAAATGACCGGCTCATAGAACGCTGCGGGCAGCTGTGCCCATACGGCAAAATCCAGCATACGGCTTTCCAGCCAGAACAGTCCTTTTGACAGTAACTGCGAAGGTACATTCGCACCGCTGATGGTAATCCAGAACACCGCAAACAGCAGCAAAAACATAATCGGAAACCCGGTCATCGGACTTGTAAAGAGGTGATCCAGCTTCCTGTCTTTTACTGCATATTCTTTATTCTGATAACAGACAGACTGATGACCGATCTCTTCCGCCTTTTGAACAAACGCGGACACAATTGCGTCTTTCAGTACTTCTTCCGTATATCCGGCCCTGGCAAGCTTTTCCTTTTCCTCCCTCACCAGTACTTTCACCGATTCTTCTTCAAGAAAGGCACCGTACTCCCGTTCCATTGATCTCAGCAGACTCTCGTCTGCATCCAGCAGCCTGGCACAGATCCAGCGAAGATTGTTTTCTCTTCCAACGTATTTTCCGACTTCCGTCATAAGCGAAGTTATCGCATGTTCGATAGCTTCATCATATGTGACCGTCAGATGGCGGCATTCCTCACTCTGATTCATTAATTTCGTGAGACAGACAAAAATTTCATCAAGTCCTTTATTGGCCCTTGCTGTGATACCGATAACCGGTGTCTGCAAAATTTCAGACATGGCATCCAGATCCACATGTATTCTTTTTTTTCCGGCTTCATCCATCAGATTGACACAGACGACAACTCTCTTTGCCGCCTCCATGACCTGAAGTACAAGATTCAGGTTACGTTCCAGGCAGGTTGCATCACAAACCACTACTACTGCATCCGGATTTTCAAAACAAATGAAATCCCTGGCTATTTCTTCTTCTTCAGAGTGTGCCAGCAGCGAATAGCAGCCCGGAAGATCAATCAGATGAAAACTTTGACCTCCCCGGATGCAGGTTCCTCTTGCATTGCTGACTGTTTTGCCCGGCCAGTTTCCTGTATGCTGCTTCACGAACAGACAAAACTTTTTTTATTTCCGTTCAACTATAGAATACTTTTCTTCTCATCGGGGGATTCTATTTCAGAAAGGATGGTGCTCTATGCAGGAACAGACCAATAAAGACAGACAGGAACTCCCATACAATACCCTCAATGGTCCTGAAGTAACGGTGCCAAAAGAAACCTGGGTCACAGAACCCCTGCCGGAATCAGAACGGCCAAGAAAAGACGGACCCGGAGGAGAGTAATCATGGCATCCTATGTATCTCCCGAAGTTCGGGAAAAATTCGAAACATTATCTGTCGATTTAAAAAATATGATTTTGGAACGGGATGTACGTCTCGAAAACATACATGATCTGATACGCGTTTTAGAAGAAATCGTTGCGGATAATGAAGTCAATTAAACCTTTGATGCCGGTGCCAAAAGACAGCACCGGCATCAGTTTTCTGTAATATCTCTGTTTTAATTGTTCCGCTGTTTAACATTGGTGACAATTATATTAAATCCGTATTTTTCTCCCAGAATCTGATAAAGCATCTGATAAACCAGTTTCACATCATATGTATTGGTTTTCCTGAATTCATTCATCTCACATCCTCCTCCCTGATATATTCTATGAATTGCCGCCTGTACTACTTTCCTCACACGGTACTTCTGGACATATCCCCTGTAATAGAATAATAAAAAACGGGGATGATATGATGAGTCTTCTGCGCTGTGCCGTCTACATTCGGGTATCAAGTGATGAACAGGCAAAATACGGAGATTCGCTGCGCGATCAGAAGGAGCGGGGCATAGAATACATAAAAACCAGAAAAGACGCTGTCCTTCAGGGAATCTATATCGATGACGGCGTTTCCGGTCAGAAACTGGACCGCGGTGATTTTTCCAATCTGATGAGTGCCGTCAAAAACCAGGAGATCGATCTGATCGTCTTCACCAAGCTGGACCGATGGTTCCGTAATCTCAGACATTATCTGAACACTCAGGCACTGCTTGAAGAACACGGTGTCGCATGGACGGCTATCGATCAGCCGTATTTTGACACTTCCACTCCCCACGGCCGTGCCTTCGTGGCACAATCCATGATGTGGGCAGAACTGGAAGCGCAAAACGACGGCATCCGTATCCGTGATGTATTCCGTAATAAGGTTAAGTACGGAGAAGTCATTACCGGCAAAGTTCCGCGGGGATATCGGATTCAGGATAAACATCTCGTGCTGTCAGATGAGGCACCGGCAATCCGCGACTGTATCATGTATTACCTCAAAACAAATTCACTGACTGCAACACTGCGGTATATGCGTGAAGAATATCAGATGGTCATGACGCTGCAAAACCTGAAAAGCAGCATCCTCAAAAATGAAAAATATACCGGAAAGTATCGCGGCAATGAACATTACTGCCCCCGTCTGATCACAGATGAAGATTTTTCCAGGGTACAAAACTCTCTGTCACGGAATATCCGGTCGCACCAGAAATATGACTATCTGTTTTCCGGCCTCCTCACCTGCGCGGAATGTGGGTCGAGACTGAATGCCTGTCAGATTCACGTCACCGTAAAAAGAAACAGCGGAAAAATTTACCGGTACTCATATCCGGCTTATCAGTGCAGGCAGCACTCTGCTTCCGGAAATTGTTCTATGAAAGGAAAAATCCGTGAAACACAGATCGAAAGATTTCTTCTTGATACCCTGATAAAAGACCTGGAACCGTATAAAGCCGACATAAAAATAACCGGAACCCATACGGTTGACAACCGGCCCCGGAAATCAGTGTTAAAAAATAAACTACGGCGTCTGAAGGAACTATATCTGAATGAGGCTATCTCTGTCGAAGAATATAAATCAGACCGTTTAAAACTGGAGCAGGAACTCTGCACCCTGCCGGATATCGAAAGGCCATCCGCAAGTGAAACAGAATTTATGAAGGTTGCGGAATATGATTTTAAAACATTGTATGATCTGCTGGAAAACCCTGAGAAACGCAGATTCTGGCGGAGCTTTATATCAGATATCCGAATCTCAAAAAGCTCCCCCAGAATGTGTTCCATGGATGTTTCCTTTTTATAATTTTGTTTTGCCTTCAAGTGAAGGAGCCTGTATGCTGCTTCATCCCGGTCAACGCATTGAACACCGTACTCTTCCCCACATTGGGGTTTCCAGCCAGCGCAACTGTCATACTCATTGAACCACCATCCTGACTCTCACCTGCCTTGAATCTTCATCCCGCAAAGCAATCACCGCCCTGCGTATTAAAAAAGCTGTTGGATCTCCCATAGGACTCTTACCCACACACTCAACTGCTGTTCCGTCAATCAAACCGATATCCTGCAGCCGCCTTCGCATATTGCCGGAAGTCATAAGCCTGGTCACAACAGCTTTCTCCCCTGGCTTGAGCTGTGACAACCGTAAATCCTTCTCCACAATTATCCTCCTGCTTCACCATTTCCTTATGATTACTGTATGAATCCGCATATGTTTTTGTTAATCTTCCTGCAGTCCATTTTCCATCAGTGCAGAGAGTATCGGATTATACAGATACGGAGATCCTGGCGCTTCAAACATCTCTTCCAATTCATGCTCAAATGAAATAATTTTTTTTAAGTATGCATTTACAATGATACTTTTCAGCTTAATTATGAACGTTATGTTCATTCACATCACCTCCAGCAAAATTGTAACACAGAGACCCGCAAAAAAAAGCTGGTAAATAATTCAAACCGCCTGAATATAAGACTATCAATCTCCTCGTTCAGTGCTTAAAGAGGCTTAAACATTAAATTAAAACGTTTCACTAAAATGTTTCGGAAATTCCTGCTCCTGGTTCTGTTGTTCCGGAAAGATGCCCATGCTATAGTGGCAACAACAAGAAAGTACTACTTCAAAAACAAATAACAAGGAGGAAAAGTAATGTACGGACAGGAGTTTGAATTTTTTGATCTTTTAGACATTTTTAAAAACAGACAGGAGGTTGAGGGAGGAACCGGCGAGTGTGTAGCTGTTTATGATTACACCGATTTCAATATGCGTTGGATTGAGCCGCCGATCCCCATCTACTATGTATCCACACTCGATGAGAACGGAAACTCTAATGTGGCTCCGATTTCTCTCGGAACCTGCTGCTGGGGAGAGCATCCATGGGGAAGGCATTACTACACCCTGGGTGTACAGCATAGCCGTAACACCAACCGTAACCTGAAGCTGAATAAGGAATGTGTAATCAGCTATGCAAACGCAAGACAGTTAAGGGAAAGCACCATTGCCTGCTGCCCGCTTCCTTATGGTATCAGTGAAATGGATGTTGCTAACTTTACTCCGCTTCCCTCAAAGAAGGTTAAACCGGCCGGCATCAAAGAGTGTATCTCTAATATGGAAGCACGCGTTATCGATCAAGTGGAAGTTTCCAATACAACAATCTTCGTTGTTGAAATCGTTGGTATGAGCGTTGACAAGGAAGCCCTTGATCGCGACAGACATAGCAAATACCAGCTGGGTATTGGTGGAACAGACCTCGTATTTGAGATGTCTCTGACCGGAAGCCCGGCACGTATGAACTACGGTCTGATTGATCAGAACAAAATTTTGCCTTGCCCAAGCACGATCGGTGATGAGAAAGAGTGGAAGGGAACCTTTGAATCCTGGATGGCTTCTGAGCTTCACAGAGGCCGTATTACAAAGAAAGAGTACAAGAAACTCCTGCTCCTCAACAAGAATTGGATTCGCAATGCTGATCCTGTTGGGAACGGAGAAGTTAAGAAAGAATTGACAGAGCTGCTGAAAGAGATGATCTGGCGTCCAATCAAGGATAATGATTATGTACGTAAAAATGATGTTCAGGCCAGAAAAGAACATAACTATGTGCGTAACTCTGTTGGTTACTATGACTTCACACATGAGCTTATGGAAGTTACCGGAAAAGATGCAGCTAAATTCCTTGACCGCATGCTGGTTGGTGGTGTCAGCAAAATCAAGACCACACAGGCGAAGTACATGACGATGCTGAACAAGGACGGTGTCATCATCGACGATGTGATCGTATTCCGTCCCGAGGAAGACAAGTACTGGGTATCTACACTGAAGATTGACAAGATGTTCCTGTGGTTTGACTATAACAAACAGGATGAGGATGTATCCTACAGAGAAATCACCAGTGACAAAACAATGTACTCCGTACAGGGACCGAACTCTCGTAAAGTGCTCAATGCGATGCTTGAGAAGGATATTACGGACCAGAAGTTCTATACGATCTGTGATAATGCAATTGATGGCCATCCAGTTAAGATTGCTCGTTGTGGTTATACCGGTGAGCTTGGATACGAGATCTACTGTGATCCGGATAATGAGCTGCTGGTAGAGACCAAGCTCGAAGAGTGCGGAAAAGAGTACAATATTCAGCGCATCACTACAGATGTCACCATAACCAGCCTTCCTAAGGAAAAGGGCTATGTTCTGATGAGCGATTTGGAGAGACTGAATCCGCTTGAGGCAGGATTTGACTGGACGATCGACTGGAGCAAGGACTTCATCGGCAAGGATGTGCTTGAGAAAATCAAGGCAGAAGGTGGTCCTGGAAGAACTATGATGGGCTTCATGATTGATGATCCGAGAGCAGCTCTCCAGTTTGAAGGTAAGGTATTAAAAGATGGAAAGAAAATCGGCCGCATTACCAGCTATACCTACGGATACACGGTAGAGAAGGTTATTGGCTACTGCCTGATTGATGTTGACGCTGCAAAACCAGGTGATACTGTCAACATCTATGGTTATGAGGCAACTCTGACTGATCGCGTATTCTATGATCCTGAGAATGCAAGAATCAGAGGGTAAGTAATAACGTCGGTTATAGGGATAATTACAGGGAGGCATGTGACTCGTTGAGTCACATGCCTCCCTGTTCATGACTGTCTGATAACCGACAACCCCTGATTCTCTGTTTATCTATTTCAATATCTTCATTTTATATCGGTTTCGGTTTACCTGTATCTCAGACAAACCTTTACATTCCCGAAGCTGTTCCAGCTGCATTTCTCTTTTCCTGATATCTGCCATTCTCCTGCTCACCGGCTGGTATCTGCTGATTTCTTCCCCACACCTTGCACTGCGCCTATTCCGCAGGTATTCGATCCCATACTGAACTGCGATGTATAGTTTCAGATACGCATACTGCAGGGTTGTACCAATCCTGTGGATTACCGTACTCCTGTAATCCAAACCGTCACTGGCATATGCAGCAATTGCGATTCCAACCAGGATGATGCAGCTGATCCGTAAATACATACCATATGCTTCCAGCATAAGCTCATCCCCTTTCGCAACACCTTGTTATTATCTTTATAATACCTCTCTTCACTCAAATAGTCAATACATTTCACTTGATTTTTTAAATTTTTCAGTCTTTATCATTTCATTTTCCGTGAGAAGCCGAATCAGCCCAAACCCCATCATCAGTGATAAACTGCACAGCACCCATTCCCATCCGACCGGAAGTCCTGGAAATACATCTGCCGCTGATCCGATTATAAATCCCATGATAATCAGATATGTTGGCTGTGGATACCGCTGCATGGCTCCTTCCAGTACCTTTGTTGTTAAGACAATTCCAAGCAGCAGTCCAATCCCCATCGGTGTAAGGAATCCAAGGTCAAATGTACTGATCGCCTTCATTGTATCCTGGTAAATTCCCAGCATGAGCAGAAGATAGGAAATACTGATTCCGGGCAGAATCAGCGCTATGGCAGCAACAAAACCCGCCGAAGCAAGGACCAGAACTCCCGTGCCTCCTGCGCCGCTGCTAAACGCTTCCGCAGGAAAAAGTGAAACAAGCATGACCGCTAAGATTCCCCCGATAACATAAACGGGAAGTTTCCAGGAAAATGCCTGTACCCGGGCCTTTTGATACATCATGGGTATTCCTCCTGCCACTGTTCCCAGAAAGAAAAACATCATGGGTTTCGTATACGCTTCTATCAGGGCAAGCAGCGGGCTCGCAAAAAGGATCATACCGGCCAAAGCTGCAAAAGTAAAAACAGTTAAAAAGAAAAAGCTTTCTTTTTTCTGCTTTGTGAATGAACTTACTGATGAGACAAGCCTGTCGTAAATACCCAGGATCATTGCCATAGATCCTCCGCTGACACCGGGTACCAGCATGGTACCTCCAACAATCAAACCCTTTGCGGCGGTACTTATTCCATCTTTTTTCATTAAAATCTCCTTGTTTATCATCTTTTCAGTCCGATTACAGAGCTCATACCTATGTATATTATATTCCCATGTCCTCATATTCCTCTTTCATAACCGCAGATGTTACATATGACCATTCTGGCACTCTTCAGTCTCACCCGGTCTTTTTACAGGGCGCCGTTTTCCTGTATATTCTGATACGGTCAGTTTTATCACGGATACGATGGAAACGAGACGTTCGTTGAATTCAAACGGCTTTCCGGTCTGGCACTGCATCAGTACTGTCATCGCATCTATCTTTTCCTTCACATCTTCTACCAGTTCTATTTTTCCCTTGCCCATGATGCTGGCATAGCCATATCCATACTGGCACGCCACCCTTCCCTGTATCAGTTCATGGTCACAGTCCAGCTCAAACGCCGCATTCGAACAGCGTCTGATCAGATCCAGCTTCTTCCCGCGCACACCGCCATGCATATAAAATATCAGTTTCCCATCTTCCAGCGTATAGCCATAATTCATCGGCAATATGTAAATATCATCACCGTCGTGCAGACCGACATGGATAACCTTACACGTCTCCAATACCTGGCGCATCTCTTCAACATCCGTAATTTCCCGATCTCTCCGTCGCATTTTACTCATCCTCCGTCTCTAAAGGTATATTTTCAGTTTCTGATCTTTTGTTTTTTGATCGTTTTGTCTCATTGTATCATGAAATACATCGGCTATCAAACCATTCTGATCCGGTAATGTTCCAGCCAGTAATTGATCTGCAGCAGATACGCGATGAGCTGCGGCCCTGCCATCAGCTGTCCGTAAAACGGTCTTCCATAGTCCGACGGAGTCTGAATAAACGCCTCAGCCTTTTTCCTGTCAATCAGTGCCGTAAGCGGGGCATTCGAATCTGACATAACTTCCATCAGCCGGCTTTTCAGAAGATGTTCATAATCAGGGTCATATGTCTTGGGATATGGACTTTTTTTCCGATACAGGATCTCATGCGGAAGAACTTCCTCACCCGCTGCCCTGAGCAGTCCTTTTACCACTCCGCCCCGGCACTTCATATCCCACGGTACATTCCAAACATACTCTATGATCCGGTGGTCTGCAAAAGGTACCCTGGCCTCAAGCCCTGAATGCATGCTGGTACGGTCCATCCGATCGAGCAGCGTCTGCATAAACCACTTTAGATTCAGATAAGAAATCTCACGCCTCCGTGCCTCCCGGGCGTTTTCCCCCGGCAGCACAGGTGTCTCGTCTACCGTCTTCTGATAAGCCGCTTTTGCATATTCCTCCAGAGGAAGTTCCCGAAGCACTTCATCTTTCAGCAGCATCCGCCGCATTTCAAAATCCATGGACCATGGAAATATATCCGCATCAAAGCACTCTTGTTTATGAAACCACGGATACCCGCCGAATATCTCATCCGCACATTCTCCGGTCAGTGTGACTTTATCATACTGTGCCACCTGACGGCAGAAATACAGCATGGAAGATTCCACATCAGCCATACACGGGAGGTCTCTGGCATCCACCGCCTCGAACAGATGCTCATACAGGTCCCGGTTTGTACATTCAAGGTAACGGTGTCTCGTCCCGGCGAAATCCACCATCTGATCAACATACGGCCGGTCCTGGGACGGCTGGAAGGAATTGGCCTTGAAATTCTTGTCATTATCCTTAAAATCAAATGAAAATGTGTCCAGGACTTTCCCCTGTCTTTCACATTCTCTGGCACAGATCGCCGTCACCAGACTGCTGTCCACCCCTCCGGATAGGAATGTACAGACAGGAACATCAGAAAGCATCTGGCTCCGAACGGCATCTGTCACCAGCCACGCCGTCTTTTCAACTGTCTTTTCGTAGCTGTCCGTATGCGGCTGGCTGACCAGCTTCCAATAACAATGTGTCCTCATGCCGCTTCTGTCATACTCCATGAAATGTCCCGGCAGCAGTTCCTCTATCCCTTTCAATACTCCTTTTCCATACGACTTTGCCGGACCAAGCCCGAAGATTTCACAGAGCCCCTCCCTGTCGAGCACGGCGTCCATACCGGGATACTGCAGTATCCCCTTGATCTCCGACGAGAATATCAGCGAATGTTTCTTTTTGCAGTAAAATAAGGGTTTTACCCCCGCGCGGTCCCGGAATAACAGCAGTTTGTCTGTCCGCCCGTCCCAGATGGCAAATGAAAAGATGCCATTCAGCCGTTTTACATATTCCCATCCGTAACGCATATAACCGGCAAGTATCACTTCCGTGTCACTTGTCGTAGACAATTTTATTCCGTCAGCCAGTAATTCTCCCCGGAGCTCTGGCATATTATAGATTTCACCATTATATGATATCGTACATTTTCCCAGGCCTTCACACCTTGTCATCGGCTGATGGCCTCCGGCAAGATCCAGGATGGACAGCCGCACATGTGCGAGAGCACAGTGCCGTTCAATAAAGATACCGTCCTCATCCGGACCGCGATGTTTTAAGACCCGATTCATTTTTTTGAGAACCGGCAGCCAATTGCTGCCGACTCTCTGATAGTCCTCCGTATAATCACAAAAACCTGCAATTCCACACATAATTAAAATGCCTCCAATATCGGTTGATACTGCTCATTTTCCAGTGCAAGCTGTAGAGTAGGGATCAACATTTCTGTATGGGCAATCAATGAATTCGCCTTCTTGCGGGGATTATCCTGCCCGAATGGGACAAAGAAAATATTTTTTGCATTGAGAAGAAGTCCGATATTCTTCATATTCATGCCGAGTGCATCATTCGTCGAGATTGAAATAACGAGCGGTTTATTATTTCTGAGATGCGCTTTTGCCGCCATAAGAACAGGTGTGTCTGTGATACCATTTGCCAGTTTTGCAAGAGTATTTCCTGTACACGGAAAAATCACCAGAACATCCAGCAGACTTCTCGGACCGATGGGCTCTGCATCCCGAATACACAGGATCGGCGGCTTTCCAGTGATTCTTTCCGCCTTTTCCATAAAATCTTCGGCTTTTCCAAAACGGCTGTCGGTGGTCTGAACCGCATCCGAAAAAACAGTCACCACGTCTGCCCCTTCCTCCACAAGATTTCCAAGTTCCGCAAAAATTTTATCCAGAGTACAGAACGAACCTGTGATCGCAACACCGACCTTCTTACCCTTTAATTCCATACTTCTTTCCTTCCAACACTATTACTATTCTCTCCTTCAGGCGCCAATATATGCATCATCCTGAGCTGTCTGTCAATGTACGCCGCATACCCCTCGCCGGATGTCTGCGGTGCGTACCGGCCCGGAAGTCCGGGCACCAGCATGGTCTTTCGTTTCAGCTTCCTTGCACACTCAAAGTCCACCCCGCCTTTCCCGGATGCAATATCTATGATCAGGACATCTGCATCCGTTCTCACCAGGCTCTCCTCTTCCAGCACCATCCCCGGCACTGTATTAAAGATAAATGTTTTCCCCTGTATGATTTTTGGAAGGCGCTCCAACGGTTCGGCAGTAAGCCCCGATGCCTGTGCGGCAGCTCTCTGCTGTTCACTTCTGCAGCATACGGTTACCTCTGCTGAAAGTCCTTTCAGCTTTTCTGCCAGTACTTTTGCACATCTTCCATACCCCAGAATCAGGCACCCGCTGCCATGCAAGGCTGCAGGGTGGTTTTTCATCGCATCCAGGATGGCACCTTCCGCTGTGGGTACGGCATTAAAAATCGACAATGCCTCATCCTTCATATAATCACAGCAGCAGATCCCCTGCTGCTCACAGTATTCCCTGACTTCCTCCGTGATCAAACCGCCAAACAACGCCTCCATTCCGGCAGCATTCTGATAAAGTACAGGCAGTTCCAGATCCAGACATTCCACACCTGCACAGATACTGTTATTTCTTGAAAATGGAATTCCCCCGGCTACACATTTCGAACAGCTCAACGCTTCTGCCAGGCTGCCTGCCTTCACGGCAGAAGCCATATCACTTCCTGTGTCAAATGTCCCGTAGCAGATGACTGAATAACCAATTTTTTTCAGTGCATCCGCCATATACACCAGACGGGAATCACCCCCGATTACAGCTATATCAAATAAAGTCACTTCGAGTAAACCTCCGTGTCTGCTCGTTTTAATATATGCCATAAAATTAGAAAACGTGTAGTTTTGCATCCCTGCAGAGAATTTGTCGAATTTACGCGAATTTTGACATTTATTCAATTTTTCCCCTAATCATTCGTATTCTTTTAGAATAAGACAGTTAGAGGAGAAACATCATGAAAAAAATCAATAATCTGATCCACGCGCTTGGCATACATGCAACATACCGTGGTTACCATTATTTATGTTATGCACTGCAGCTCTGCCTTGAAGATGAAAATTACATCCTTTTCGTCTGGAAATGGCTTTACAGCGATATCGCTGCTCACTATGGCAAGAGCCGCTCCAGCGTTGAACATGCTTTGCGCACTGTTGTCGCAGCATGCTGGAATTACGGCAACAGAAATCTTCTGCATAAGATCGCCGGTTATCAGCTGGAGCAGTGCCCCACCGTCGGAGAATTCATCTCAATTCTGGTCCATTATCTGGAATCACAGGAAGAAGACTGACCCTCATGAGCAGGCCAGTCTTCCTTTTACATTTTACCCCCGGACTATAGAAGATTCTTCAGAATGCTGCAGATCGACAGGCTTCGGAACAAACTCCGTCATTCCGGCAGCAAAAGCCGCATCTGCGTCTTCCTGGAACGAATTTGCAATCCGCTTTTTCCTCCACACTCAGATAAACTTCTCCTCCTGCCGGATACGCACCGGATCCCCGTCCAGAAAGTCATGCCTCACATGCCGCGCCATATGGAATTCTTCCCAATCCCGCACTGTGTTTTCTCTTCATACGGATTCCTCCCCGTCAATCAAAGGCAGAACCTCTGACAAGTCATGCACTACCATAACGTCATCGTATGATTTTCCCTTCGTTCTTTGTACGAGAACAGGCCGTATCCCTGCCGCTCTGGCACCCAGCACATCAGAGCCGTAGGAATCACCGATATGCAGCACCTCATCCGCATTGCACCCGCTTACCTCCAGCGCCTTATCGAACAGCTCCCGGTGCGGTTTGCAGGCACGGACCATGCCTGCGCAGATTATGCCCGCCGGCCGAAGCTGCTTATCTTCCATGCTCTTCGTTACATACTCGATCCCGTTATTGCTGATCATATAGATTGGCACCGGGCATAGATCGAAAAACTCTCTTGCATCCGGGAACGCCGGGGCACATACCCAGAATGCACGAATCAGTTCATGCAGTTCCCTCAGATTTTCTTTCAGATGAATTTGCTCGGTAAGGATTTGCAGGATCTTATCAACAATCTCATCTTCCGTCAGATAATTTTCCCCACAGCTATTCTCCTCATACTGTTTCATAAGTTTCCACCAGAGCGCCAGAACGGCCTGAGGATCATGCAGGTCACTGTTCTGACACACACGTCTTACTACCTCTCTGATTTCTTCACCGTCCTCCTTCACCGTCGTTCCCGTGTAATCTATAAATACTGCTTTTATCATAGCTTTTCAACTTACTCCTTTTTTATCCAATACACTCTTTAAGGTCGCCCGCAGGATATCCATATCGATCGGCTTTGACACATGTGCCGTCATGCCGGCTTCCGCCGATTCCTGAATATCCTCCGTAAATGCATTGGCCGTCATTGCGATGATCGGAATACTTCCGGCATCCACGCGCCCCATGTTCCGGATTGCGCGGGTCGCATCATATCCATTCATGCAAGGCATCTGAATATCCATCAGTATCGCATCGTACGTGCCAGGTTTGGCATTCCGGAACAAGTTCACCGCCTGCTGTCCGTCCTTTGCGAGCACAGTTTCCGCTCCGTGCAGCAGCAGCAGTTCACACAGAATCTCAGCATTAATATCATTATCTTCCGCCACCAGAAAATGCCGCCCCAAAAAGCATGTATCGTTTCTGTCATCCGCCGGCTCTCCTGAAACCTGTTCCCTGACTGTTTCCACTTTCTGTACGGTCTCAAACTCCAGTTCCACGCTGAACGTCGTTCCCTCATTCACCCGGCTATCTACGGAAATACTGCCTCCCATCAGATTTACCAGCCCTCTTGTGATACTGAGCCCCAGTCCCGTACCCTCAATGCGCCGGGCACTGTAATCACGGCTGAAGGGAACAAAAATATTCTCAAGATACTCTTCCGGCATGCCTATCCCCGTATCCCGAACCTGAAAGCGATATCGCACACGCCCCGCATGCGGTACAGGCTGTATTTCTTCCACAAGGAAGTCCACCCGTCCGCCCTTTGGTGTGAATTTCACCGCATTGCTCAGAATATTGATGAGTATCTGACTGATTCGCAGGGAATCCCCCCAAAAATACTCCTGGGAGATCTTCTCCATCCTGAGTGCAAGGCAAAGCCCTGCCTCATTTGCCTGCGGTTCCATGATCGCATAAATCTGCTGTATCAATTCGCAAAGCGACACCGCTCTGCAGTTTAATGTAATCTTGGATCGCTCGATCCTGCTCATATCCAGGACATCATTGACAAGGCTCAGCAGATGTCTGGATGCAACGGTTATTTTATGCAGACAGTCGGCAACCCGGTCCGTGTTATTCAGGTGCGCCTGTGCCAGCGTTGTCATTCCTATGATGGCATTCATAGGAGTCCTGATGTCATGACTCATAGCAGAGAGGAAATCGCTTTTAGCGAGGTTTGCCTCCTTTGCAAGTATCAGTGCTTCCTCCAGCGCTTCTTTGCTCTGCCGTTCAGCCGTCAGCATATCCGTCACATCTGCCCGGACCATGCATACGGTTCTGTGGTTCTGATCTCCCCACAGGACATTCACCTGCTTGTACCGTATCTCCGTCTCCGCCTGATATGGGATCACAAAATCATAACCGGCCGGTTCCTCCTCCAGCCGCTGCAGCATGTTTTCCAGAAAAAAATTGTCAAATGCTTCGGCTTTGTTCTCTTCCGTAACATATCTGTTGACAAATTGTATGACCGATTCATTATAATGCTCAATGATATGCGGAGGCAGGTTTTCCAGCACTGCCCGGCGCGTAAACATAGTAAACTGTTCCTTCCTGATATTGATAAAACCCATCAGTTCAAACGTATACGCCAGCATATTCAGCAGACCCTGCTGTTCTCTGACCGAAGCTGTGATGTCTGTGCACATCAGACATGCCCTGCCCAGACGCATGTCGATTGCCGAAACCGTAATATTTTTTGTTCTGATATCATGTTTTTCATCCAGAACAGAATAAGAAAATGTATAATTTCCTTCTTTGTCAAGCCTTCGGCGCATTTCTTTTATGTCCAGCCCTCTGGCATACTCTTCTCTGTCCTTCGGCACAACCGAGGACTCAAGCATAAGCTTTACCCGTTCTGAAAGCCGTCCGCACTCTGCCGGAACATTGCCGGCATCAGGATTATATGACAGCAGCGTAAAGTAATCCCGGTCGAGATTCAGATCCATCACGACATCATGGCTTGCCTCTGAAAGCTGGTGCAGAATCCGTTCAGATACCATCTGCTCTGTGATATCCGTTACCGTCAGTATTCCGGTAATATCACCGGTATCAGGCGCCTCCAGCAGATTAACATTAAACTGCACATAACGTCCCTTCTGATCACCCGGCAGCCTTATGAAGCAATTGAGAATGTGTTCCATCTTCCCACCTGCAAATGCCTTCCTCATCGGCTCATTGAGGTAAGTATCCACAAAAACAGCCCGTTCTTCCTCGTCTTCGATAAAACCCGCTATGCCGCTAAAAAAATCCTCCCGTTTTCTGCCAAAAGTCTGAAGCAGGCCGGAATGTGTATAATCGATGATCTCCAATATCCGGTTCTTTGATACATTACAATGACCAATAATCAATGCATCCGGTCCGGGGGTACGATAATGCTGGAGAATGATTTCTTCATACTGGCGCCGGATCTGCTCTTTCTCCTCGACATTCTGGCTGATATCCGTATACATACAGTAGAGTCTGCGCACGCCGTCCGTCATCTGAATCAGTGACAGCGTCAGTCTGGTCCAGATATATCCCCCGTCACCCAGTTTCATCCGGCCGGTCAGTTCACAATGCCCCTCCCCTTTTTCCATATACTTTCTAAGTGTTTCCAGGTTTCCCTCCCGGTCATCCGGATGTACCCCTGCAAAAAGGTCATGTTCATATAACTCTTTGACCTCTTCGACAGTCATATGGGTCATCGCCGCAAGCCCGTCAGAGACAAATTCCAGTCTCATGGTGCCATCCTTCTCACAGCAGATAACGGAAACCCCTCCCGGCAGCTTTTCCACGACATTCCTGAAATATATCTCCAACAGTTCTTTTTCTTTTCTTGTGTGTGCTTCCTCCGTGATATCCCTGATATATTTCACGTAGGCCGGTATTCCGTTCCAGTCCAGTTCCCGATAACGGGTGCTGAAAACCCGGTCTGTATCCCCCGTCTGCATCTCATGCTCCTCGCCCTCTGTGCCGTCCTTGCGCAGTGTACAGAATTCACATGGTGCATCTTTGTGGAACAGTATCTCATAACACTTCTTTCCGAGATAATCCGTTCCCTTCATAATGGAATTTCTGGGTTCATTAGCATACAGCAGATCATAATTCGCCTTGTCGATCACATAAATCCCATCCGTCATTTCATCGGCCATGTTCTGGAACAGTCGTGCTTCTGCAGACATACCGGTAAACACCGCATAAAATCTCGCATCCTCTGAGACTTCTCCCATACGGCGTCCGTTCAGATGAACCCATATCAGGTTTCCGTCTTTGTGCCGCATCCGGTAAGAAATATCCAGCACGCCCCCGTTCTCAAATGCAGCATATACCGATGCCTTTACGCGTTCTCTGTCCAGTTCGCAGACGGCATCAAAGATATCGTGTTTGCACATCCCCTGGTACTCTTTTCGGCTATGACCTGAAAGCGCCATCGCCCCGTCTGAAAAAAAGACCGGAACCAGCCGCTTCCCCTTCATACGATAGCTTGCGATTCCTCCTGGTATGGAGTTCACAAGATATTCCAGTTCCAGCTTTGCCTGTTTCAATTCTGTAACATTATGGAAGACACAGTGAAGCAGAGGACAGCCGTCCTCCTCCCCGATCCACTTTACATGTGCATGCACCCACACGATATGTCCATCCCTGTGCTGTTTGCGGAATTCAAACTCTTTTGTGCCGCGGCATCTGATCACTTCCCTGGCTTTTGACACCACCATGTCCATATCCTTCCAGTATGTCATCAAAGCCGCGTCCTGCATCGTCAGTTCCCGGTACTCTTCCACCGTATACCCTGACAACTCCGGCACGCCATCTGAAAAATAAACGGTTTCAAAGATATCCGATACCTTGTAAATCGCAACCCCACCCGGTATGGCATTGATGATGTCCTGCATTTTATCATTAATGCCTGTCAATTCGTTTCTCAGGTGTTCCTGCTCATTCGTCAGTTCTTCCTCTTTTCTTTTTTCAGTGATGTCCAGTATGTACTCAATATGTGCGGGAGTTCCCGCCCAGTCTATGATTTTTCCGCTGAGCTGATAGAGGCGTTTGTTGCCCGGATGCCGGAATTCCCGGGCCCAGAGTTCTGAATGGCTCATCTTTCCGATCCGGCAAAAAGGACACGGTTCATCAAAACCGGCAGCCTGGTAGCAGGTAAGTCCACGGATATCCACATTCTGTTCCAGAAATAAATCTCCGGCCATACGGTTTACGTATAACAGCTTCATGGTGTCGATCGATGTGACGAACACAGCCAGCGGCGCATTGTCCAATACCACCGTCATCTGGTCCATTGAAAGCTGATTATCCTCTGTCATATCCGTTTTCCTCCTTCGGTTTTTCCTGTGCTGATCAGCCATACCCCTGCCGCCGCATCCCTGTAGACAAGGTGTGCGGCGCCTTCAAATGCTTACGAAACATTAAGTTTATTATATATTCCCGCACTAACTCTGTAAAGCATTGAATGCGCGAAAGATGCATGTAAGCCCGGACGGAATTATTGATGATAATAGCTTAAAAAGTCTGCCATATTACCGACTGCCTCCTCCAAAACTTCAACTCTGGGAAGATATACGATCCTGAAATGATCCGGCTGCTCCCAGTTGAATCCTCCTCCGTGTATAATCAAAATCTTCTTATCCCTCAAAAGATCGAATGCAAACTGTTCATCATCCCTGATATTGAACTTCTTTATATCCAGTTTGGGAAAAATATAGAAGGCTGCCTTCGGTTTTACCGCAGTTATCCCCGGTATGTCAGTCAATGCCTTATAAATATATTCTCTCTGTTCATATACCCGGCCGCCCGGTACAATATAATGATCGACACTCTGATGTCCTCCCAGGGCAGTCTGTACGATTGACTGTGCCGGTACATTAGAGCAGAGCCTCATATTGGAGAGCATATTAATGCCTTCAATATAATCCCCTGCCGCCCTTTTATTCCCGCTTAGGATCATCCAGCCGATCCGGAAGCCTGCAATCATATGAGACTTCGACAGACCGCTGAATGTCACGCAGAATAAATCAGGTGCCAAAGATGCGATCGAAACGTGTTCCTCCCCGTCCATCACAAGGCGGTCATAGATTTCATCAGAGAAGATTATGAGCTGATGATCTCTGGCGATATCGACAATCTGCTGCAGCACTTCCCTCGGATAAAGGGCACCCGTTGGATTGTTCGGATTAATAATAACAATAGCCTTTGTCCGGTCATTGATCTTCTTTTTTATATCATCCAGATCAGGATACCACTCCGCCTGTTCATCGCAGACATAATAGACCGCCTTCCCTCCTGCAAGCGTAGCACACGCAGTCCACAGCGGGTAGTCCGGAGAAGGAATCAGAATTTCATCACCATCATCGAGCAGCGCTGACATACATAGATTTATCAGTTCACTGACACCGTTTCCTGTATAAATATCCTCTGTTGAAACATTCGGCAGCTTCTTGATCTGTGCATACTGCATGATCGCCTTCCTGGCAGAAAAAAGCCCCTTCGCCGAGGAATATCCTTCACATTCAGTCAGCTGCTGCCGCATATCATAGATTACCTCATCCGGTGTGCGAAAACCGAACGGGGCCGGATTGCCAATATTGAGTTTCAGAATCTGTGTTCCCTCTCCCTCCATCCTGGCAGCTTCTTCCACAACGGGTCCTCTGACATCATATAAGACATGTTCCAGTTTTGACGATTTTTTAAATTCACGCATCTCTTTTCCTCCCGACACAGCAGCATCTCCGCTGACTTTTGATTTCTCCTGGGGTTCTTTTCCAACCAGCCAGTCTTCTCCTACATGCAGTTCTCCGGCTAAAAACCGTAAGATCTCTGCCCTCGGCACTGTTTTTCCACTCACGTATTGACTTATATGGCTCTTGCCAAGCTTAATCCCCTGTTCTTCCGCTGCTCTGACCAGATCAATCTGTTTCAAACTCTGACTGTCCATTGCACTTTTCAACCTGTCTGCAAACGTTTCTTTATACATCTTTACCTCCGTAGTTCAATTTTTGTTCAATGGTTCAATTTATTTTGTTATAAATCTTATCATATCCAGCGCATGAGTTCAATATTTTTCAAGAAAGTTCAATAAAAAGAGGAGCCATTGCTGGCTCCCCATCTGCAAATCTATGTTTTATCATTCCAAAAATCTGCAGATAACTTCGGCAGCACGTTCCCCGCAGGATAAAATCGCAGGATGAACGCCTTCTGCGAACACACAGATTTCCGCCCCCGTCCTGGCGGCTATTTCACGGTACTCCTCCCGGAAATCCGCTCTGGACATTTCATCCCCTTCACTGCCCATCAGAAGCAGCGGAGCCTGCAGGCTCTCAAGCGGTTTATTAAATAACGGCAGCTTTTCCGCGGCACACTGAAGCAGCGCCCTGGTATCCATATCTACGATACGTTCCCAGTCTTCTCCCTGGCACCACTTGTAGAACATGATTCCCATTTCATCTTTCCCGGCACTCGTCCTCTCCTGAATCAGATTTTCAGAAAAATCGTCTGCCAGTGTCCTGCCGTCAAAACTGTCCGCCACTACTTTGCCAACCAGATCAGGGCGTTCCAGGGCAGCATTGACAGCGACCCATGCACCGCCGCTGGTTCCCACTAGATTTACTTTTCCCAGGTTCAGATGCTCCATCAATGCGATCGTCTGTCTGGCCTCTTCCGCCCACAGATCCGCCGGGAATTCCTCCACGCGCTCTGATTTTCCATGTCCCAGAAAATCAATGAGGATCACATGAAATTTGTCTTCGTATAACGGAAGAAGAAGTTCAAACATCCTGGAAGACGCCGTATTCCCATGTAAAAACAGCACTGGTTTTCCGCTGCCTGTTTCTGTGTAATAAATCCTTTTAGACTGATAATTAAAATATGACATTGTTTTACCTCCTGATCATGAAATTGTTTTTCACTGTCTGATCAGCAAGGCCATGCAAACACCAACGCCTTGCTGTCAGTGTTTTGTAATCCGGATACCCATATATTTACAACCTCCGTTCTTAATCTGTTTCTATTGTACCACGCGCTCAGATGAACTTCATCAAATTCTTCCTATTTTTCTTTTGAAAGCAATTTTTTATAGGTGACTTCAATTCCCAGTGCCCCGGCGGGGGCAGTGATTAAAATAGAAACTACGGCAGCTGTCAGCACGATATTTCCGCAGGGCAGCCCTCTGGCCAGTGCAACGCCGCCGATAGCCGCCTGCACGGTCGCCTTCGGTATCTGTGAAATCATGCAGAAAATGCGTTCCTTCCTGTTCAGTTTTGTACCCACCACACACAGATATGTGCCTGCCAGCCGGAAGATCAGACCAATGAGCAGCATCAGGACCATCATAATCCCTGCTGATAACGCATATTTGACATTTACCACAGCCCCAACCAGTACAAACAGTAAGATCTCTGCGGGAACCCATATTTTCGAAAATTTGCCGGTGATCCGTTTTGCCAGAATATCATATCTGTTGTAAATCGTAATGCCCATGCTCATGACCGCGAGCAGGCCGGAAACGGCAACGATACCCTCCAGTTTCTCTTCAAGCGTGACAAACAGAAATGAAACACAGAGAAGAATTATAACTTTTACGGTGTCTCTCATATGAAACCGCTGAAAGAACAGAACAAGAACCATGCCCCCTGCAGCACCAAGAACGATTCCCAGAACGATCGACACAGGAACCTGCAGAAACTCGGCGGCAGATACCTTTCCGCCCTGAGCCAGGGATATCAGCGCAGTAAAGACCACGACCACATAAACGTCATCCGCCGAAGAACCCGCGACGATCATCTGCGGAATTCCTTTTTTTGTCCCCCATCCTTCATCGATAAGTTTAGACATAGACGGCACAATGATCGCGGGTGACACCGCCCCCATCACGGCTCCGATGATCCCTGCCTCCAGCAGAGAGATCCCCATCAGCCCGGGCGCAAACAGCAAATATGCGATAATCTCCATTGTCGCGGGCAAAAAGCACAGGAGTACAGCCGGACGCCCTACTCGCTTCAGATCATTAATATCCAGTGTGAGTCCCGCTTTCGCCAATATTACGATGAGTGCAATCTGCCTCAAATCTGCCGATATGTTCAGGATACTGTCGTCCAGCAGATTCAGGACATATGGTCCCAGAATGATTCCTGCAGCCAGCATGCCGATGATATACGGCAGCCGCATCCTTTTAAAAATTGTCCCTGCCATCAAACCAAACAACATAATCAACGCTATACTCAATAACATGTTCTCTTCCTCCATACTTTAAATAAGCTCAAAAAAAGCTGATAACCCCTGCTTTTACACAGAAGTCATCAGCAATTATGCGCTTTTGGAATACTCCACGGGAGAACTTCATTCCCAGAATTTTATTTCTTAAATATTATCATGTTCAGTTTCTCCTGTCAATGTGATAATACAATTCTTCTGCTCCTTCCTGTATTTTTTGCTGACACTCACTGCAGGACGGCGTTGCTGTGAATATAAAATTCTTCCTGGCTTGGCTGATATTTTTTCTCCAGCTTTTCAAATCTCTCATCAAAGCGCTGTGCCTCGAGCTCGTCTATCTCAAATACAGGGCTTTGATGGTAGACCCACTTTCTTCCATCCAAAGCGTCTGGCTTCAGTACCTTGACCATCATTGCCGCCGGATATACCCCATTCTCCAAACAAATATTGTACTTTTTACAGCTCTTAAAACCGCGGCTCACATAGTTATTCGGATTTCCGAAGATGACAATCACATCGTAACCAAGTGCTAATGCCTGTTTAAAGGAGTGCTCCAGCAATTTTTTCCCATACCCCTCTCTTTGGTATTCAGGCAGAATGCAAAGTGGACCGAACGTAAGAATATCTTTTTCTTCCCCACACTCATCTGCCAGTTTTGCTTTCGTATACATGATATTTCCGATGATCTGATTATCGACCTCAATCACAAAATCCAGCTCCGGTATAAAGTCATCGTGAGACCGCATAATATTTACAAGATAATGCTCAACACACCCCGGAATATACAGGTTCCAAAAAGCCTTTCTTGTTATGTCTTCCACGTTGCCGAAATCTGTTTCGTTTTCATTCCTGATTTTAATCATTGACAGGCCTCCTGTAATCTTCTTATAGAATTCATTTCAAGCGTAAATCTATTTGATACATAATGCAAGTTCTTTTTTACTTCTAAAATAAATGCGCCATTGTGTCTGCATGTTACTAATACTCCTGTTACCTCCCATAAATATTCCCGGTATAGATTCACTTCATCTACAGATAATATTTTCAAATGATAACAGGAGGTATTACAATGAAAGCTGTCGTGTTTGATGGATTGCAGAAGGTAGAATGCAGAACGGTCAAGGATCCGGTGATAAAGAAAGACGATGATATCATAGTAAAAGTTACTTCCGCCGCTATCTGCGGATCGGATTTACATTTAGTTCACGGTTTGGTAAAGGGAATGTATGACGGATACGTCTTAGGCCACGAGACGATGGGGATTGTCGAAGAAGTCGGAAAGGAAGTGAAAGATCTGAAGAAAGGAGACCGGGTTGTCATCCCGTTTCCCGTGGCATGCGGACATTGTGAATTTTGTAATCATGGTGAATACAGTCAGTGTGACAATTCCAATGATTATGCCGAATCGGGCGGACTATTCGGATATAGTAAATATCATGGAAATTACCCCGGAGGACAAGCTGAGTATATCAGGGTTCCGTATGCCAATGTCGGACCTAAAAAAGTACCGGAAGGTTTGACAGATGAACAGGTTTTATTTGTGACCGACGTTCTGCCCACTTCCTACTGGGGAACAGAAATCGCAAACGTCAAAGCCGGAGATACCGTCGTTGTACTGGGCTGCGGCCCCATAGGGCTGATGACCATCAAGTGGTGTATCCAAAAAGGTGCCGGCCGGATTATTGCGGTTGACCGTGTCCATTACCGGCTGGAACACGCGAGAAGTTATGGCGTGGAAGTCCTGAACTTCGAAGAATATGAACAGGTAGGGGAATATATAAAAGATATTACCCACGGAGGGGCTCACGCTGTGATCGATTGTGTGGGACTCGATGGGAAAACCTCTGTCGTGGAGAAAATAGAAACAGCGTTCAAACTACAGGGAGCATCAAAATCAGCGATAGAAACAGCTTCCCAGTGTATCAGAAAAACCGGCACGGTAGCTTTAGTTGGTGTTTATGGCAATAAATATAATAATTTTCCTCTCGGAAATTTCTTTTCCAAAAATATTTCCTTGAAAATGGGACAGTGCCCTGCTACCAGATACGTCGATCTGATGCTGCAGAAAATTCAGAAAGGTGAATTTGATGCGACTGATATCATAACCCATAAGCTTTCCCTGGAAGAAGGAAGTCACGCTTACAGCATTTTTGATAAAAAAGAAGATAATTGTATAAAGGTAATATTAAAGCCTTAACATTCGGGATCTTTGCCTGGACAGGGTGCTGATGAGCGGGGGGCGGATGAGGGGGGCGGACATCGTCCCCCACTCATTCTTAATGTATAATCCTCTGACCCCCTTATTGTGATACAGCTGCCTTTTTCTGCGATTTCTTTAATGGTTCCCATTTTGTCATGTTAGTTAGTTCCCTCAGGACATGTTTCATGATAATCAGCATCACAAGAAATGTTACACCATCTGCAATCGGTGCTGAAAACAACGGCCCTTCCACACCAAATGAAATTGACAAAAATAACGCAAGCGGAACACTTAATGCAAAATCTCGAAGTAATGATAACCCCATAGACATTATGGGTTTTCCTAATGACTGTAAAAATACACTTGTTGCCTTTACCACGCAGCAAAGGATTATCGTACATAGGAAAATACGGAATGCCAGAACTCCAAATTCATTATATAAATCACTTTCACTTCCAAAAAGACTTAGTATTTGCAATGGAAACATTTCAAAGCAAACGGTAGCAATTAACCCGATGCAAACTTCAACAATCATCATTATCTTATAAATTTCTTTGACGCGCCCATACTGGCCGGCTCCATAATTATATCCAACAACAGGCTGAGAACCGGCTGCGACGCCAATTGTAAATGCTATCACAATCTGAAAGACTTTCATTACAATGCCAACTACAGTCATTGGTATATCAGCGCCATACCTGGACATTGCCCCGTATTTTACCAATACATTATTCATTACTCCCATAACGATTACAATCGATAACTGAGTAAGGAAACTGCTAATTCCAAGTGGCAATATACGCTTCAGCAAAGTTCTTTTGACGGCAAAACTCCCGGCATTCAGCTTAAAGGACTTTGTATGGAAAAGGTAATACACCGCTAATCCTGCGGATACAATCTGACCTGCGATTGTTGCGATAGCAGCACCTCTAACCCCCCAGTGAAATACAAATATTGCAATTGGATCAAGAATAACGTTGATCATGCAGCCAACTAACGTGGATATCATTGCAAATCGGGGACTCCCGTCTGCACGGATAACAGAACTTAATCCATTAGCGAACATAAAAAACGGAATTCCGATTACAATGATATTAAAGTAATCTCTGGCATATATCATATTATTTTCTGTTGCTCCGAATGAACTTAAGATCCTTTCGCGGGCAAATATGAAAACCAGCATGATAATAATGCTGCTGAGTATAAGCATAAGTACCGCATTACCCACTCCGTTTCTTGTACTGTCTGTATCTTTCCTTCCCTGGCATATACTGAGGAATGCGGCGCAGCCATCACCAATCATTAAAGCAGCTGCAAGCGCTATGACTGTGATTGGAAACACCACATTAGTAGCTCCATTTCCCAGATATCCAACCCCTCTTCCGATAAATATCTGATCAACGATATTGTAAAGTGATGAAACCAGCAAAGACATAATACACGGAATTGAAAATTTCATCATAAGTTTTCCAACTGGAGCCTCCGCCAGATATTGATTTGAATTTTGATTCATGTTATTCTCCTCCTTTTTTACACAAAAAAATAGCAGCTGAAATGTTGGCTTTCGCATTTCAGCTACCACCTATTTAATTTGTTGACTTTAGTATACCGTACATTCTCACATTTCGTAATACGTAATTATTACCAGAAATATACCCGTCTATATATGTGCATAATTACTAAATCAGCCTTACTTTCCTTTTCACCTTTTCCACTGGCACTCACTGCACTCTGCATCATGGACCGAAATGATTCCTCCGCATTCCGGACAGGTATATTTCTCTGTTTGCTGTGCCAGAAATTCAGCCATTCCCTGTTCTTTAACTGTTTGGCTATTTTCCATCAAGCTGGCATGGTAACGGACATTATAACTTTTTTCAAGCCGCTTTATCTGTTTACATGGATATTCAAAACACTCAAAGCAATATGTAATCTGCCGCTTTGCCGCACAATCCTTTATCCTGCATTTCCGACAATGCTCCGGTTTTCCCCGGTCACTTATCAGACAGCCTGCACAAGGCTTTTTATGATAACAATGCTTATAGCAAACCAGACAGTTCATCCCACAGGGGGCAAACATGACAGGTTCTATCTTTTCTGGCATCTTCATTTTCGATCCTCTCCTATTTTCGTTCTTCTGTCCGACAAGGTGACGTTCCCTTCCTTGCAGAAAAAAATAACACGGTGCCTCTTGTGTAGGATTCAATATCAGTAAATCCAGCCAATTCAAAAAACAATTGAAGTTCCTTCTGATTATACACCCTCACGTCACCTGTTCTGGAAAGTGGAAAAACTACGGTATTGGCAATCCACCGCACCACCGGAGAGAAAAATGGTTCTGCAATAAAAACTTTTCCGCTCTTCTTCAATATCCGCATACACTCATTGGCGAAAGCCTGGGGCGTTTCAAAGTGATGAAATGCACAAGACACCGTAATGACATCCATACTCTCATTTTCAAATCCGAGAGGAGTACAGGGACTTACCGCAAATGTACAAGCCGGATATCTTTCTCTGGCGGCGGCAATCATATTTTCAGAAATATCTATGCCAAACGCATTGACTTTCGCTTTTTGGGAAAGTTCTCCAAGCAGATACCCATTACCGCAGGCAACATCCAGAATGTTGTCTCCAGCCCTGAGCACAGCCTTTTTCACAATTTCTTCTTTATGAGGTCTTGTGTAATTGCCTTCTGGCGCAGAGTCATATTCCCACGCCATCTCATTATATACTTTTCGTGACTGTTCCGTCTTTTTCCCCACACCTGTTCCTCCGAATTCTATTTTCTGGTAAGTTCAGTTCACAACCTTACTTCTAAGTTACCGATGGCAGAGCAGCAGGTCTGTAAAACAAACTGGGCCATGTCAGACTATGTAATTTATCCTTTCAAATTTTCCAGAGCTTCGGGATTATCTGAGGTAATCACTCCAACAGTCTGACATTCTTCCATATCTGGACAGTCACCGCATGTCATCACACCTTTTTTTAATGCGCACTGACGAATATCGCAGAGACTATCGCAAAATACAGTTTTAATTCCTTCAACGCGGCAGCCTTGACAATTGATGTGTTCAGGCAGAATGGGCGCATTATTTAACTTTGCCCACAGCTTCGCAGTTTTTTCACGCAGCGCCTGATCGTCATTGATTGTTGCAAGATATGCATCGCATTTTTCACAATCCAGTCCGCAGTATGCAATCATATTTTTCAAACTTATGTACCTCCTCAAATTTTAATTGTTTTGTGCATCCTCTTTGCTCTGTAAATGATCTTTTCACCCATCAGCTAACTGCTTCAAATATCCCCATTAAAATCCACGGAAATGCTGCGCCTATACTGTGAAAGGCACTGATGGAATCAAGGTTTCCGCACCAGCAACGCCACTGTCTCGACTGTCTTTTCCTTGAGCAACCGAATTTGCTTGTTTTAACCGTCTCAAATTGCACACGGTTAAAATCCGGATTACTGCATTATCTCATTTTTTGTGTTCTCCTCTAATTCTAACAGATACTTATCATAGTCAGAGATGAACAATCTGTCTTGAATGATTAAGCCTTCTCTCCCAATCCTGCATGGTCAGCGGAATGTGTCTCAATGTCATATTTTCAGCAAAATCTAAATATGCTGTAACCATACGATTCAACTGTTTCATTTCATCCTGATTCAAATAATTTTTTGCAATCGTAACATCACTTTTCTTAATCTTGCCATCTAGTGACTCGCCCCATGTGGTTAGCCCCATATGCTCTTTTCTATGATCTGCTCTTTCTACAATCAACTCCGCTGCTGTATGACCGTGAACTGCAAAATGCATTCTGTTTTGGACTGTTGCATAAAATCTTTTCGTCGTAGCTGAGTTCCTATCATAATCTATTGCGGTCGCGTAAATATCTGTAATTTTCTGATAAAACTTTCGTTCACTCGCACGTATTTCCCTAATACGCTCTAACTGTTCCTCAAAATACTGTTCGGTCAAGTAGGTTCCGCGTTTTAGGCGTTCATCATCCATAACCCAACCTTTGATGGTATAATCTTTTACAATACCATTCGCCCACTTACGAAACTGCACAGCTCGCTCATTATTCACCTTAAAACCAACTGCAATAATCATTTGTAGGCTGTAATGTGCCACTTCCCGACTTACCTGACGTGTACCTTCCGTTTGAACTATTAAGCATTTCTTAATAGTTGAATCTGGCTCCAATTCCGAATCATCATATATTCTCTTTATATGTTGACTAACTGCAGCAACACTTACATCATATAATGTCGCCATCATCTTCTGCGTCAACCATATATTCTCATCCTCATAGCGCATCTCAATACTGTCCGGCTGATCTCCGATGGACGCAACGTAAGTCAGATATTCCGCTGCACTGGAACGGATCGTTATTTCTTCTTTTTTCCTTTTCAAATAATATTCCCTCCTTTCAATTCTGAGCATCTTTAAATCTATAATAATTCCCCATATCCGGATACAATTTCACATATGTATCCGGCTTGCTTTATTCTAATTTCGACAATAAAACACAGCTTTCATCCTGTTTTTCTAAGGGTAGAGAATTTTCTCCATCTTTATCTGTTTTCCTACCCAAAAGAACAACTGTCTCCACGGTATTACCAGATTCCCACAAAACTTATAGTTTCAACTTTTTTAATGCTTCTGCATATTTTCTATAATCAACTATTGTATCTTGAAAATCTTTTTGAGCTTCTTGAGGTAAGTCTTTAATAATCTCTTTCTCAACAAACTCTGCTATTTCTTTCATAGCGTCGGCTACGTCTTTTATTATCTGTTCAAATGTACTATTTAAGGTATAATGCATCAATCGATTTCTATATTGATAAATATGCATACTGGCAACGAATGTATATTCCATTTCACATACATTCTTTAATCTCAAAATTCCGGATTTAACATCAACACTTACAAAGTCTCCTGCCAAATAATCTGAATATTTAGCCTTATTCAAATCAGTAAAAATGAGCGTCCAATGTTCTTGCTCTAATCTATATTTAACAAGTAATTCCAAACAGTTTGCCAAATTCAATATAATATGTTTCATGGTTAATTCATCAAAATCACCCTGACTAAATAAATCAAAAAATGGATCTAACTCTACATTTACCATTTCCATAGAATCATGTATATTATTCAAAAAGAAAAGTTCATATTTCATACCCATTTACCCATCACTTTTTTACCTACTTCTTATTGGATCCCGCTTCTAATTTAGGCAGATTATTCAAGCTTACTGTTTCCAACGTTTGCAATTGCTGTACCGCCAATTGCCGAAGCAACCCCATTCTCTCCTTTTGTTTGTTCCCCTGGTTAATCAAAACCGCATTATAGCATTCCAGGTTTGCAAGCACCAATAACTGATTCAATGTTGCTACATCTCGCATATTTCCTTTCACCGTTGGATTTTCATCTTTCCATTGCCTCGCTGTCTTTCCAAATAAAACCACATTCAACATATCTGCTTCATTAGCATATGTATACGCTACCTGTGCGGGCGTTAATTCTGGTGGTATCAGATTATCCTTGATGGCATCCGTATGTATCCTATAATTTAACTTGGAAATTTCCCTGTTTAAATTCCAATTCAAAGATAATCGACTATTCTCATCTGTCTTTAATCTTCTGTAATCCTTCATGATATATAACTGGAACTCAGGAGAAATCCACGTTGCGAAAGACATGGCAATATCACTATGGGCATATGTTCCACCATAACGTCCTGCCTTTGAAACAATACCAATAGCGTTCGTAGCTTCTATCCATTTTTTTGGTGACATTGTAAATGCATTGGCTCCTGCCTGCTTTTTAAACCCCTCGAATTCGAGGGGTTTAAAATCTAAATTATGCAGCCTCTCCCATAATCCCAGGAATTCTATTACATCTCGATTTCTCATCCAGTTTTGAATAACTGCTGTAGGATCATCACTTTTATAGCGAGCAATATCTGTCAATGAAATAAATTCATTTTCAAAATCCTGCGTATAAATTCCAATATCTATTCCATTTGCATGGATTGTATCTTTAATTATTTTTCCCATCGCTTCTCCTGCAATCATATCATAATATTTTGAAACAACGCATCCTCTTTCCCTTTAAGGAAGTTCTATTGAATAACTATCTCCATCTTCCCACATTGCCCGATGTGCTTCAATATAAAATTTGATGCATCTCGGATATACATACAAATAGCTTCTGCACACTCTTTTATACAATCCCAATATCTCTTCATCGCATGCAAAGTCCAATAAATAGTCAAAAAGATGTGACAATTCAACCTCTGATGCTTTTCTACTACATACATCCTCGACCAATGGCAAATAAATCTCATAAGCTTCCTGATGTAATTGGCCTATCTGCTCTGCAATCTGATAAATCTTTTTATCCATTAGATTACCTCAAAATATTTAAGTGCATCCGTTATCGCTTCTAACTTTTCTTTCGGCGGATGCTTTCTCGGTTGTTTCAATTCTTCTACTGCCTTAGGGGCATCATATATTGTCAATCCTAAGAACCTCTTTATCTCCGCGATATAAGCAGTATGTACTTTAAATCCATATTTCTTCTCTACATACTCCTGTATCATTTTATATGTAATTTTCTGTTTGGGCTGATATTTCTTTGCACGCTCTGCTATCGCATCCAAAGGTACTTTACCCTCACCTTCTCCAAATTCCACTTTCACATTTATAGTGCTGTCTGGTGATTTGTGGGACAAAAGTACAATGGTTTCAACATGCGGTGAAAGTTGTCTTTTATACTACATGGCAAAAGATTTTCCTATCTTTTTTTATAGAGTACCTAACTTTGGGAATTACCCCTTTTGATGATTTTTCACCCCTCTTAGATAAAATTTACCCCTTTACCCCACATTAAATAGTAAATGCATCGCTGAAATGTATGCATTGTTTTCGCATAATAATATTTTTACTATATCAAGTTTGAAACAGCAACAACTTTTCTATATCCCACCTCTTAATAATATATTAATTATAGGCGTTTGCAAAACGCCATAAGCCTTGATTTTGCAGGCTTTTTTACTGTTTAAAATGGAATAACTCCTCACAGGTATGTTATAATTGAATTGTCGAGAAACAATTAAACAAAACCCTGAAAGGAGTTATCTTATGGCTATTATACCATGTAATCAGCTTTCATTGGCAGATGTTTTTTCAGATTGTCAGGAAATTTATGAATCTGACAAGCCTGAGTTTCTGTCACTTCTTCAATCAAACATCGATCTTGATGAAATTATTCCCGATTCCTTCCGGAATCACTTCTATGCATCAACGGGTAGATCCCGTAAATACCCTTTGCATGCCTTTTTATGGGCACTTATTATTCAGCGGATTTTTTCAATTCCGACTGATTCCTTACTTCTTGTTTTTCTCAAGTATTCCAGACATCTTCGTGAGTTCTGTGGCTTTACCAAAGTTCCTGATGCATCTAAAATCACTCGTTTTAAACAAGTCTTTCTTTCGGACTTACAATTAGTTTTCAATAACCTTGTTGATGTTACCGAACCTATCTGCCAAGCAATTGATTTTGAAAAAGCCAACATGACCATTTTTGATTCTTCTGGAATCGAAGCATGGGTAACTGAAAATAATCCAAAGTTTGCTAACCGAATCATCAAACAGCTAAAAGCCTATGCAAAAGCAAATCACTTTGATTCTAACTTTGACCCTTACAAGGCTGCTTATGGATCTATGCCAGCTCATTGTGCTTCTAATGTTCAAATCAAGCAGCTTTATGTCGATGGTCATTTCTGCTACGCTTATAAGATCGGTATTGTCACAAATGGTCTGGGCATTGTCCGTCATCTTGAGTTTTACAATAAGGACTTTTTATTGGCCCATCCTGAACTTGTTCCAAACAAGAAATCTGATTCTCCTGATGAAGATAAATCCATTCATGATGCAAGGCTCCTCATTCCAATGCTGCAGGACTTCTTCAAGGCGCATCCTCTGATAAATCCAAAAACTTTTCTTGGTGATGCTGCTTTTGATTCTGTAGGATTATATAAATCGCTTCTCACCGGTGATACATTTGGCGGGGACAAACACTTTAAGGCTGCATATATTCCCTTAAATTCAAGATCTCATCTTGAAAATGTTGATTACAAAATCAATGAAGATGGCATCCCTTGCTGTCCAAAAGATGAAACACTCCCAATGAAATATGAATGTATCTCCAAACTCCGCAGCGGGGTTCCAAGATACAAGTTCGTATGTCCTAAAATGATTTGGGATTATAATCCTGAAACGCAAAAATCACATCGTAAATGTACTTGTGATAGTCCTTGCACGAATTCCAAATGCGGCCGCATGATATACATTTATCCCGAAAAAGATCTTCGTGCCTATCCTGGTACACTTCGTGGTACTGCCGAATGGGATTCAATATATAAAATCCGTACAACAGTCGAACGTTCCATAAATCACTTCAAAGACTGCTTTGGACTTGCTGGTCGTAAGACTCAAAACGAAAGGACAC
Organism: Ruminococcus gauvreauii; assembly: GCF_025151995.1. Lineage (NCBI taxonomy): Bacteria > Bacillati > Bacillota > Clostridia > Eubacteriales > Oscillospiraceae > Ruminococcus > Ruminococcus gauvreauii. Next base: position 802,557 of record NZ_CP102290.1, read on the forward strand.
TTCATGCAGACCTTATTCTTTCAGGAATAACACAACTTATTTCAGTCGTGCTAGCTGACAAAATACATCAACATCAATTTATACGAAGTATCAAACCGCTCATTGCGTAGGTCTTACCAACTTAATAGTTTCATAGCTTTATTAAGTGCGCCTATTTTATGAAAACTGTAACTTTTATCTTAGAATTGCTGCAATGCAGCAATTCTACCCTGTTTGGAATCAAGATTACGAACTTGTTTCGCAATTACCTAATATATTAATTATCTAAATTTCCTTTTTGATAAGTTCCTTCTATTGTGTTCTAAATTGATAGATTTCTTACAGCTAAATAGTATAATGCATAATTTCTCAAACACTTTTCATGCCATTTGTCATAACGCCACTCTAAAAAGCTATCTTGTTCCCCTTTTCCTATGTCATTACAAAGTTCCCAAGCTAAATCGTAAACACTTTGGCAAAAATTATAAGCACCTTCATAGTACATATCATATCGCTCCCCACCATGCTCTATATCATTTAAATCACCGAAAATTATTTTATGTCGTTTAATATAAGCCATATTTAAAACTTCGCCATATTTATCTCTCATAATATATCTATTTTGAAATAAATCATATGCACGTTCTACTTCTAACAAAAATTGTTTACATTCTTTAACAATTGGTTCTGTTAAACGCATAATTTCAAATATAGAAATTTCCTTATTTAGATTAACCATTCTTGAAGTTCGATAATTTTCATTAAATATTAAATTATAATTAGTGAAATTACTATTAGGAATCGTTCTCGCAATCCAATTAGAACTGGTAAGTCTCCTATCTTCTAAATCATGATACACATTAATCCATATTCGTGCTGATTTGCCATATTGGGTCTTGTATTTTATGTATACTTCATCTACAAGCCTTTGGATATCATCATCGGTAAATGACAACTCGGACACATATACACCCAATGTCACTTTTTGACCAAAAGATTTTTCTCTATTTTCAAATTCTTGGATATCATATGACAGTCTACTGTTTGACACAGCTTTTGCCTTATCATAAAGCAAATCACCATAAATTCCAATCATATTTAGATGTTCAATAATTTGGGGTTTTATATCATGTGGAATAATTATCTTTTTGATAATTCCTTCAATATCCAAGCTCCCTTTTTCCACTAAATTGTCTTCACGGTCAAAAGCATAACCAAAATAGATACCTGTTCCTCCTTGTATTATTGCTCTAGGGTTTGAATACGCTATACCCATGTCATAATCAATAACAGCATTTTTTGTAATAACTTCTTTAATTTCTTCATCAGATAAATCTAGATGTAATTCATTTTTCACTGCATCCTTTATTACTCGAAAGTTATATAAATCCCCTTGTGCTATTCGCATCAAAATTTTTATTTGTACACTGTTAAAATTGCATGCTTTATCTCTATCGATTATAAAAACAGCCCCATCTTTATCATGTTGTGTATCGTCTTCTATTACAAAATAAAGTGACACAGACGGATTTATAGACAAATCACATAAACGTGTCTTCTCACCCCAATGCTGTAATTCTAGTATTTTCTTTAAAACCTCTTCCGTCTGGACTAGACTAAATTTTCGACATTCTTCTGCCACCCTATCCTTCACACAATTCCCTCGAAATGCCCCTGGAACTATATCCCACTCAGAAACAGCTTGACCTCTAAATAAATTATTGCCTTTGTACTTCTCAACTATTTGATAATATTCTTCAACTGAATTTATTCTGATTGTTTCAACATCAATCATTAGAATTTCCCCCTCTTATCTATTATCAGTTTAAATTACATCATACACTACGAGTTTTTACACAGAAAAATAGTTGACTAAAACAATCCTGATACTAAAGTCGATACCAACTAATAGTTTTGCCGCAGAATATACCTTTTGCCAGATTGTATCTTTTATCCAACAAAACCCTCATTTTCAAACTCTCCGGCGTTATCCCCGTCCCCTTATCTGCGGAAACTTATCCATCTCACCTTCCACAAAAACACAACTCCATTTTCTTCAAATAATCCCGCAACATCGCCTAGAATCAAGTTTTCCGCACGAGAAGCACGGCGGTCTCCACGTGCACCGTATGCACGAACTGGTCAACACAAACACACCTATCCACCCTGTAGCCCCGCTCCTGTATCAGCTCCAGGTCGCGTGCCAGGCTCGTCGGCTTGCAGGAAATATAGACGATCCTCTCCACACCGTAGTCCAGGATTTTCGGCAGTGCCTTCGGATGGATTCCGTCTCTCGGAGGATCCAGAATAATTAAATCCGGCTTCCCGGTCAGATCATCGAGAACCTTCAGTACATCGCCGGCGACAAACGTGCAGTTTGTGATCCCGTTCATGGCCGCATTTTCTTTCGCAGCCTCCACCGCCTCCTCTACAATCTCCACGCCCACCACACTGCGGGCTACTGCCGCGGCAATCTGGGAGATCGTACCCGTACCGCTGTACAGGTCAAACACCGTCATATCCCTTGTATCTCCGATATACTCCCGCACTGTATTATACAGCACCTCTGCTGCTCCGGAATTAGGCTGGAAAAATGAAAACGGGGTGATCTTGAATTTGAGTCCCAGTAATTCCTCATAGAAAAAATCCTGGCCGTACAGGATTCTTGTCTCGTCACTTTTCACGACATCAGACAGTGAATCATTGATGATGTGCAGGATACCCACGATCTTCCCCTGTGTATCGATGCCAAGCAGACGCTCAGTGAGCGGCTGAAGATCGTGCTCTTCCTGTGAAGTAGTCACCAGGTTTACCAGGATCTCTCCTGTGGTATCCGCCCTCCTGAGCAGCAGATGCCGCAGATATCCTGTATGCTGCATCTTCTTATAATAATAACCCACGCCTTTTTCCTGAAAAAACTCCAGCACACATGTGAGAATCTTTGTCATATCCTCATGGACGAGTCGGCAGTCTGCTGCCGTCAGGACATCATACGTGCTGCCTTTTTTATGGAGCCCAAGTGACAGCGGGCCTCCCTTATACTCGTCGCCGAAAGAAAATTCCATCTTGTTCCTGTACGCAAACTCTCTGGGGCTTCTCTTGATCGGTTCAAACACATATTCCTCCCGGATGACATCGTCCAGCAGTTTTTTCACCTGATTCTGTTTCATCTCCAGCTGTTCATCATACGGCATCGTCTGGTACATACATCCTCCGCACGCCGGAAAGATGCTGCAGACCGGCTCGCGCTTCTCAAGCGGGGACTTCTCCAGAACCTTAAGAAGCCGTCCCTCCAGACGGCCTCCGCGTTTTTTATTGACCATAAATTCGATTTTCTGTCCTGGAATCCCGTTTTTTACAGTTACCGTGTTGTCTTCCAGACATATCCTTCCCTTATTCGGAAAGTCTACGCCGGATATTGTCCCCTGGCAGATATCGCCTTTTTTCATAATACTTCCTCACTTCTCAATTATTCTCTTTTCCGTTACTTTCGTATACGGTTAATCCTTTCAATTTCCCTGCGGATACCGTCATCGATCTGGCTGGCCTGACGGGATGGTCTGCCTACGTAATACCCCTGAAGGTATTCGACGCCCAGAGCCGTCAGCGTTTCCATCTCAGCCCTTGTCTCTACGCCTTCACCTATGACTTTGATGCCGCGGGCTTTTGTATAGCTCATAAAGTTAGCGACAAGCGACTGTTTATCCTCATCGTCGTCAATATTCCGGACAATGCTGATGTCAATCTTCACATACTGCGGCTGCATATAGAGCAGTGTGGATTCTGAACTGTATCCCGAACCAAAATCATCAATCGCGATCCCCGCCCCGAGCCGGCCGGCCATCTCATGCTTTTCTCTCATGATCTCACCATCCGCCTGTTCACTCTCCATGATTTCAATGACCAGCCTTCCCCTGCAGTCCGGATATTGCTCAAGCAGATGTTTCTCCACCTCCGGGCTTATCAGCTGATTCGGTATTGAATTGATGAACAGTTTGCAGTCTCCAAAAGCCTCGCGCTGCCTGCTGTACTCATACAATGCCTGAGTGAAAGTCAGCTCTTCAATATCCGGAAGCCTGGACTGATCGCTTGCAAGACGCATCACATCGGCCGGAGAAGCCAGTTCCATGATTGTGGGCCGCATCAGCGCTTCATAGGCAAATACACTGCCATCCGAGGTGTCTACAATCGGCTGGAACACATAGGTAATAGCCTTATCTTCAATCAGCTTATTCAATTTCTCTCTGCCCTGGATAAGAAGGTAATCCTTTTCATAGGATTTTCTGTCAAACTCTTTCACAGCACCCTTGTAGCTGTTCTTCGTATCATACATGGCAAAGTCCGCATAGCGCTTCAGCTCATCATATGTAATGCCGTCATCCGGATACCAGGCGATACCGCCTGAAGCACGAAGTGCGATTTCTTCTTTGTCCGGCATAATGAGTTTCGTCGTATTCAGCCGGTCCTTGATCCGGTAAACGCTGTCGAGCAGTTCCTCTCTCGATCCGCATTCCGGCACGAACGCCAGAAATTCATCTCCCGAGATTCTTCCGACAAGGGTGTGTTCCCCTCCCAGGCTCCCAAAAATCTGCGCCGCACGCTGTATATATTTATCCCCATAGTCATGTCCATACGCATCATTGACATACTTTAGATTGTCCAGATCCCACATGATCATGGCGCCAAGCTGTTTTCTGCTTTCCGCATGATTCAGAATCTCACTGACTTTTCTCTTAAATGCCCTTCTGTTCAGCAGATGTGTCAGTATATCATAGTCTCTCTCATATTCTATTTTCTGCTTCTCATTCACATCCTGGGTAATGTCCATCACAGTGATCAGTACCCGCTCAGGTTCTGCCATGGATTTAAAATGTATCCATTGCTGAGAAGCCTCACCCGGAACGCAAAAATCCTTTTCAGCGCTGACGCTAAGCAGATCATCCAGCTTATTGTTTTTCAGATACAGATCAAAATATTCCCTGTCGATCAGCCGGTTTTCGCAGCGCGCGGGATCGAATTTCAGCATGGTAAGTACTTTCTGCGTGCAGAACACTTTGTCGGAGTCCATACGATATTCAACGGCTCCCAGAGGAAGATCTACCAGCTCAATGATCTGTGACAATTTCGAAGCATTTTCACGCACTGTCTCATTTAAGAATTTCATTGCATTTCCGAGCGCCTGAATTTCGCGGACGTCAGAATCGTCAAATTCCAGCTCTTCTTCCGCATTTTTGGACTTCAGCACCCGCACCATGCGCTTGATGGGCTTGGTAAAAAAATAGCTTCCCAATACGGCTCCCGTTATACCCAGTATAATGGAAATCACAAATGCCATAACGATAGCCAGCTGCAGATGTGCGGAGGTACTGTACAGTACATCCTTCGGCTGTATTCCGATCAGATTCCACTTTGTGGCAAAAAACGGTGAAGTCCTGTTGTAAAGATTGATCTGATGAATACTGCCGCAGTTGTCAGTGCCTTCCATATCATAAACCTTTTGGCCGATTGGTTTCTCTGCAAATGTCAGTGTGCTCTCTTTGCTGATCTCGTTCTGAATCAGGCCTGTGGAAAGAACGGGCGTATATGCGTCCTGACTTCTGTTGGTCGTTGCAAGCATATAAGAGGCCTTCCCTCCCTGATCCAGCTCATTTGGCAACAGTAGCGACTCCATATAATCTTCCGAAACTGATATACCCAGAACTCCGTAGACGACTCCATCCTGAACCAGCGGTATGGAGTGAGTCAAAACTTTCATATCATTGTCTTTCCATCGGAAAAATGATGACCAGTAACCAAGCTCCAGAGGTTTTCTTTCCGTATAAAAACTGGCCGCCTCCACAGGTTTACTGTACACATCCAAATTACCCGCCTCTTTGCTCAGCGTAAATTTGGCCGTCCAGTAAGAGTCCAGCGCGAGGCCGAGTTCCTTGGCAACACTGACAGACCCAACCTCAAGCAGAAGATCTTCAGTCCCCGAATAAGTATCCGGATCCAGGTCGCGCACAAGGAGACCGCAGTATTCATCACTTTCCCCATATCCATTCAATATAATAAAAGATTCCGTAATCATATTCCTGCGAAGAAGGTCCATGATGTCTTCTGATACTGCAAGGATGATCTCGTTATTCAATTTTTTGTCAGAATTCAGATCCTGTATGTTTCTTCCCCTGTTTTCCAGTTCGGTTTTTATTGTCTCCTGAATCCGCTTCGGATAATCACCGAAATCAGACCAGCCTTTCACCATCAGATTTTCCAGTGTATTTTTTCTGGCTCCCGCAGTGCTGCTGAAACTCTCACAGGCATTTTCTTTGAGATAGTGAAATCCGCCGTTAATATAAAGGACCGAGAGAAACAGTACTCCCTGAAGAATTACCACTGCCATCATGGAGGCAAGCAGTTTCTTAAAAATCGAAATGTTCTTCGGTTTTCTTAATTTCATGAAGGCAACCTCAGTAATTGGTTTATAAGTTCTCTTTCAATTGTTGTGTAAACTCTTCACACCAGTTATCAAACTGTTCATCCGTATTAAATTCGTTCACGATTTCTTCCAGAGACTGTGTCCCCTCTTCCAGACGGATTTTGACCTGTTCCCTGTCACCGGCCGCTTTTTCTCTCAGCGAATTTCCGATCACTGTCCTGCACGCGTCACTTCCTTCAAATACAGGCATTGTATACAGTTCATAATGTGTACTCTCTTCAAAGGAAACTTCCATTGTCCTGCGGATTTCTTCATTCCATTCCAGTTTTTCATTCTCTACGACCTCTTCAATAAACGATAACTGATTTGCCTCTTTTTTGACGGGTAGGTAGGAAGACTGTATGCAGAACTGTGTATTCACATAGGAGTCCGTAAACCATTTTAAAAATATGACTGTAGCTTCTTCACGGACCTCATCGGACTTGCTGACCACCATACCCGCTCCCTGCTGCACGGCAACCGGATCCGCCCCTTCAAAGTTAGGCACCGCCAGTTCTTCCGTCTCAATCGGATACGGCTCAGCATCTCCAACCGTAACTTCTGTCGGCATATATGAAGCTCCGGAAGAAGATCCCACGGATGCTATCAGATCACCGGTTTTCATGTCATCTGACCGGAATCTGCCATACTCTGCATAATACCCGCTGATGTAAGGCACGTAATACACATCCCATATTCTGCGCATGGCCTCCTTATCCATATTCAATTCTACTGTTCCGTCTTTAACCTGAAACGGATCGGCTCCAAGCTGATGCAGTCCGGTCAGCACAAAGTTTGCAAACGCATCCATGCCAAACAGCGCTTTGCCGTCGTCGGGCGTATCGGTCTTTGCATCCGTCCACTCGTAATACGTTTCTGCTGTTTCGGCCACACCTTCCCAGCTCGAAAGATCTTCCAGTACAGCACCGGTATCATTGGCAAACGGTTCCCAGTCCGTCATATTCACAGTCATCACCTCAGTCGATTTTGCAGTCGGAAATAAAGTCAGTGCCTGATCACTGCCCATCCGGCCCTCTTCGATATATGCATCCAGATATTCCGACAGTTCCTCCTCGCTGAACCAGTCATCCAGATCAACCAGCAGACCCTGTTCCTCGAATTTCAGGGCCGTTGAGGCATAGCAGCTGAAGAGATCGGAAAGCTCCCTCTCATCCTCCGGCTTGCTCAGCTCAAACTCCAGGTTCTCAATCAGTTCGTTCAGGTCTCCGCTGCTGATGTGTTTTACAAAAATACCCTTCTCACTTCCCACCGTATTGTTAAACTCTGTCACAAGCTCATCAAATGCAATTTTATGTGCACCATTATAGTAGGTCTGTACCTCTATCGTAACCGGATTGTCAGGGTCCAGACTACTCTTTCCCCCGCAGCCACCCATCATCATCGTCAAAACGGCAAATGCTGCAGCGGCAGCCATAACCTTTGTTTTTTTCATTTTTCTTCTCCTTGATCCTATAATTTTACGCAGACGGCTTCATGCCCTACAGCGGGCAGGAATTTTCCCAGCAGATCCCGGACCGACAGTTTAATGCTCGTCGTATTTACACAGGGATGGCAGGCAACTTCCGTATGTTCCAGTACCTCCTGATCGATCACCAGCTGTACCCTCTTCTTTGTGTCATTCATCAGCCCCATCACACTGACCGCTCCCGGTGTGATATCCAGGAATTCTTCCATGAATTCGGGCTTTGCAAAGGACAGCCTGGATACACCGAGTCTCGATGATAAATCCTTCGTCTTAAACTGCTTGCCTCCGGGCAGCATCAGAAGATAAAAGTCTGTCTGCTGTCTGTTGCACAGAAACAGATTCTTACATATTTCCACTCCGAGTACTTCATCCACTTCCCCGCAGGCATCGATTGTCGCCAGTGCTTCATGATCCACCCGCTCATACGGTATTCCCAGCTGATCCAGAAGATCATATGTACGTATCTCTTTATCCAAACGGCCAGCCGCATCCCCGGGCCGCCCATGTACTAATTCTGTCATAATTCTGTCCTTTCAAAAATGAGTCTTTCACACAATCATACTCCAAAATATGGCAGTCTGCAATCTTAAATAACTTTCCGCATAAATGAAAATTCCCGATACCAAATCGGCATCGGGAATGCTTTCTGACATTATTATTCCTCTGTCTCCTCATCCTCGAAATAATCATCAAAGTCATCATCGAAATCATCTTCAAAATCTTCCAGATAATCCGGCGTAAAGAAGCGATAGACTGCATATGCAATACCTGCTACTGCAGCAACAGCACCTACGATCGCCAAAACCCATAACAGTGTATTCTTACTCTTGTCTTCTTTTTCTTTTTTTTGCAGCATTGCCATCAGTTCATCAATTTTATTCATTTTAAGAACACCGTCCTCTCTATTAATTAGAAATATTATAACACCATCTTCAATATTTTACCACAAAAATCTGAATTTTAAACTTTTGGAATTTTTTTCAGCTTTGCAAAAGCAGCAAACATTTTTTTAATACCGTACTTTTCAAAATTTACTGTCACTTCAAAATCTTTTCCGCCCTCAACAACTGATTCCACCACACCGGTGCCGAATTTGACATGGCGCACCGTGTCTCCGACCGTATAGTCCAGTCTTTCCGCCTTCGTCACTTTAAACTGCTGCGGCTGGAATACCTGAGCCCTGAATGCCTCTTTCATCTGACGATAACTGCTGCTCGCCAGTATCTGATCTGCTTTACTTTCCCGCTCTTTGATCTCATGCCCCACATCAACCAGTTCCCTCGGTATCTCCCGGATAAAGCGGGAAACTTTATTGTATTGTGTCTCTCCCCGTATCATCCGCTGCTGTGCACTGGTAAGCGTCAGTCCCCTCATAGCCCGCGTGATGCCGACATAACACAGCCTTCTCTCCTCCTCGATCTCGGACGGGTCATCCGACGTGATCGTCATATAACTTGGGAAAATACCGTCTTCCATCCCCGCCATATAAACGTATGCAAATTCCAGTCCCTTGGCACTGTGAAGCGTCATCAGGAGCACTCTGTCATCTCCGTCCTCCACTGTATCAATGTCAGCTATGAGTGCAACTTCTTCCAGAAAGCCGTCCAGCGTCGGCGTCTCATGCTCTTCCTCATACGTCACTGCTTTTGTAAGCAGCTCGTCTATATTCTCAATTCGAGCGCGGGACTCGTCCGTTCCCTCTGCCTCCAGTTCTTTTACATAGCCGGTCTCCTCGATCACCTGCGTCAAAAGCTCTGAGACGGACAGATACTCAAGCTGGGACCTCATTCGCTGGATCAGGCTTACAAACGGAACCAGTTTACTGCCGCTGCGCCCTACAGCTGCACTGATCCCTTCATCCTCCAGAGCCTCATAAAAGCTCATATCCCGCTCCGTCGCGTACATCTGCACTTTCATGAGCGTTGCCGCTCCAATCCCTCGTTTCGGCACATTGATAATTCTTCTCACGGCAAGGTCATCCTGCGCATTATCAATTGTCTTTAAATATGCCAGCAGATCTTTAATCTCCTTACGCGCATAAAAGTTAACTCCGCCTACCAGACGGTATGGGATGTTTGCCATCAGGAATTTTTCCTCAAACAGCCGCGACTGAGCGTTCGTCCGGTATAAGATAGCAAAATCTTTATATGCCGCATCGCCCTCCCGAACCAGCTTCCTGATATCTCCGGCTATAAATTCCGCCTCTTCAAATGCATTCAGGAACTGCCGGAACCGAACGGGATAGCCTTTTTCATTGTCCGTCCAGAGAGTTTTTTCCTTTCGCTCCATATTATTTCTGATAACTTCATTCGCCGCATCCAGAATATTCTGGGTGGAACGGTAATTCTGTTCCAGCCGAATCACCTTTGCATCCGGAAATACCTTTTCAAATCCGAGGATATTTCCTATGTCAGCCCCCCTGAATTTGTATATGGACTGATCGTCATCTCCCACCACGCAGAGGTTCCTGTACTTCCCTGCCAACAGACTGACGAAGCGGAACTGAACTGTATTGGTGTCCTGATACTCATCGACCATCAGGTAACGAAAACGCTCCTGATAGTATTCCAAAACTTCCGGACACTTCTCGAAAAGCTCCACTGTCTTAACCAGCAGATCATCAAAATCGAGAGCATTGCTCTTTTTCAGACGATTCTGATACTCCCTGTATGCACGCGCTATTGTCTTTTTACTCCATTCCCCGCCGATATTGCGTTCGTAGTCTTCAGGAGATATCATCTCATTTTTAGCGGAGGATACTGCCGAAAGCAGCATCCGTTCCTTATAAAGTTTTGTATCGATGTTCAGTGTTTTACAGACTTCTTTCATCACAGACTTGGAATCGTCCGAGTCATATATGGTGAAACTCGTACCGTATCCGATCCTGTCTATATAGCGGCGCAGAATCCGCACGCAGCTGGAGTGAAAAGTGCTGACCCAGACACTGTCGGCACCGCGTGTCACCGTATGCTCAACCCGCTCTTTCATCTCTCCCGCAGCCTTATTCGTAAATGTAATAGCCATGATATTCCATGGATTTATACCCTTTTCTTCTATCAGATAAGAAATGCGGTGTGTCAAAACACGTGTCTTTCCTGAACCTGCCCCTGCCAGAATCAGCAGCGGTCCCTCTGTGCAGTACACAGCCTCCTGCTGTTGTGGATTTAAACTGTCATAAATGCTCATAAATTATGTAAACTCCATCTCATTTTCTTTTCAACTTTTACCCGTACGTTTTATTATATTACGTGCGGAGTATTAATGCAAACAGTTTAAACACAACCGCGCTTATCATTTTTAAACCCCGATAATCTGCATAGACAACGGGCAAAAAACCTCTTGTCATCTAGTATTAAAAACTATATAATATAATTTGTAGACTATCAGATATTTTTACGAGGTGACACATTCAATGACAATTGACACAAATGATATTATCAACAGTATCCTGGAGAGTATTTCACGCATCGATTATATCAGGCCCGGGGACGTACCGAACATCCCTTTATATATGGATCAGGTAACCACCTTTATGGATGCTCAGCTGGCCGCCTCCAAACGGTATGAGAGTGATAAAATCCTTACAAAAACGATGATCAACAATTATACCAAGAATAATCTTCTTCCGCCTCCCGACAAGAAGAAGTATTCCACGGAACACATTCTGCTGCTGATCTTTATCTATTATTTCAAGAGTATTCTGTCCATCAATGACATTCAGTCATTGCTGAGACCGATTACGGATAAATGTTTTCACGAAGGAGACGGTATCAGCCTGACAGAAATTTATAATGAAGTCTTCAGTCTTGAAAAATCAGAGATCGAATCCATGAAAGAAGATGTCCGCAAATATTATCAGACATCAGCGGAGACTTTCACAGATGCTCCGGAAGAGGAACAGAGCTTTCTTCAGCTGTTTTCATTTATCTGTCTGCTCAGTTTTGACGTCTATGTAAAGAAACAGATTATTGAGAATCTGATCGATCTTTTTCCTTCAGAAAAAAAGTAAACGGAACCTGTACTGCTGCATACGAATTATTTTCGTTTTGCAGCAGTTTTTTATTCTACTCTTCTTTACACCAAAATTTTAACGTGTTAAAATATGCAGGTAGGCACATAATATTGTGTAAGGAGTAATCTTATGAGCAAAACGATTCATACTGAGGCTGTCGATCAGCTTTTCGAAGCAATTTTGAGTTTAAAATCCAAAGAAGAATGTTATACTTTTTTTGAAGACGTATGTACGATCAATGAGCTGTTGTCACTGTCGCAGCGTTTTGAGGTTGCAAAAATGCTGCAGCAGAAGAAAACGTATCTTGAGATTTCCGAAAAAACCGGTGCGTCCACCGCAACGATCAGCCGTGTAAACCGCTCCCTAACCTATGGGAACGACGGATATGAGATGGTCTTTGAACGTCTGAACATCAAATGACATGGAGACGGAAATGATATGAAATGGCTGGATAAACCTTATCACTCTTTTCACTCCATGCTGGAAGAAGAATTCCATGAAAAGGTATACAAGCTCGCCTTAAACGGCGGCATGTCTTGCCCCAACAGAGACGGAACTCTGGGTACACGCGGATGCATTTTCTGCAGCGCCGGCGGATCCGGTGATTTTGCTGCAAACAAGGATCTTACCATTACGCAGCAGATTGAGGAACAGATGGCTGTTCTGACACAAAAACGCCCGGTCCGTAAATATATCGCTTATTTTCAGGCATACACCAACACGTATGCCCCTGTTTCGTATCTGAAATCCATTTTTACAGAAGCCCTCTCACATCCTGACATTGCTGCACTGTCCATCGGCACACGCCCTGACTGTCTGGGACCCGATATTCTCAGCCTTCTGGATACGCTGAATCATATCAAACCGGTCTGGGTCGAACTCGGCCTCCAGACCATGCACGAATCTACCGCCCGCTATATCCGAAGAGGATATGACCTGCCCTGTTTCGAGAAAGCCGTGTCTGATCTCCATTCTCACGGTCTCGATGTCATCGTACACACCATCCTGGGACTTCCCGGAGAAACGCCCTGTGATGTTCTTGATACCATTCACTATCTGAACAGCTGTTCCATACAGGGAATCAAACTTCAGCTTCTTCATGTTCTGAGAGGCACAGACCTGGCAGACGACTACGAGGCAGGACTCTTTCAGACGCTAACTATGGATGAGTATCTGACGCTTCTCATCGCATGTCTCGAACAGCTGTCCCCGGATATTGTGATCCACCGTCTGACTGGGGACGGCCCAAAGGATCTGCTGATCGCTCCCGAATGGAGCAGTGCAAAACGCACCGTGCTCAATGAACTGCACCGCCGCATGAAAGCAGAAAACACATGGCAGGGCAGACTTTATCACACATAGAAAGGAGATTTTTAATGGCAGAAGCATTGACCCTCTATAAACTGATTATTCTATATATGCTGCGGAAAGTCAATTTTCCGCTGACGAACGCACAGATTTCTGATTTTATTCTCGGTCAGGAATATACCAGCTATTTTCACCTCCAGCAGGCAATCTCCGAAATGCTGGAAGCAGATCTTGTTACGGCCGAAGTCATCCGCAACACTTCCTACTACCGCATGACCGAAGAAGGCAAAAAGACCATCACATACTTCGATAATCAGATACCGGATCCGATCAAAGAAGACATCAACCGATATTTAGATGAAAACTCATACGAACTGCGCAATGAAGTCTCCGTGATCTCCGATTACTACAAGACTCCGGAGCAGGAATACACGGTTCGCTGTCAGGTGCGTGAAGGCGCCAGTACGCTGATCGAACTGAACCTCACTGTACCCGAAGAATCCAATGCAAAAGCCATCTGTGGCAGCTGGTCAAAAAAAAGCCAGGAAATTTATGCTTATCTGATGAAAGAACTGATGATATGATACAGACTTATCTTATCAGGAATGACGAGACGGCTGTCCTGACGCCCTGCGGTAGATCAGATACGCAGCGAGTGCAGTGGCGGCCTCTGCGATCCAAAACGCATGCCATACTCCGGCCGCGCCTGATATACGGCTCAGTAAAAAGGCCGCCGGTATGATGATGACCACATAGCGCAGCAATGAAATCATCAGCGAAGGAAATCCCTTTCCGATACCTTCCAGCGCTCCAGCTGAGGTTACGGATACTGCAGAGACCAGAAAACCCGCACTGATCGTTCCAAGCGCCTGAGCTCCCGCTTCCAGCGTCTCTGGATTTTCCGTAAACATGCCCATCAGATAATCCGGCAGAGCGAGGCATACCAGCATCCCTGCGCCCATGATCACTGCGATCAGCATCAGCGCAATTCTGTAAATCTTTTTCACACGCTGTTTTTCTTCTGCCCCGTAATTATAGCCGATCAGGGGCCTCATACCCTGTACGATCCCATTCGCAGGCATGTAAAGAAATGTCTGTAGTTTATAGTAAACGCCGAGCACAACGACATATGTCTGGGAAAAAGCCGACAGAATTCCATTCAGTGCCGAGACCAGCAGTGACGGAAGCGCCATGTTCATGGCGGCCGGTACCCCCACCGCGTAAAGCCTCATACAGATGGCACGATCCCATCTGAGACTCTTCATTCCCAGTTTCACGTTCAGTGGTTTTGCAGCGTAGACAGCCACATAGATCACCAGAGTGACCGTCTGCCCGATCCCCGTCGCCCAGGCCGCCCCTCTGATACCGAGTGCCGGAACCGGTCCCAGACCGAATATCATAATGGGATCCAGTATAATATTTACTACGCACCCGCAAATCATGCCGATCATGGTAATCTTCATCTTTCCCACAGACTGAAAAATCTTTTCGAACGTGATGCCCGCCATAATCACTACAGAGAAGCTGATAACAATCGATGAATAATTCCATCCTTCCCGGATAATATCCCCGTCTTCTGTAAACATCTTTAGAAAATGCTGCATTCCCAAAAGCCATGCTGCGGTCAAAATAACACCGTGCAGTACGGCAAACAGCATTCCCTGCGATGCAGCCGTATCCGCCTGTCTCTGCTTCCCGGCACCAAGGCAGATTGCGATCACCGCACTTATCCCAACTCCAAATCCAACGGCAATGGAATTGATCAGGTTCTGCACCGGAAAGACCAGCGACAGCGCAGTCATTGCATTTTCACTGATTTTTGCTACAAAGATACTGTCAACGATATTATACAGCGAATTTACCAGCATAGAGATCACCATCGGGACCGACATCGACAGAAGCAGCGGCAGCACCCGCCGCTCTTTCATGTAAGACTGTTCCAAAATTTATTTCCTCCTCGTTTGCCTGTGTTCCCGCCGGACAAGCGAAAAGGCTATAGACTCACTGTTTGATTACTCAGAAACAGTAAAATCTATAGCCTTCATAGCCGAGACGGGCTTATATCATTATTTGTGTATGATACCATACCAATACATGTTTGTCAATTTCTCCTATATGGAATTTTTCCTGATATATTCCAGGTGCTCCCTGATATTTTTTTCATACCCCATGTCCGTCGGCTCGTAAAAAACAGCCCCCGCGATCTCATCCGGCAGGTACTGCTGCTTTACATAATGATTTGGAAAATCGTGCGCGTACTGGTATCCGGTTCCTCTTCCCAGCTTGGCCGACCCTTTATAATGGGCATCCTGCAAATGCGGAGGGACTGAAGTTTTTGTCTCCCTCACAGACTGTGCAGCTGCAAATACGGCCAGACAGCTGGCGTTACTCTTCGGCGCCGAGGCAACGTACGTAACTGCCTGAGCCAGGATAATCTGAGCTTCCGGCATCCCGACGCGCTCGACTGCCTGTGAAGCTGCCACCGCAACCATCAGGGCCTGAGGATCTGCGTTGCCCACATCTTCCGAGGCACAGATCATCACGCGGCGGGCAATAAACTTGATGTCTTCCCCCGCCGTCAGCATCTTAGCCAGATAATAGACGGCTGCATCGGGATCCGACCCCCGCATACTCTTAATAAACGCAGAGATCGTGTCATAGTGCTGATCACCGTTCTTATCGTAGTGTATCACACGTTTCTGGATACACTCTGACGCTGTATCCAGATCAATGTGGATCCTTCCGTCAGCTGACGGATGTGTCGTCAAAATGGCAAGTTCAATGGCGTTCAGCGCTGTCCTGGCGTCTCCGCCGGACATATCCGCCAGAAATTCCTTCGCGCCGTCTTCCAGAACGGCCCGATACAAGCCCATCCCCCGTTTTTCATCTGCCACCGCTTTTTCCAGCAGCCGCATGATATCCTTCTTAGCGAGCGGTTTCAGCTCAAAAATGATCGAGCGCGACAGCAGTGCGCTGTTTACCTCGAAATAGGGATTTTCTGTCGTAGCACCGATCAGGACCAGAGTCCCATCCTCTACAAACGGGAGCAGGTAGTCCTGCTGTCCCTTGTTAAACCTGTGAATCTCGTCCACAAACAGAATCGTTTTTCTCCGGTACATCCCCAGCATGTCCTTTGCATGCCTGACGACTTCCTCCATATCCTTTTTTCCGGCCGTCGTCGCATTCAGCTGCTGAAATTCACCGCTGGTCGTATTTGCAATCACCTTTGCAAGCGTCGTCTTTCCGGTTCCCGGCGGTCCGTAGAAAATGACGGAGCCAAGTTTATCAGCTTTGATCGCCCGGTAAAGCATTTTGCCCTCACCGATGATATGCTCCTGCCCCACCACCTCTTCCAGTGTCACCGGGCGCATCCTGGATGCAAGCGGTGACTCCTGTTCCAGAGTCTTTTCCTTTACATAATCAAATAAATCCATCGTTATCCTATCCTATTCAAAAAACATATGCTCCATGTAGAGCTCATTAAAGTCCGCATCCGTAGACAGGTCAATTTCCGATGAATGTTCCAGAAGCAGTTCCAGTCTTTCTTTCGAATCATCGTTGATGAGGTAGCGAAGTGCACCGCCGAGTGAACTGTTGCCGACGGCTTTTATCTTGCCGTCAAATTCTCTCGGAAGCAGCCCCAGGACCATTGCCTTCTCCTGGTTTATGTGATACCCGAATCCGCCTGCCAGATATACGGCATCCACCTGATCATATGTAACGCCAAATCTCCTCAGCAGCACCTCGATACCCGCACGGACTGCTGATTTGGCGAGCTGAATTTCCCGCACATCCTGCTGTGTAAACGTGATGTCTCTGCCGTCCGGCGTCTGTGCCAGCCGATAACCGTTTTCAAAGTATTCCTCTTCCAGCCGACCCGTCTCGTCTACCAGCTCATGTTCAATCAGCCCGGAAATAGTCTCAATGACTCCGGTTCCGCACAGACCAATCGGCGGTTTATCACCGATCGTAGCGATATTCGCCCTGCCGTCTTCGATCTCCACTTTGCAGATCGCACCCTGAACACTTCCCATACCCCAGGAGATATTGCCGCCTTCAAATGCCGGTCCCGCAGCAGTGGAAGTCGATACGATACGATCACGGTTTCCGATTGCCATCTCGCCGTTCGTGCCAAGATCCACCAGCAGCGCTGTCTTCTCATTGGTATCAAATTCACAGTCGTAAAGACCGGAGACGATATCACCTCCCACGTAGGTGGATATTCCCGGGAGCAGAATCACTTCCGCGTCACAGTAATCATCTTCCAGCACCTCGCGAAACGGCTTTTCTATCAGGCTGATATCTACCGGTGTAAACGGAAATACACCCAGCCCTTCGCAGGAGTATCCCAACAACAGGTGTCCCATCGTCGTATTTCCGCCGATCGCAATCCGGTCAATCTGATCCGGCCGGATGCCCGCCTCTTCCACAAGCGTCCGTATCCCGGTCATGAGATCCTCCTGAATACTCTTACGAAGCGCTTCCTTTTTCCCGTCACAGGATGCCTGTATCCTGGAGATAACATCCGCTCCGAATGCCCGCTGTCTGTTCAGCGTCGCAAAGGAACCGACCGGACTCCTGCTCGTCTTTCCAACAAGCTGAAATGCCAGTGTGGTCGTACCAATATCCACAGCGATATCATAACCTGCCTCTTCGGTCCCGGCATGCTCCTGCTGGCTGTCTCCGTGACCGACCTGAATGGAAAATCCCGCCTCGTCCTGCACATCCATGGTGATCACACAGTCATCCGCCGGGTATGCCCTGCAGGCAAGACGGTATCCCTGTGCCAGTTCTTCCTCCGTAAAGTGCTTCCGGTCCGAAGGTGTGACGTCCAGCTCACCCTCCTTCAGACGTATCTTGCATTTTCCGCAGTTTCCTTTTCCCCCGCAGACTGCACTGAAGTACGCCCCCTGCCTGTTAATCGCCGACAGAATACTTTCATACTCTTCAGACACAACAACAAGTTTCTTATCCTTATTGATGACTGTGATCGTCACCGGCTGTATTTTTCTCATATTGCAGTTTTTAGCACCACACTTTCTGCAGTTATGCTGTGCCCGGAACACAGATTCATCGGCCGTCACCTGCATTACCTGACAGGACGTCTTTACCGGATCATACATATACGATGGACTGATCGCAATCCCAAGCGTTTTATCAGCCTTCAGCGCATCGAATGCAGTCTTCTGTGCAATCATCGGAATATCGTTCGGTGCCTCAAGACGGCTCACGATTCCGATTTTTCTTCTGGCGCATTCCTCCTTCAGGACTGCCTGAATCTCATGATCCATGGCAAACAGACATGCGTCTGCCATAGCGTCTATGAGCATCCCTTTCAAAAAATCTCCTTCTTCAAAGGATTCAGAGCTGTATCTGCTGACTTCCCCGCCCACGGTTGAGAGGATGTAGATGATATCCTCACCCGCTTTCAGCTTTTCACTTTCCAGTTCACCGGCCACTTTGCCGAATCCGATCACTGCCTTTGGATCGAGCCTGCGCTCTACCTCCTGCAGCAGATCAGAAAACTCTCTTTGTACCTCTTCATAAATGGGGCTGTCCTCTTTACAGTCCATAAGCTTCAGTACCGTTTCTTTCTCGATGGTCTTTTGAAATTCCGTAATTTTAATGATACTTTCCATGTCGTTATCCCCCAGTTACTTTCGTTTGAAGTAAGATAAAAAGCATCACACAAGCACTTGTGTGATGCCCCTTTTCATATTATAATATTTTTTACGCCAGCATTCAAGAAGATTAATAATGATTGCTGTATGACCAGTCGTCATAGTGCTCTCTCATTTCCGGTGTCTCCACATCATTTTTGTGTGCATAGCGTATTTCCGCACTGCTTCCGGCTTTTAAATCCTCCTGGCATAAATCTTCGATAGATATTCTTTCTTCGTTCATGATGATTGCTCCTTTTTCTTTTTTAAATCCCTGTTGCCTGTTCCGTTCCTTCATTCATTGACATCAATATACCACTATTTTTGTCTTAATTCATCTGTCTTTCCGGACTTACTTTTATAGATTTCAGCCATGATTTGTTGACTTTGTATGTGGCTTCATTTATAATCAGGTTATGATATCACGAATTGACAAACCAGTACCGGAACTTAATATTGAGTTGTATGTAGAAAAGGGCCTTTATACCGGAAACACTCCGATGCGGGATAATTCCTATTATGAGCTGATCATCATCATGGGCGGAGATGCTGTCTGTGCTGTGGAGGGCTCACTCTTTCCTGTAGAACGCGGCTATATCATCGCGATACAGCCCGGCTTCCGGCATGGTTTTATCGGTGTCCGGGAACTGAAATTCTACCGCTATGTGTTTGATCTTGACGGCATTGCACGATCCAATATGCCGCTTAAAAAGCTGATCGGATTTCAATCGTTTTTTATGAGCACCGCATACTACCGGTATCATCATATCTTCAACAGCATTCTGATCCTGTCGGACAGTCATCTGGAACTCGTGAGCCTGCTCAGCAGCCTGCTTTATAGCACCTTTACAGAGAAAAAGCCGGGTTACAATATATCTGCAAGAGAATATTTTGTCTGTCTTTTGACTATCATATCCAATGAATACGTGCAGACCGATAAGGCATCCCACCAGAGTTACCAGTTTATGGAGGATGCATTTAATTATCTGGAGACTCACTATTTTGAGCCTCTTACCGTAAAAGATCTCGCAGACATTGCTCATCTTTCCGAGCGCCACTTTACACGGCTCTTCAAGGAGATCTACGGTACTACCCCGAATGCGTATATTATCCGCTGCCGCCTTACACACGCATGTGAATTGATCAAGAATACGTCCAACACGCTCTCAAGCATCAGCGAGGAGTGCGGGTTCCCGAATTTTCCTGCTTTTACCAAAACATTCAAGGACAAGCTGGGCGTCACCCCCAGTCAGTACCGCAGACAGCAGCGCAGCAGCACCGATGTTTAATCAGCTGAAAAAGGGATGTCCCTCCGGCCATTACATGGCTTTTGGGACATCCCTCTTTATGTAATACGATTATTTTACTAATTCTTTTGCAAGAGTAGCTGCTGAAGCTGCATCCTCTGAATATCCGTCAGCTCCGATTTCATCAGCAAATTCCTGTGTGATAGGTGCTCCGCCTACCATGATCTTGATGTTGCTTCTGAAGTCTGATTCGTTCAGCGCTGCTACGGTGTCTCTCATGGACGGCATTGTTGTTGTTAGCAGTGCGGACAGGCATACAATCTTTGTATCCGGGTTTGCTTTGTAGCACTCGATGATTTTCTCGATCGGAACGTCTACTCCGAGGTCGATCACTTCGAATCCTGCACTTTCGATCATCATCGCTACCAGGTTCTTTCCGATATCATGAAGGTCGCCTGCTACTGTTGCGATGATCAGTTTTCCCATTGCTCCTGTGCTTCCTGCTGAAAGATGTGGTTTCAGTACTTCTACACCTTTTTTCATTGCTCTTGCTGCTACCAGCATCTCCGGTACGAAGATCTCGTTGTTTTTGAATTTCTCTCCGACAACTGCCATTGCGTCGATCATTCCGCCGTTCAGAATCTCTGTAGGATCACATCCATCATCCAATGCTGCCTGTACAGCCGGTCCAACTAATTTTGCTTTTCCCTTTGCTACTAAATCTGCAACTTCCTGAATTTTTGGTGACATGTTAAATTCCTCCGCTTCTTTCTTGTGTTTTGTTTTTGCCATCTATCAAAAAATAAGTTTTCCTCAAAACTTATCCTTCGATTGTTACGTTAAAATCCGATCAGCCAGGCCAATCGGCCATGAAAATTTGCTTTGCAGGGTTTGTTTATTTCTGTACCGGTCCGATCAGGCCTTCCCTGTAAGCTCCGATGTATTCCATGCAGTAATCATCCAGTCCCAGAAGCGCCTCTGTCGCATAGATGAGTCCCATCATATCCCTGTTCAGCGGATCAAGGATTGCGCTGTCGAGTCCTGCGTTCATCGCAAGTACGGTAAATCCTAAGTTCACCAGTTTTCTTGCCGGCAGGTTAAAGGAGATGTTGCTGACTGCCGCTGTGATATGTATGGTCGGATACTGCGCACGGATCGTGCTGATCACCTCTGTGATCATTGCAATGCCATCTTCGGATGTACACAGCATTTCGATCAGCGGATCAATATGGATCCTGCTCGGATCGATATTGTACTCTTTTGCCTTCTCCATGATTCTTCCGAACACTTCCAGCCTTTTCTCAGCCGTCTGCGGGATTCCGGTGTCATCACACAGCAGTGCAACTACTTCCCATCCCGGATTTTCCGCTACGATAGGGAAAAGCTGGTCGATCTTATCCCCTTCCATGGATACAGAATTGATAATACCCGGTCTGCTGCAGCATTTATATGCTTCGCTCAGCACTTTTGCACTCGGGCTGTCCACTGCGATCGGAAGATCTGTTACACTCTCTACGAGACCGATCATCCATTTCAGCGTCTCTACTTCTACTTCCTCATCAACAGACGCGCACACATCAATAAAGGTAGCGCCTGCCTCTGCCTCTTTTTTTGCGATATCTTTGATCCATTCTTCATCTCGCGCTGCGATTGCTTTCGCCATGGATGGAATGGAACCGTTTATTTTTTCGCCGATAATTATCATTGGAATTATCCCCCTAGCTCTTATTCGTTTGTATTATAACATATGAAAATTTACAGGTAAAGGAACAATATAACACTATTGCTGATTTTTTTGGAAATATATTATGATTATTAATCACTATTCACATAACATCTCATCGATCGTTACAAACTCATATCCTAATTTCGTCAATTCGTCCACTATCTGCAGCGCTGCTTTGACAGTTGTGTCATAGCTGTCGTGCATCAGTATAATATCCCCCTCTTTGACGCAGGGCAAAACACGTTTTAACACGGCATTTGTATTTTTCAGCTCCCAGTCCATGGAATCAATATTCCAGAACACCGGAATCATCGGTATCCCACAGTCCAGTTCATCGTCCCATTCTCCATAAGGCGGCCGGATATATGAAGGATATTCACCTGTGATCTGCCTGATCAGCTCGCATGTCGTCTGAATCTGTTCACAAGCCTCCGCTTTCGGCAGCTTGGTCAGAAGCACATGCTTGTATGCGTGATTCCCCACCAAGTGCCCTTCTTCATACATTCTCCTGACGATCTCTTCCCTTCCGGGTATCTGTTGTCCCAGCAGAAAAAAACTGGCCTTTACATTTCGCTCTGCGAGTCCATCAAGCAGCTGCGGTGTATATATTTCATGAGGTCCGTCATCAAATGTCAACGCAACTTTCGGCTTTTCAACTACCTCGGACGACGCCTCCTGAACATTCGGCCCGGCATTCCAAAGACACAGAACAGAAACTGCCAGCAGCATCAGCGCCGGCAGCATCCATTGCAGTTTTTTATAAACATTCCAGAATTTCATCAGATATTCCTCCATGTATTTCCTTATATCATGAATCAGAGATTCATGATCGGCATTCGCCGTTCGCCAATCATGCAAGCATGTTGACTCTCTTGCGCTCATTATATCATATGAAGGTTCTCTGTCAGAATAGAATGCCAAAAAAATCCCGGAATTTTAATTCCGGGATCGTAATATATTTCTATTATGCGATTTTGGATTTTGCCAGTGCTGCAAGAGTTGCAAATCCTGCTGCATCATTAACTGCCATATCTGCCAGTACTTTTCTGTTCAGATCCACTTCAGCTAATTTTAAACCATGCATAAACTTGCTGTATGACAAACCGTTCATTCTTGCTGCGGCGTTGATACGCGCGATCCACAGCTGTCTGAACTGACGTTTCTTCTGTTTTCTGCCTGCATAGGAGCTTGTAAGAGCCCGCATTACTGACTGTTTTGCTACTCTGTACTGTTTTGACCTGGCTCCTCTGTAACCTTTCGCCAGTTTCAGTGTTCTATTATGTCTTTTCTTAGCGTTTAAGCCGCCTTTAATTCTTGCCATTCTTATATTCCTCCTTCGACTCTATCTTAAATGTAAGGTAAAATTTTCTTCATGTTCTTTACATTTGTCTCATCTGTAACAGCCGGTTTTCTCAGGTTCCTTTTTCTCTTCTGAGATTTTTTGGTTAAGATATGGCTTTTATAAGCTTTATTTCTAACTAATTTTCCTGTACCTGTTTTTTTGAAACGCTTTGCAGCTGCTCTGCTTGTTTTAATTTTTGGCATTTTGTCGTCCTCCTTGAATATATGTTTTTACTGACGCTTTTCGCTTAAGAACATCGTCATACTTCTGCCTTCTACTTTTGGTGCCTTTTCTATCACTGCTATATCAGACAGCTTCTCCGCAAAATCATCGAGAATATACTTGCTGCTGTACATATGCGCCATCTCACGTCCTCTGAAGCGCAGAGTCACCTTCACTTTATCCCCTTTGGAGATAAACTTTCTGGCTGCATTGACCTTCGTATTCAAATCATTCGTATCAATGTTCGGAGACAGGCGAACTTCCTTAACGTCGACGGTTTTCTGTTTCTTTCTGGCATCTTTTTCTTTTCTCGTCAGTTCATATTTGTACTTGCCATAGTCCACGATCTTGCATACCGGCGGTTTTGCTGTCGGCGCAATCTTCACCAGATCCAATCCGGCTTCCACCGCAATGTTATATGCCTCCTTGGATGACATAACTCCCATCTGTTCCCCGTCCGCTCCAACCAGTCTTACTTCCCGGTCGCGGATCTGCTCATTAATCATTAAATCGCTAATAGTTGTGCACCTCCATAAATAAAAAAATAAGTAGATAGACAGACTATCCACTTATTCATATCGCATAATAATCACTTATTATTTCAATATTAACCATAGTCACTCATTTGTGCTAGGGTGAGAGTGGATACTCTTCTTTGTTTTTCATACCTGATTACTTTATCACAACACATATCATTCTGTCAACTATTTTATTCGATATCTTCCAGGTTTTTCTTCAGCTCCACCATTTTATCACGCAGTTCAGCTGCAACCTCGAAATTCAGATCTGCAGCCGCCGCCCTCATCTGTTTTTCCAGGCTCGCAACCAGCTGTTCCAGTTCTTTCCTGCTCATAGACTCCGGATCTTTGGCCAGATTTTTCTCTGTCTTTGCCACTTCTTTGGAGATGCTGATCAGATCACGCACCGCTTTCTGAATGGTCTTCGGAGTGATTCCGTGTTCTTTGTTATATGCCTCCTGTATCTCCCGACGGCGTTTTGTCTCCTCAATCGCCACTTTCATAGAATCTGTCATCTGGTCGGCATACATGATGACATGGCCTTCCGCATTTCTGGCCGCCCGCCCGATTGTCTGAATCAGCGATGTCTCGGAGCGCAGAAATCCTTCTTTATCCGCATCCAGTATCGCCACCAGAGTGATTTCCGGGATATCCAGCCCCTCTCTCAGAAGGTTGATTCCCACAAGTACGTCGAACACATCGAGGCGCATATCACGGATGATCTCCGTCCGCTCCAGAGTATCGATATCAGAGTGAAGGTACTTGACCCGAATGCCGAGATTCTTCATATAATCTGTCAGATCTTCCGCCATACGCTTCGTCAGTGTGGTTATCAGAATTTTATTATGTTTGTCCACTTCTTTATAGACCTCAGCTACCAGGTCATCGATCTGCCCCTCCACCGGACGCACTTCGACATCCGGGTCCAGAAGCCCGGTCGGCCGGATGATCTGTTCAGCCCGCAGCATCTCATGATCTGCTTCATATTCTCCTGGAGTCGCCGATACAAACATCACCTGATCGATATGCTCTTCAAATTCCGTAAAATTAAGCGGACGGTTATCTTTCGCCGAAGGCAGGCGAAATCCGTAATCCACCAGCGTCGACTTCCGCGACTGGTCGCCGGCATACATGCCGCGAATCTGCGGGACCGTCTTATGGGACTCGTCTATGATCAGCAGATAGTCGTCTTCAAAATAATCCATCAGCGTGTATGGTGCCTCTCCCGGTGCGAGTCCTGCAAGATAACGCGAGTAATTCTCAATGCCGGAGCAAAACCCCGTTTCCTTCATCATCTCGAGGTCGAAGTTGGTCCGCTCCTGTATGCGCTGTGCCTCCAGCAGCTTGTCTTCACTCTTAAAGAAACGGACCTGCTCTTCCAGCTCAACTTCTATCTCCCTGGCGGAAGCCAGTATTTTATCCATGGGAACGACGTAATGTGATGCAGGAAAGATCGCAACGTGATTCATCTCATGCAGAATTTCACCCGTCAGCGTATCAATCTCAGTAATCCGTTCAATCTCATCTCCGAAAAATTCAACACGGTATGCAATGTCCGTCGCATCCGCTGGAAAGATTTCCACCACATCCCCCCGGACTCTGAACGTACCGCGGTGAAAATCCATATCATTCCTGTCATACTGGATGTCGATCAGCTCTCTGAGCACCGCGTCACGGTCTTTTTCCATTCCGGGCCGCAGGGAGATGATCATGTTCTGGTAATCTTTCGGACTACCAATACCGTAGATGCAGGATACACTGGATATGATGATCACATCCCGGCGTTCACTCAATGCGGCCGTCGCCGACAGACGCAGCTTGTCGATCTCTTCGTTGATGGCGGAATCCTTTGCAATATACGTGTCAGTAGAGGGAACATAGGCCTCCGGCTGATAGTAATCGTAGTAGGAGACAAAATACTCCACCGCATTCTCCGGAAAAAACTCCTTGAACTCACTGTAGAGCTGCGCTGCGAGGGTCTTATTATGTGCGATGATCAGCGTCGGTTTCTGAATCTGCTGGATGACATTCGCCATCGTAAATGTCTTGCCGGATCCGGTAACTCCCAGCAGTGTCTGGCATTGGTTTCCTTCCCGGAACCCCTGTACAAGCTGATCGATAGCCTGCGGCTGGTCTCCGGTGGGCTGATATTCCGAGTGTAATTGGAAGCCGGCACCGCCCTTCATGCCGGTCTCACGAGCAAGCAACGACGCAGATTGCGAGTGTTCTTGATTAAACATAATATATTTTACCTCCGTGATGATCCGATAAAAACTTCAGATAAACTGATTATAGCAGAGTGTCCGGCTAAAGTACAGGGCAATTCCGAATGTTTGTTCTGTATTTATCATCACATCAAATGCCGAAACCACCCATCCAGCGGCCACAGCAGTCTGATTTTCTCCAGACGTTTCGGACTGATCTTCTGCAGAACCTGTCCCCGCTTCAGGCTGTATGACGTCTCATCGCGCACAATGAGCGCTGCGTCTTCATACGTTTCCATATATTTGCGCATACTCGTGTTTAAAGATTTGCTGTCGATCACCAGCATCAGTTCCGTATCAATATATGCACTCCTCATATCCCAGTTAAACGATCCGATTCCCGTCAGCCTGTCTCCGATCGTGAAGCATTTACCATGATATGATACGCCTGCATCGTATTCCATAATATGGATGCCGGTATCAACGATTTCCTCTTTATGAATCAGGTAATCAACGGCTCCAAACGGATTGCCGTTATTGGGTGCCGAGTTAGTCATCATCCATACACTGTCATTGACATTGCCGAGTTCTGTCAGTCTTTCTGTCATATAATCGTTGCACAATATATAGGGCGTGTGAAATACTGTTTTCTCTGAAGACTGTATCATCAGCTCCGTCAGCGTATAGAACAAAACCGGTTCTTTTACCGCTGCCTGAATTGGATTTGAAATCAGCCGGATTTTGTTCGTCTCCGTTGTCATTTTCACATAATCTGGCCGCTCAAACCATCCGCTGTGCTCTGACTGCATATCTTTGTACAGCTCCAGCAGTTCCCCCCCGCTCTCTGTGATTCTGTCCTTCGAGATTACTGACATTGAATCCATTACAATTTTGCATACATCAAGTTCCCAGACTGACTGAAAATATGTTTTTACCTGTTCAATGGAAGAATCCTGCCCGCCGCCCGCATTGTACACCAGAACATCCCAGTCATAGTTTTTATAATCCGTATCATTTCCCAGAAAATAATCAAAGGTATTTCGTCCTCCCAGAATATATGCGGTATTATCTGCAATCAGATATTTATCATGCATACGTGCCATCAGTTTCGTCGGCTTCAGGATATTAATCGGATTATACACTTTGATGGTGACATTCTCGAGGATGCCCAGCGCTTTGAAACAGGGATCACCCATCGCATGTATAAAATACGAAAAACCGTCCAGCAGAATCTGAACCTCCACTCCTCTCATCGCAGCGTCGTATAAAGCTGCCAGCATCATCTTCCCGCTGTTGTCAGCTTTAAAATCAAATGTCGATAATATGATGCTTTCAGAAGCGTTGGAAATTAACCGAATCCTCTCTTCCAATGCCTCGTCATTCTGAAACAGAATCGCAGCACGATCCTGACAAATGTGATCACTGTAGAAATCAGAGGCATCAAAGCTGTCTCTCGTCTTCGCCGCAGCCCCTTCCTGCTTCCGGTAGGGAACACATACGAGGGAAATATATATTATGATGAACAATATGATCAGAACCCCCGTCATAATCCTCTTATGTTTCATATCTTCCTCCTGCATACCGCCGTCATTTTCATCCGTCATTTAACAGTTTATCATATCACGCGACCAAAAACATTAATATTTTCCGTCTCCGGATTATGTTTACAATACGCAAAAATATATGCTATAATATTTATTAACATATACCATTTAAAGGAGTACCAAAAAGATGGAGCAAAACCCGAGAACCATTCTCCAGGATGCTGGTATTGACTATGATGCTGCTGTTGCCCGTTTTTCCGGAAACAGCGGTCTTTATCTTCGATTTTTGCACAAATTTCTACAGGATGAGAACATGGAGCTTTTCACCTGTTCCATGAGAGAAGAACACTATGAGGATGCGCTGCTTGCTGCTCATACTCTTAAGGGAGTTGCCGGAAATCTCGGACTGACCCGGCTGTTCGACCTCTGCTCTCAGATTGTTGTTGATCTGCGTTCAGACAATACTGCTCAGGCTCAGAAATTATTCCCCAGTGCAAAAGAAGCATACGACGCGGCAGTGGCTGCTATCGGCAGTACCATGGAGATTTAGTCGATGAAAAACAGAGATACGATTTTAATTGTAGATGATATCGAAATCAACCGTGCGATCCTCTGCAGCCTCTTTGAACATGATTTCCGCCTTCTGGAGGCAGAAAACGGCGAACAGGCATTGGCGCTTGCCCGCAAATATCACGAACACATGGCGATCATACTGCTGGATCTGAATATGCCGGTCAAAGACGGTTACCAGCTGATGACAGAACTGAAGGAGGAAGGTCTTCTTTCCAGACTACCCGTAATCATCATAACAGCGGAAGACTCTTCGGAAAATGAAGTGAAGGCATTTGATCTGGGTGCTTCCGATATCATCATGAAGCCTTTCGAACCACATGTGGTAAAGCGCCGCGTACAGAACGTGATTGAGCTGAATCACCGCAAACTTTATCAGGAACAGATTATCGAAGAACAGGCTGCAAAACTGCGAGAATCTAATACGGTCATGGTAGATGCACTCTCATCTATCATCGAGTACCGAAGCCTGGAGACCGGGCAGCACATTCAGCGAATCCGCCTGTTTACAAGAACGCTTCTGCAGGAGGTTTCCAGACAGTACCCGGACGAAGGTCTGAATTCCAAAAACATTGATATCATCGCCAGCGCCTCTTCCATGCATGACATCGGCAAAATTGCCATACCGGATTCTATTCTGAACAAGCCCGGCCGGCTGACGAACGAAGAATTCGAAGTCATGAAGACACATACCTCAAAGGGCTGCGAGATGCTCAAAACCCTGAAACGTGTCGGCGATGAGGAGTATCTGCAATATGCGTACAATATCTGCCGCTATCATCATGAACGCTGGGACGGAAAAGGATATCCCGACGGGCTGAAGACTGATGAAATTCCGGTCTGCGCCCAGGTTGTGGGAATCGCAGACTGCTATGATGCCCTTACGATGGATCGCGTTTACAGAAAGGCCCTCCCGGAAGAGCAGGCGTTTCACATGATCCGAAACGGTGAATGCGGTACTTTTTCACCAAGGCTTTTGGAAAGCTTCCGAAAGGTACGTTCTGAATTTGCCCGCCTTGCAGCTGAGTATGCAGATTACCAAAACTAAAAAGCAGATTTCCTGATTAGATTAATCATGGAAACCTGCTTTTATTTATTGTCTGTTTTAACCAGTTACATTCTCATCCCTTCATGCAGATATCTGGCAACCTGAAGTATAAATTGTCCGTTGGTTGGTTTGCTGACTGCCAGAGTCTGTGTGATGCTGCTGTAAAGTTTCCAGTTGCCATGATCCCAGATTCCTGTAACTGCATATCTGATGGCCCGTTCGACTCCTGCTGCCGTCGCACGCTCCCGCTTCGCGATGGCCGGGTAGATCTCTTTCGTGACCCATATCGTCTCCTCCGTGTTCGCTGCCGCCATGCTGACTGCCTGGCACAAATACACATATCCCTTCGTATGTACAGGCACACCAAACGCACGCAACAGCTGCCCAGCCTTTCCCCTCCATGCCAGCTCGCTTTTGCTGCACCCATGTCTGCTGTGCACATCACACGCAAAACAGCACGTCTCATACCCCTGTGCCGCGCCTAAACTGCATGAATTCTCAGTCAGTGTAAGAAGCACCTCTCCTGTTTTTAACCCTTCAATCCTATCAACTTCCATAATATCCCCTTCTGTTTTTTAGATTATTTCGTTTAGTCCTCTAATTATAGAAAAAAATAAATCTGAAATATCATCCTCGACATTCCAAAACATTCCAAATTCGGAATTTTTTGTATAATAATTCAGTTTTTTATAAATATATGATGGATTGGGTCAAAAAAAGGTTACTGCATTTCTGCAGTAACCTGTCGTATGATCCTGATAACTGTTATCTGTAACTTCCCAGGAAAAACAGAGCAACCGTACCCGGACCTGAATGTGCTCCGATGGTAGATCCGACCGGATTAATCAGAATGTCCTCTGTTCCAAATCGTTCTTTGACCAGTCTCGCCACAAACTGCGCATCTTCCAGACAGTCGCCGTGGCTGATAAAGACGCTGCTCTTCTCACCGGTGTAATCTTTCAGACGCTCTTCCATCATGTTGACCAGTGTGATCAGTGAACGCTTTCTGCCTCGCACCTTGTTAACCGCAATCAGATGGCCCTCGTCATCGACATGAAGAACGGGTTTGATATTGATCATCGTACCGATGACAGCCGTCATCTTGGATACCCGCCCTCCTCTGTGGAGATGATTCAGATCATCCACCGTAAACATATGGCACAAATTCAGTTTATGGCCTTCCAGCCACTCGATGATCTCATCCATGGACTTTTCGTTTTCTTTCATCTGTACCGCGAGATGAACAAGCAGTCCTTCTCCAAGCGACGCACACAGTGAATCGACTACTGCCACCTTTCTCTGCGGATACTCTTCCGCCATTTCCTCAGCGGCAATCCGGCAGCTGTTGTAGCTCCCGCTAAGCCCTGAAGAAAACGCGATATGCAAAATATCATATCCGTCTTCCATGAATGGCTTCCACAGCTCCTTTGCATCTTCAGAGTTGACCTGCGATGTCGTAGGCATGGAACCGTTTCTCATTCTGTTATAAAAATCACTGGATTTCAGCTCATTTTCTTTCCGATAAGTCGCGCCATCCATTGTGTACGGCAGATACATATAAGGAATCTGATGCTCTCCGTAATATGCTTCCGGTAAATCGGCCATATTGTCCGTTGTTATCACAAATTTCTGCATAATCCCCTCCCATGTTTTTGTTCCATCATACCACTTTTCAAGATGAAATTCAATTCACAACTGTTTATTCTTTACGGATCAGCTCCAGCGCTCTTTCCAGCTGCAGATCTTCCGGGGCATCTTCCGGCTGTTCTATCTCCACATCCGGCTCGATCCCCGTTCCATGGATGTTAATTCCGTTTGGCGTATAATAACTGGATACCGTAAGCTTTACCACACTGCCGTCATTTAATCCAAATGTTTTCTGAACGATTCCCTTTCCGTATGTCGTAGTACCGACAAGCGTTCCGACGCCGTAGTCCTTTACTGCCCCTGCAAATATCTCCGCAGAGCTTGCGCTGTTCTGATTGACAAGCACCACAAGCGGCATATCCAGCGGTGTTTTCCCCTCGCTGAAATGTTCTGTGCGGTTTCCATTCTTATCCTCGGTATATACGAGGAGTCCCTCCGGCATAAATGAGTTCAGCGTATCACACACAGATGTTAACAGTCCTCCCGGATTGTCTCTGAGATCTACGATCAGCCGTCCCATTCCCTGCTCCGTGAGCTGCTGACATGCTTTCTGAAACTGTTCCGGTACAACGGCGGTAAACTGATAGATAACAATATAGCCGACGTCATCCTGCAGCATCTCAGAGGAGACTGCAGGTATCTCAACTTCAGCTTTTTTCAGATCAACTTCTATATATCTTTTTTCCGTCTGCCGGTAAACTGTCAGGTGAATCGCATCACTCTCACTGTCCCTGATGGCATCCGAAACCTCAGACAGGTCCTTATCCGCAACAAGCGTATCTCCGATCTTATAGATGATATCACCTTCCCGTACCCCCGCTTCAGCGGCCGGACTCCCCTCGTAGCAGTGTGCCACCTGCACCATACCGGAATCCTTATCCTGCATCATCACGACGCCGATGCCTTCGTAATGTCCCTCATTGCTCTGCTGCACGGCCTCATACTCTTCCTTTGTATAATAGCGGGAATACTTATCCCCAAGTCCGTCCACAAGGCCTGCATACATTCCCTGTGACAGATCATCACCGTCCGTATCAAACAGATACTCCTGTTCAATAAGATTATCGATCTCCTCGACTTTCGCTCTGGCTGTCCTGCTCTCCGGAGATGTGTCTCCCCTCCCCTGCAGGAATGTCGTATCCACAAAATGATACATCAGAAACACCAGAATCGCGACCATCACGCCGAGAATGAAACATTCCAGGCTGTTTTTTCTATTATTCGACATAATCACCCCAAACAGGAGAGCTTCAAAAGACCTATGTCCTTTGAAGCCCTCATTTCTTTCATACTATTGTTGTAACTGTTCAGGACAGCGCATCTTCCTGACCGGAAAATCCGGTCAGGAAGCATCGGATATTCATCCGATGTGGGAATTGGTCCTGAACTGTTACTTTATATTATACTCTGAGATGTTTCCTAATAGTAATCACACTTCCGATCAGACCGATACCCATTCCAAGAATCAGCCCTGCCGGAACCAGTACTTCAAAGACCTGGCGCACTTCCAGGAATGAAACAATGCTGGTCAGCACGTTGAATCTCTCCAGAATATATCCGATCGTCTTATTGTACATAAAATACAGGATCAGAAGCGGTATTGCGGCACCGATGAGACCGATGATCAGTCCCTCAATGATAAACGGTGCGCGGACAAATCCGTTTGTAGCTCCGATCAGTTTCATGATGCCGATCTCTTCTCTGCGGACGGCGATTCCTACTGATACCGTATTGCTGATAAGGAATATGGCAACCGCCAGCAGTATGCCGATGATTGCAACAGAGATCATCCCCAGCAGACGGTTAAACGTCGTCAGCGTATTCGCCGCTCCTTCAGAATGATTGACATTCTTGACGCCGCTCAGACCTTCAATGTATGTAATCAGATCAGCCTGATGTTCTATCTTGTCAACTTTCACAACGTAGTTTGCCGCATTGCTGAGCGGATTGTCGTTTTCAAATCCTTCTGCGGCATCCTCCGCATCCTTGAAATAATCTTTTTTAAATTCCTCCCAGGCCTGCTGTGCAGAGACGTAATCGACCTCTGTGACCTCCGTACGCGCCTTGATCTGTTCTCCAATCGCATCAATCGTCGCCTGGTCGGCATCCTCGTCAAAGAATACGGTGATGGACACGCCCTCTTCCACATTTTTGACAATATAATTAAAATTGATAACAATAGAAAACACAAGTCCAAACAGAAAAACACAGGCTGCTATCGTCGCTATGGAAGCAAGTGAAAAAATAATATTTCTGCCGATATTGACAACGCCCTGCTTTGCACTGTATCCGATCGTACTAATTCGCATGGTATTCACCTTCTTGTTCGTCGCTTACAATGACGCCTTTCTTCATCGCGATCACACGCTTTTTCATAGTGTTTACGATGTCACGGTTATGAGTAACGACCAGTACAGTGGTTCCACGCTCGTTGATTTCCTCCAGAAGCTTCATGATTTCAAATGAAGTCTTAGGATCCAGATTTCCCGTGGGCTCATCCGCAAGCAGAATATCCGGTCTGTTGACAAGCGCTCTTGCCAGTGCAACCCTCTGCTGCTCACCTCCGGACAGCTCCTTCGGAAATGACTTATATTTTTCCGCCAGACCTACCAGAGTGAGAACCTCCGGCACTCTTTTTTTAATCACCCTGTTAGGGCGTTCGATGACGCGCTGAGCAAATGCTACATTTTCAAAGACATTTCTGTCTTTGAGCAGACGGAAGTCCTGGAATACAACACCGACCCCACGGCGGTACTTCGGTACTTTTCTGCGCTTCATCGTGTTCAGTATCTGGCCGTTAACTTCGATTGTGCCGTCTGTGGGTTCCAACTCTTTTAAAAGCAGTTTGATCAATGTGGATTTCCCGGATCCACTGTTCCCCACAACAAAAACAAATTCCCCCTTATCAATCTGCAAATCCATTCGGTCAATAGCCGGCTGGCCTTTTCCGTACGATTTGCTTACGCCCTTTAACGTAATCATAATTTCCTCCTGACTAGTAATCCAAGGTTTCCATGTACTGCATGTACCGTACTACCATTAACGCAATCTTAAACGTAATGGCATCCTCAAATACACGCAGATCCAGTCCGGTACTCTTTTGAAGCTTGTCCAGGCGATATACCAGTGTGTTTCTGTGAATATACAGCTGTCTGGATGTCTCAGAAACGTTCAGGCTGTTCTCAAAGAACTTATTGATTGTCACCAGAGTCTCTTCATCAAAATCATCCGGCGATTTATCTGCAAAAATTTCTTTGATAAACATTTTACACAGCGGAATCGGAAGCTGATAGATCAGCCGGCCGATGCCGAGTGAACTGTAAGCGATGACATCGCGGTCACCAAAAAAGATCTTTCCGACATCCAGCGCCATTCTGGCTTCTTTGTAGGACCTCGAAACTTCTTTCAGTTCTTTTACGATCGTTCCATAGGCAATGTGGGTTTCGCCTACCGTACCGTAGCCAAGCGTATCCAGAATGGAAACCGCAATTTTATTCATTTCGTCATACCCGTCTGTCTCAGAGAGCTCTTTGACGATAATGATATTCTTTTCATCGACTGCTGTGATGAAGTCACCGTTCTTTCCATGGAACATGTTTTTAATGCATTCCAGCAGATTGTAATCTTTGCTCTGATTGGTCTCCAGTATAAATACAACCCTTCTGGCGTTCACTTCGATATGTAGCTTTTTCGCACGGTTATAGATATCGACAAGCAGAAGATTATCCAGCAAAAGGTTCTTGATAAAATTATCTTTATCAAAACGCTCTTTATAGGCAATCAACAGATTCTCAATCTGAAATGCCGCCAGCTTGCCAATCATATAGATATCTTCACTTCCGCCGCCTGCGATCAGTACGTACTCCAGCTGGTGTTCATCATACACCTTGAAATACTGAAATCCCTTGATCACCTGGCTGTCCGCCTGCGACTCAACGAAACTCAATACTTCCGCACTGCTGGCAACCTGTTCAGCAAAGGTCGATACCAGAACTTTTCCCTCAATATCCATGATGCACAGATCTGCTCTGGATATTGTCTTTAAGCCTTCGATTGTATTTTGAAGTATTTGATTTGAAATCATATTGATACCCCTTTTTTGCGTTTTCTAAAGGAAAACAAAAATCCCTTAGAATATATTTTAATACAATTACACAAAAAAAGAAAGAGAAAATACAATTTTTTTAACAAACTTTTCATTTTTTCGTCATTCGTAACGCAAAAAGCCTTCTCCGAGTACCTCTCTCGCGTCCGTCACAATCACAAAAGCACGTTCATCCAACCTGTGTATGATTTCCTTCACATAGACAATCTGCTTCTTCGGAACCACACAGAACAACATGATTTTTTCTTTTCCGGAATACATTCCGTGTACCGTTATCCCTGTCGTTCCTCTCTTCAGTTCCTTCATAAGCGTCTGTGAAATCACCTGATGCTTCTCCGTTATAATAAACGCTGCTTTGGAAAATTTCAACCCCTCAATTATACCGTCACTGACTTTTGAGATGACAAAAATGGCTACAACCGCATATAAAACCATGGAAAATCCGAAAACAAGCGCCCCAAAAAAAACGATGATCCAGTCGATCACCTGCATGATCTGAGAGGCGGAATACCACGGAAATTTTTTCTGAAGCAGAGCGGCAGCCATGTCACTCCCTCCTGTTGTCCCGCGCCCGGAAAATGCCAGTCCGATCCCCAGGCCCTGTATTGCGCCGCCGCACAGCGCAGCAAGCATCAGATCGCCTTCAATGATCGGAATCTGCGGGAGAATGGAAAGCCACACGGAAAGACTGATCATCCCCACAAACGAACGTTTCAGAAACTGAAATCCTTTGATCTTTATTCCGATCAAAAACAGAGGAACATTCAGAACCGCAGTCGTGATACCGAGCGGCATGCCTCCGGGTATCAGTTGTTTTGTAAGCTCTTTGATCAGAATCGCAATCCCCGAAAAACCGCCGGTTACCATTCCAAGTGGATCAAACACGGAATTGATGGAAACAGCCATGGCGGCTGTTCCTGCAATTATCAGTAAATACTCTTTTTTGCTTGTCATAAAACGACCTCCGCTGCAACACAATATGTCTAGTAAGAGTATTCGTAATTCCCCAAAATATATTCAGCTAAATCACCGGCTCCTAAGCATTATCTTCCAACTGTTTTTTCAAATATCTTCCGACAATTTTAGAAAAATACTCAATATCACGGATATACGCAAAGTCCTTTCCGAATATTTTCTTCTCTGCCTCCAGGTCCTTTTCTTCACCGGCAAACACACCAAGCACAGAAATTCCCTGACTCCTGAGACGGCGCACTTCAAATCCTGTATCTTTGATCGCATATTCGCCCTGATACGGTTGTGGGTTTCGGGCATTCGGTCTGTTCAAGATCACATCATACGGTCTCCCGTCGCTCAGAATAATCAATATTTTCTTTTCCTCATCCCGGTTCAGAAGCTCCTGGGCTGCAGCCTTGACGGCAAGTCCATCCCTGTTATTTGAAGATGTCGTAAACTCGAAAATTCGTTCATTTTCAGACCGCGGATCATCGTATTCCCTGTATCGCTGAATGATGGTGTAATCCCAGAATGTGCAGAAACTTGTGACACGATGCGGAATCCGCACACTGCTCAGAGCTTCCATAATAATATAAGCCTGAAGTACCACCTTATCCTGCCGCGGACGCTGTGAACCGCTGGCATCGATCAGCACCTCTACCACAAAGTCCTGGGTGCTTGTCTTTTCTTCTTTCCGGAACAGTTTTGCATCCTGTGTTCTGCCCGCCTTCCACAGCCTGGACGGAATCAGAATCCCCCTGTCACTGATAGTCTCTGATACCTCATCCCTCATAACCAGCGCCTTTTTCAGGGTATCGGAAAGCACTGCTATATTGCGCTTAACCACACGGTGATAATCATAGTACGCATACTTATTCTTCGCCTGCTGCTTTTTGGCATATTCATACTGATAATTGCGCGTGACCGGGCTTCGCAGTATCCCGTCTGTGAAATACAGGCTGCAGTCTGAATGAAGCCCCTTACACAGCTGAAAATTCATCCTTTTCTCCTGAAGCGTAGACAGATATGTCTTGCCGAAATTCAGCTCCACATAGGAATAGACCTTCTGCATCGCTTCTTCATCCACGACG
Organism: Ruminococcus gauvreauii; assembly: GCF_025151995.1. Taxonomy (NCBI): domain Bacteria; kingdom Bacillati; phylum Bacillota; class Clostridia; order Eubacteriales; family Oscillospiraceae; genus Ruminococcus; species Ruminococcus gauvreauii. The sequence goes on from NZ_CP102290.1 coordinate 839,677, forward strand.
ACCACCTTTTTCTTACGCAATCCTTCCTGATCCGAAAGCTCTTCTTTCTCCTCACTGTCCGGTGTTCTGGTAGCCGTCATATCCTGGCTGACCTTGTCCAGATAGGCTTCCAGATTTTCCTCATACATCTCTTCCGTCAGAAAATCTTTCCAGCTGTACTCGGCGAGCTCCTCCATCGTGACAGAGAGTATGTGTTCCAGTGTTCCATAGGTCTGTTCGTACCCCGGCTCCACCCACAGATTGTACAGCTCGTCGATTGCCTCAATCACATCCCGGGTAGTCTCTGCATACTTCAGCTTGTAAATGCGCTCCATATTCTTTCGGACAGCGCTGCTCACCACGTATTCACCCTGTATTTTCTCCCGGAACAGCGCTGCTTTCAGCCTGCCGATCTCACTCTTCACAAGATGATGAAAATCAAATTCCAGCGTATCCTCCAGCGCCCGCCTGCGTATCTCAGGCACGCCGCTTCTCTCACTGGCAATCCTGCCCTCGACAGCCTCCTCGATACACATCTGTGCAATCGTCATCAGCGAGGCCTCATCCGCGTGAATGTACAGCTTTTTCACAAGATAGAGGCTCAGATCTTCCTTACAGAAATATTTGGCAAACGCCCCCTGCTTGATGCCATCATAAAGAGCGATATATTTTGATTTTAAAAAGGCATCCACATCCGGCCTGGCTTCCAGTGTATAATCTCCACATACTGTCCAGATCAGGTTTTTGATCCGGTTTTCAATCTCCAGCTGATATTCTTCTCTCATATTTTCATCCATCATAGATATTACTCCTTACAAGAGAAATATATCCTCTTCTGTCCATGCTTCCGGTATTCTTGTCATGACAACATCGCTGATGATTTCTTTTTCAAATGCATCAAAGCTCTTATTTACAATCCCCATCCGCACGGCAAGTGCCGGTGCCAGCCCGCATCGGATCGTCTTGATTGCCGCGAGCATGCCCCTCAGGTCCAGTGCTTTCGTCGAGATTTCACCGTTGGCCGCTTTCAGCTGGAGGTCCAGAAACAATCCGATCAGCTGTTCCATTGCCTCCGGTTTGCCGTCAGGAAACGTCTGCGCAAAGATCGGCTCCAGCGTATCCTTCGACTGAGGGGGCATATCGATCACCAGGAAACGTGATACGAGAGCCTCATTCAGCTCCTTCGTTCCCGCATAACCATAGTTCATCGTTCCGATAAATCTGGCAGCCGGATGAAGATCTATCTTGTCATATCCCGGTACATCGATACTGCGCCGGTAATCAAGCGTCGCATGCAGTACTGAAACCGCATCATTTTTTGCCATGTTCACCTCATCCAGAATACCAAAACCCCCGTACTGTGCGCACAGGTAGATGCTTCCTTTTCGCAGCTGGACCTGATTATCTATAAATGTATCCGTTCCGATCAGATCCCCGCTGTTCGTATTGACATGGAACGAAATATTATAGGAAGGCCTGTTAAATATATAGGCCAGATTTTCTGCCAGCACATTTTTTCCGGTCGCCTTGGACCCTGTCAGCAGCAGATTTTCTCCCTGAAGCAGGCCGGCAATGGCCATCTCCAGTATCTCGCGCCCGTAAAACGGCATCAGCGGCTTTACGATGCGGTATCTCACTGAATCATCGACCGGAAACTCTTCCCTGTATGCACGTACTTCCTCTATCATCCCCGGGTTTACACCCTGTTCTTCCAAAAATTTTAATTCATCCACAATCTGATTTCTCCTTTATCTTCGAATCCACTGCTCTTATTCATTATATAATGACCTTTTAACCCCAATATCATAATATGGGATATGTCCTGAAAAAGCAAGTCAAGAAAAGCGCTCCCGAAGTCACAGACTTCGAAAGCGCCGATTTCAATTTCAGTATTTATCTGTCACGATGCAGGTTAAAATTTGCATAAGCAGGGGCGCCGTGTTCATGCATATCCAGCCCATCAATTTCCTCTTCCTCTGTCACACGCAGTCCGACCGTAAAATCAATCAGTTTAAAGACAATGAATGCCGCAGCCGCTACGTATGCGATAACCGATGCAACCCCGAGCACCTGTGTTCCAAGACTCACCTCGCTCGAGAACACCCCCGTCAGGATCGTTCCGGCAGCACCGCATACACCGTGTACACTGATAGCGCCCACCGGATCATCGATCTTAACAATCTTATCAAAAAATTCAACAGAAAATACCACCAGAATACCGGCAATGGCACCGATCGCAATGGCCGCCCAGTTGCTGACGGTATCACAGCCCGCAGTGATCGCAACCAGACCTGCAAGAGCACCGTTGAATGTCATGGATACATCAGGCTTTCCGTAACGGATCCAGGTGACGATCATGGCCAGCAGAGTGGCCGCTGCCGCCGCAAGGTTTGTCGTCATAGCAATGTCACCAAGACTTTCCGATGCCGCTGTAGTAGAACCACAGTTAAACCCAAACCAGCAGAACCACAGGATAAACACACCGAGTGCCGCGATGGAAAGGTTATGTCCCGGAATCGCGTTCACAGAACCGTCTTTGTTATATTTGCCGAGACGCGGACCCAGGATTTTAGCGCCCACGCATGCACAGATACCTCCTACCATATGGACCGCTGTGGATCCTGCAAAATCATGGAATCCCATCTGGCTCAGCCATCCGCCGCCCCAGATCCAGTGACCCGTAACCGGATAAATCACAAGGCTGATCGCCGCACTGTAGATCAGATACGCAATAAATTTCGTTCTCTCAGCCATCGCGCCGGATACGATCGTGGCAGCTGTCGCACAGAACACGGTGTGAAAGATCATAAAAACACCGACTGGAAGCCCATTCATCATATTTACCGCAGTTCCTCCGATCTCCTCCACCGTTCCGAGAGATGTGGGATCAAAGAGTCCCCCAAGACCGATGATTCCGTTCCAGTCTGTGCCGTGCATCAGTGAAAAACCAATCAGGAAAAAGCATAAGCTGCCCAGGACAAAATCCATCATATTTTTCATCAGAATGTTTCCTGTATTTTTGGCCCTTGTGAAACCGGCTTCACACATGGCAAATCCAGCCTGCATAAAGTACACCAGGAATGCCGCTATCATAGTCCAGACGATATTCATCAGCAATTCAACACTCATAATAATTTCCTCCTCATTTGAGCCTGCCACTCAAAAAAGGGATAACCGCCGGATTCATTTGCGAACCCGACAGTTATCCCCTTCGATAACAGACCCTCTTCATATTTATTTCCTCATTCTGCAGACTACAGTGCATCCTTTCCGCGTTCTCCGGTACGGATACGTACCGCATCTTCCACATCGTATACAAAAATCTTACCATCGCCGTAGTTTCCTGTATTGATCTGTTCCACGACTCTGTCAATGATCCTGTCACACACCGCGTCGTCTACTACAGTCTCAACCTTTGTTTTCGGCAAAAGATTGACATGATATTCTGCACCGCGGTAAAGCTGCCTGTACCCTTTCTGCTGCCCATAACCCATGATATTATGTATCATAAGCCCGCTCGCATTGCATTCATCTAAAATTCCTTTCAGATCTTCAAGCTTTTCGGGTTTGACAACAATTTCCAGCTTTTTCATGATAATTGTCCTCCTCACTCATAAATTTTCATTCATATTTTATTCACTGAAAATTAAAAATGCCTTCATCAGTGTTATATGAATTCTTCATTTTTTTCTTCTATATTATAATTATAGAAGAAACTATCAATCAGCATTCCTTATAACTTTTTTATAACTCGTGCCAGACAGGTTTTTGCATTTCATTTTCCTGTCTGGCACCCTCCTTTTCAGAAGCAGTTATACATCAAACATCAGATCGCCATAAGAAGGCATCGGCCACATTTCTTTGTCCACGATCATTTCCAGTTCATCCACCGGAGCTCTCAGAGCTTCCATCGCCGGAATCACATTGCTGTGATAGAAATTCGCCTGACGGGCGCCTTCCTCCATCGCTACCGCCTGACCCTCAATCTCAATCAGTTTTGTATGTGCATCTTTTGTCTCTTTCAAAAGCAGCGATGTCTTTTTCAGCAATTCAGTCTGAACACTCACGTCGGCGTCACACGCTTCTTTTACTGCATTGATAGAATCTGCAAGCGCCTTCGTATATCTGACGACCGCCGGTATGATCTGTTTGGTGGCAATATCGATCATGGCTCTCGCCTCAATATTGATCGCTTTTGCATAAGCCTCATACTGAATCTCAACTCTTGATTCCAGTTCCGCCCTGGTAAATACACCAAATTCCTCGAATACCCTGACCGCTTTCTCTGTCAACATTGCCGGGATCGCGTCAACCATGGATTTTATGTTCGGAAGCCCTCTTCTGGCCGCTTCCTCCACCCATGCCTCGGAATACCCGTTTCCGTTAAAGACGATTCTCTGATGGTCCGATGCGTACTGTTTGATCAGGTCGTGTACCGCATCATCAAAATTATCAGCTTTTTCCAGAATATCACAGGCTTCCTTGAACGCTTCCGCCACGATCGTATTCAGAACGGTATTGGGCGGTGCGATTGAATCCCGGGAACCTACCATGCGAAATTCAAATTTATTTCCGGTAAATGCGAACGGTGAAGTCCTGTTCCGGTCTGTGGCGTCCTTCGCTACATCCGGAAGCGTCTTAACACCTGTCCGCAGTTTTCCTCCCTTGATACTGTGTGTCGCCATGCCTGTGCTGATCAGCTGCTCCAGCACATCCTCCAGCTGCTCGCCCAGGAAAACAGAAATGATAGCCGGCGGTGCTTCATTGGCTCCAAGCCTGTGATCATTCCCCACATCGGCAGCGGACTCCCGCAGCAGATCCGCATGAGTATCCACCGCTTTCAGCACACAGGTCATGATCATCAGGAACTGAATATTTTCATGAGGCGTCTTGCCCGGCTCCAGCAGATTGATCCCGTCATCCGTGGTCAGCGACCAGTTATTATGTTTTCCCGAACCATTTACCCCCGCAAATGGTTTCTCATGGAGCAGGCATTTCAGACCATGTGCGCTTGCTACTTTTTTCAGCGTCTGCATGATGATCTGGTTATGATCTACTGCCACATTTGCCTGTGCATAGATCGGCGCCAGTTCATGCTGTGCCGGAGCAACCTCATTATGCTGAGTCTTTGCCGTTACACCCAGCTTCCAGAGCTCCTCGTTGACATCCTTCATGAATGCAGCAACTCTCTGGCGAATCGTTCCAAAGTAATGGTCATCCAGCTCCTGGCCTTTGGGAGGCATGGCGCCAAACAGTGTTCGTCCGGTATAGATCAAATCCTTCCTCTGCTGAAATTTCTTAGCATCCACAAGGAAGTATTCCTGTTCCGGTCCAACACAGGGTGTTACTTTTTTAGATGTCGTATTTCCAAACAGTCGGATCAGCCTCAGCGCCTGAGAATTAATGGCTTCCATGGAACGCAGCAGCGGTGTTTTCTGATCCAGTGCCTCTCCGGTATAAGAACAGAAGGCCGTTGGGATACAGAGTGTCGCTCCGGCTGCATCTTCCCTCACGAAAGCCGGTGATGTACAGTCCCATGCCGTATATCCCCTTGCCTCAAATGTCGCTCTCAGGCCTCCTGAAGGAAAGGATGATGCATCCGGTTCTCCTTTGATCAGTTCCTTCCCGGAAAAACTCATAAGAACCTTTCCGTTGCTCATAGGAGCCGAGATAAAGGAATCATGCTTCTCAGCAGTTACACCCGTAAGCGGCTGAAACCAGTGTGTATAGTGTGTAGCCCCTTTTTCGATGGCCCACTCTTTCATCTCGTGAGCTATCACATCAGCGACTGCAGGATCCAGCTCTTTTCCCTCTTCAATCGTCTGTCTCAGTTCTTTGTAAACTTTTTTCGGCAAACGTTCCTGCATAACTGTATCATTGAATACGTTTTTCCCAAAAATCTCAGCTACATTAACAAAATCACCCATTTTTACTCATCCTTTCCACCATTTTTAGCGACCTACGCATATGTAAGAACAGGAAACCAGTGTCTCCATTACCATAAAAAAGGCATTCCACTCGTGTGGAACGCCTTTGTTCTGCATACGTCACTTGGAAATAGCATTTCCAATCTGTTAATAAGATACCGCAAACACACAAGAATTGCAAGACATTCTTTACAAAAATTCTTTTTTTGGTAATTAGTATGAAGTTCTTCAGGCAAAAAACCTCGTTTTCGTAGAAAGTGACAGCTTATTGCTGCAGTGGCAATTCCAGCGGTTTTGCCTTATGTTTCATGGGATTCAGCAGAATGTGAATCGCTTTCTTCTTGTTTTCGATACAGATTTCCCTGTGTTCACCTCCGTATTCCCCGTCCAGAGTCCACGGGATATCTTCCGTCGCCTCTATCACAATCCGGTCTGTCTTGAATGAGTCTACCAGATCCGTATTATCGACCGCATTCAGCAATGCACCCATGATCTCATTCAGTTCCAGCGGATTCTTCGGCGTATGAATCAGGGTCACCTCAAAAAGCCCGTCGTCCATCTTTACATTTTTTCCCGTCAGGTTCTTGAACCCGCCGACGGAACGTGAGTTAGTCACCATGCCATAGATATAATCGTTCTCCAGCACCTCCCCGTTCACCTCAATCCTGAGATGGTAAGACTTGATGTCGAAGATCCTCTTCGCTCCCTCCAGAAGGTACGCCATATGGCCCAGCACGTTCTTCAGCGTCTGTGCTGTCTGATACGACACATCCGTAAACAGTCCAAACGCAGCAATATATACAAAAGTATCCTTGTTAAAGCTTCCGACGTCGCAGCCGTAGACCTGCCCTTCCATAATTTCCTGAGCTGCCTTTACCATATTCTTTGAAATAGAAAGGCTGTTGGCAAAATCATTCGTGCTTCCCGATGGTATATATCCCAACGGCACGTCGATTCGGCTGTCCATGATAGCGGTCACAACTTCATCCAGTGTACCGTCACCGCCGCTGCAGACGATCAGGTCTGCATGCTGTGTCATTTGCTTAGCCGCATTGTACGTATCCTCAGCACTCTGCGTGGGATGTACGATTACCTGGTACCCGTGCTTCACAAAAATGTCTACAATATCCAGCAATTTAGATTTTATCAGTCCTTTACCTGATTTCGGATTAAAAATGAAAAATAACTTTTTTTCCATAAGCTTCTCCTCTGTTTTTGCTATGCTTTATTTTACTACTATTTTTTCAATCCTACAACCACAACCTGATACTTTCCGGACCGTTTCCATTACTGTACAATTGTGGTATAATGGCTGGGTGGTATAATAAACCGGCATGGCGCATCATTGCTGCCCGTCCAACAAAAATTTATGATTTGGAGTATTCACATATGAATCAAAAAACGGTATTGATCACCGGTGCATCCCGCGGTATCGGGCGCGCCTGCGCACGCACTTTCGCAGAACACGGATATCATCTGGTCCTGAACTGCCATCAGCATGTCGATTATCTGGAATCCCTCAGATGTGAACTGGAGCAGGAGTATGCAGTCAGCTGCCGACTTTCCCATGGGGATATCAGTGACGAAGTCTATGTTGACAGCCTGTTCGCCGAAATTGCAGATAGCGGTGATTCACTGGATGTCCTCATCAACAACGCCGGTATCGCTCACATGGGGCTCCTGCAGGATATGACACTTGAGCAATGGAACCGGGTGCTGAATGTAAATCTGACCTCTCAGTTTCTGTGCTGCCGACGGGCCGTCCCGCTGATGCTGAAACAGCACAGAGGTTCCATTGTGAACACTTCCTCCGTGTGGGGGATTCATGGTGCTTCCTGTGAGGCAGCCTATTCAGCGGCAAAGGGCGGTGTCAACGCTTTCACCAAAGCCCTTGCCCGTGAACTGGCGCCAAGCGGTATCCGGGTCAACGCGGTCGCCTTCGGCGCCGTGGACACTGACATGAACCAGATGCTGGATGCTGGAGAACGCGGGATACTCTGCGATGAAATCCCTCTGGGACGCATGGCAGAACCGCATGAAGCCGGTGCTTTCCTTTACGACATCGCCTGCTGTCACCCCTACCTCACCGCACAGGTCCTGACGCTCGACGGAGGCTGGATGTGAGGCGGATGTGCGTCCCGTATAATTCAAAAAATCGCAGGTCACTGACCTGCGATTTTCATCTGATATTTATAGCACAGACATGAAAGTTACTCTTACACGAGTTCTAACAGCACTTCCATTGCCGCATCACCCTTACGCTGTCCGATTTTGATGATTCTTGTATAACCACCGTTACGGTCAGCATATTTTGGTGCGATTTCCGTAAACATCTTATCCACCATGTCTACTTCCTTCGTATTTTTCTTCTTACCTGCATTTTCAGCCGGAACTGATTTCACCGGATAGAAGACTTTCATCATCTGTCTTCTTGCATGAAGTCTGGACGGAGCGTCTTTTTTGATCTCCTTCTGCACTTCATCATACACAGTTACTTTTTTGCCGTCGACAACTTCTTTCACTCTTTTGCCGTCTGCGTCTTTGCGTGCCACCTTTGCAGTCACTGTAACTGTCTCGAAGTTATCTCTCTCTTTTACCGCAAGTGCGATCAGGCCTTCTGCAATTTTACGAACTTCTTTTGCTTTGGTCTCAGTGGTAACGATTTTCCCGTTATAAAGCAGGTTGGTCACCTGGTTTCTGAGCAGCGCTTTTCTTTGGCTGGATGTTCTTCCAAGCTTTCTATATTTTGCCATTGTATTATTTCCTCCATTTGTGGAACCCTATATCATGCTTCTTCGGTCTTACTGATATATGGCTGTAATCTACAAATATTCCCCAAGTCATTCCTCACCGGGATTCAGCTGCAATCCCAGTTCTTTTAACTTAGCCAACACTTCTTCCAGAGATTTGCGTCCCAGATTGCGGACTTTCATCATATCCTCCGAAGTTCTGTTGCATAATTCTTCTACCGTATTGATACCGGCTCTCTTCAGACAGTTGTAGGAACGAACAGACAGCTCGAGCTCGTCGATATTCATTTCCAAAACTTTTTCCTTCTCATGATCTTCCTTCTCAATCATGACCTCAGCGGTCTTTGCATTTTCAGAAAGGTCAATGAAGAGCTTCAGATGCTCACTCAACACTTTAGCCGCCAGACTGACAGCTTCATCCGGTGCAAGCGTACCCTTGGTGAACACATCAAGTGTCAGCTTATCATAATCTGTGATCTGACCGACACGTGTGTTTTCCACTGTCAGATTTACACGCTCTACCGGAGTGTAGATAGAATCTATCGCGATGACGCCAATCGGCATGTCCTCGCTTTTTCCCTTGTCTGCACTGACGTAGCCGCGTCCTTTGGTAATAGTAAGTTCCATATACAGCTTGCTGTCCGCTCCGCCGTTCAGTGTAGCGATCGCAAGATCCGGATTCAGAATCTCAATATCCTGATCCGCCTGGATATCCGATGCATGGACAATGCCTTCACCTTCAAATTCAATGTAAGCAATTTTTGCCTCATTTGTCTCGCTCGTGTTTCTGATCGCAAGACTCTTAAGGTTCATGATAATCTCGGTTACATCTTCTTTAACGCCCGGAATGGAACTGAATTCATGCAGAACGCCTTCGATCTTTACCTGGCTGACAGCAGCTCCCGGAAGAGAAGAAAGCATAATTCTTCTCAGGGAATTGCCGAGTGTCGTACCATATCCTCTCTCGAGCGGTTCAACCACAAATTTACCATATTTTTTATCGTCTGAAATTTCAGTAATCTCGATTTTCGGTTTATTAAAATCAAACACTGCAAGCCCTCCTTCTGGGTTAATATTTTGATTGAGGGTATCTTTTTTAAATGTTTATCCGATCGTATTATTTGGAATACAGCTCGACGATAAGCATCTCGTTAACCGGAACATCAATGACTTCTCTTGCAGGTAATTCTTTCACTGTACCAGTCAATGTTTCCTGATTTACATCCAGCCATTCCGGAACCAGTCTTCCGCCTGTAACTTCCAGAATATCTTTGTATCTCTGAGATCCTTTGCATTTTTCTTTGATTTCAATCGTATCACCGGCTTTTACGAGATAAGACGGAATATTTACCTGTTTTCCGTTTACCAATACATGCTTGTGGTCAACGATCTGTCTGGCTTCTCTTCTTGTTCTTGCAAAGCCAAGTCTGAAAATCACGTTATCAAGGCGTGTTTCCAGCATTGTCATCAGATTCGCACCTGTCATACCTGGCATCTGGTCTGCTTTTTTATAGTAGTTTCTGAACGGTTTTTCCAGAACACCATAGATGAATTTTGCTTTCTGTTTTTCTCTTAACTGTGTACCGTATTCAGACATCTTACGGTTTGATCTTCTTAACTGTCTTGTTGATTTTTTATCGATTCCAAGATATACAGGATCCAGTCCGAGGGATCTGCATCTTTTCAGTACGGGTACTCTATTTACTGCCATATTACTTAGACCTCCTGATTAAACTCTTCTACGTTTTGGTGGACGACAACCGTTATGTGGTACCGGAGTTACGTCTTTGATGCTGGTTACTTCCAGTCCGCTTGCTGAGAGTGCACGGATTGCAGCTTCTCTGCCTGAACCAGGTCCTTTTACAAATACGTCAACTGTTTTCAAGCCATGTACCAGCGCTGCCTTTGTAGCAGTTTCTGCTGCCATCTGAGCTGCATAAGGAGTAGATTTTCTTGAACCTCTAAATCCCAGACCACCGGCACTTGCCCATGAAAGAGCGTTTCCTTCAGTATCAGTCAGCGTAACAATTGTGTTATTAAAAGATGACTGAATGTGTGCCTGTCCGCGTTCAACGTTTTTCTTAACACGACGTTTCGTCGTTTTCTTTGTCACTTTAGCCATAATAAAAAACTAACCTACACTTTCTCTTAATTATTGGAAGCTCGATTCACTAAATTCGACCTTCGCCTACGGCTCGTTCTCATTAAGTTCCTTCGAGCAAAGTTCGTACTAACCTCAAGCTGCGCTTATCAGCTTGCTTTCGCTAAGTACTCTACTTTTACTTTTTCTTATTTGCAACAGTTCTCTTCGGACCTTTACGTGTTCTTGCATTTGTCTTTGTCTTCTGTCCACGAACAGGAAGTCCTTTTCTATGACGAATACCTCTGTAGCATCCGATTTCCTGCAGACGTTTGATATTCAGAGCGATCTCTCTTCTCAGATCACCTTCCACTGTCTGGGTCTCTTCGATTACTACGCTGATTCTCTTTACTTCTTCGTCAGTTAAATCTCTTACTCGAGTATCCGGATTCACATTTGCTTCTTTCAGGATGCGGTCAGCACTTGTTCTGCCGATTCCATAGATATAAGTTAATCCGATTTCCACACGTTTGTCTCTTGGTAAGTCTACACCAGCTATACGAGCCATGTATTATTCCTCCATTTTCTGTTTCCGATCCATAAAATACACGCAGCTCCTGCAAAACAGGCCTGAAATGTGTGCGCAACCCCATGAATCCTCGTTAATATTTTCCTAACTGGGATGCCGGTATGCAAGCATCCAGCCATGCCGCTAAACGCATGACCTTTCCGGAGCCGACGGGGCACCGGTATTAAGCAATATTATACGTGATACTCTCACAATAATATTAGTAACAGCCTGAACAACTCTTCCGGGTGGTTCCAAACTGCAGCCGCACGTTAAAAGTGCAAATGTAGTTTCATTTTACACTTGCATCTGAAGTTCGAATCACTTCGTAATTCGAACAGGTGATTCACTAAGTTCGTACTGCGCTTGCGCTTGTACAGCATAAGGAGCTTCGAATCAACAGATGATTCGAACAGGCTTCCCACTAAAATTCGTACTGCGCCTGCGGTTTGTACTCATTAAGTGGTCAGCCTTGTCTCTGTTTGTGTTTTGGATTCTCGCAGATTACTCTGATACTACCTTTTCTTTTAATGATCTTACATTTTTCACAAATAGGTTTAACAGATGATCTTACTTTCATTGGAATCCTCCTTTCCTTTCTGTGTTTCTACAGTGGGCACAGACTTGCCGTGCACAAAAGTTCGTTTTATAGTATAACACTGCATACTGTATTATGCAAGCAATTTTTAACGTTTTTGCAACTTTTTTACTCTGTTTTCGCGTCTGCGACAAAACTCTGGTCTACAGTGATCACACATTGGTACCTCGAGTCTTTTTTGTGCATGGCTGTCTTGATTTTGTGTACTAATCTTTCACGATTCTCCTGTGTGTAACTGTGTGGTACAACAACATCAAAGATCAGATTGACCTGTTTCTTCCCGTGCACCATCCGAAAATCATGGAAGCTCAAAGACTCGTCGATCAGCCAGAGAATCTCTTCCACTTCCCCCCTCACCGCGAGGATCGCTTCGTCCTCAACTGCCAGCGGGTCCATGTGAATGACAAGAAATATACCGAGTTTTTTTGCTGCATCCCGCTCTATCCTGTCGATGATCTCATGTGATTCTTCAATGTCCACATCGCGGGGGACTTCCGCGTGGATTGTAGCCATGCTTTTGTTTGGTCCGTAATTGTGCACGATCAGATCATGCGTCCCCACAATGCCGTCATAACTTTCGACCAGTTCAGTAATAGCCTGGTACAGTTTCGGATCCACAGCCTCCCCGATCAGCGGTTCCAGTGTATCCTTTACGATAGAAACCCCGGACCACATGACAACCAGAGAGACCACAAGTCCTGCGACCGCATCAATATTGACGCCTGCAAATGCGCAGATCAGTATCGAAACGATCGTCGCGGAGGTCGTGATCACATCCCCCATGGAGTCGGCGGCAGTGGCCAGCATCACTTTTGAGTCGATGCGTTTTCCCAGCCTGCGGTTAAAATGCGCCATCCAGAATTTCACGCCCACAGAGAGTACCAGAATCAAAAATGGAATCAGTTCGAATGTAATGTCTTCCGGATTCTGCAGCTTCACAATACTGCTCTTGAAAAAAGAAAATCCAACCTGTATTACCAGAAACGCCACGATAAAAGCCGCAATGTATTCCATTCGTCCATGTCCGAAAGGATGTTCGTCATCCGCCGGCTTACTTGCCATCTTGACACCCACAAAACTGATCACAGAGGATGCGGCATCCGACAGGTTATTGAACGCATCAGCCATAACCGCAATACTGTGCATGAAAATGCCGATTCCGAGTTTTGCAGCAAACAGCAGTACGTTGCACAGTATCCCGACGATGCTCACGAGGACTCCGTATGAGGTTCTGACTGCAGGATCCTGGACCCTGTCACTGTTTTTCACAAACTTCTTAACTAAAAAATCCATCTTTACCCTTCTCTTAAAAAAGTGACACCTTACAGCTGTAAAGTATCACTTCCCATTTCTTCCTCTTATTTATCTCTCCATATGATTCTGCCTTTCGTCAGGTCATACGGCGACAGTTCAATCGTTACCTTGTCACCCGGCAGGATACGGATAAAATGCATGCGCAGTTTACCGCTGATATGAGCCAGAACCACATGCTTATTTTCAAGTTCAACCTTAAACATGGCATTAGGTAATTTTTCCAATACCACACCTTCTACTTCAATTACATCAGCCTTTGACATTTCTTACCTCCTAGATATTCGCTTCCTTCAATTTAATGGCCCTTTTGATATCTTCATCCCGCAGTCCGCAGCGGGAATCCATTCTATCCTGTATGAGTGCTGAAATATGATAATCTACCTGAACATGACACTTTCTCTTCTTCTTTGGTGTATCCAGCAGGCGGTTTTTTCCGTCCGCCAGATATACATATTCCTCATCTGTGCACAATATGATATATAATCTGCCTTTATCATGTCCAGCCAGAGACCTGGCGAACATGCCTTTAGATAATTCTCTCATATAATCCTCTCTCAGACGGGTGTGCTCCCGAATCCACGCTCATGCCGTGCATTCGCTCAGATTCGGGGGCAGCCTCGCACTAAGCTCATGCTGTGCCTAGCGGCTTGCATTCGCTTAGTTGCTTTCGGCCAGCGTCAGAAGTTCCGGTTCTCCCTCTGTGATCAGCACTGTATTTTCATAATGTGCCGACCATGAGCCGTCTTCCGTCACAACAGTCCAGTCATCATCCAGCCAGCAGACATCCGCGCGTCCCATATTGATCATGGGCTCAATTGCCAGGGTCATTCCCGGCTGCAATCGAAGTCCTCTGCGTTTTTGTGCAAAATTAGGTATCTGTGGGTCTTCATGCAGGCTGCTGCCTATACCATGGCCTACGAGATCCGTTACTACACCATAACCGAAACTCTCCGCATATGCACCGATCGCAGCGGAAATTTCATTTAAATGATGTCCTGCCTTTGCGTATTTAATTCCTTCAAAAAAGCTCTGTCTGGTAACGTCCACCAGCTTCCTGGCCTCCGCACTGATCTCACCGACCGCATGCGTGCGGGCAGCATCAGAATGATATCCCTTATAGATCAGACCGGCATCCAGGCTCACAATATCACCCTCCTGAAGGATCCTGTCTTTTCTTGGAATTCCATGTACGACTTCATCATTCACAGAAACACAGATCGAAGCCGGAAATCCGTTGTAATTCAAAAAGTTGGGTACACAGCCATAACTGCGGATGAGTTCTTCTCCCAGATGGTCGATATCCCAAGTTGATATTCCCGGCCGAATGGCTTTCGCCAGTTCATCATGAACCAGCTCCAGCAGACGGCCGGCTTCTCTCATCAGTTCAATTTCTTTTAAAGATTTAATTGTAACCGACATATTACGCTCCCAAAATTTTACAGATGGCCTCAAATACAGTATCCATCGGTTGTGTACCATCTACTTCCACCAGCACTTTTTCAGCTGTGTAGAAATCGATCAGCGGCTGTGTCTGATCATGATAAACATCCAGACGTTTTTTAACTGTCTCCGGTTTGTCATCATCTCTCAGTATCAATTTTGCTCCGCAGACATCGCAGATCCCTGCGATCTTCGGCGGTATATTCTCCTTGTGATAAGTCGCGCCGCACGCAGGGCATGCTCTTCTTCCGCCCATACGGTTCACGATATTCTCATCCGGTACTTCAATATTGATCGCATAGTCAATGCTTTCTCCCAACGCTTTTAAAGCGGACTGAAGGCTCTCTGCCTGCGGAATGGTCCTTGGGAATCCATCCAGAACGTAGCCGTTTGCACAGTCCTCCTGTTTCACACGGTCAACGACAAGGTCACACACCAGTTCATCCGGAACCAGCAGCCCCTGATCCATGTATGTCTTTGCCTTGTTGCCAAGCTCTGTCCCTTTTTTGATATTTGCACGGAAAATGTCTCCGGTGGAAATATGCGGAATCTGATATTTTGCAGCTATCTTCTTTGCCTGTGTTCCCTTGCCTGCCCCTGGTGCTCCTAACATAATAATCTTCATAAGTATCTCTCCTTTTCTCTAATGGTCAATTACAGATACACGTTAAGGTTGCGGCGTGAAACGCCACAACCTCCTATTGATTACTCATTTAAAAAGCCTTTGTAATTTCTTACCAGCATCATGGATTCAATCTGTTTCAATGTTTCCAGGATAACACTGACGACAATGATCAGTGATGTTCCGCCGAAGGAAACATTTGCACCGAACACACCGTTAAAGAAGAACGGTATGACAGCAACGATCGTAAGCCCCGCTGCTCCGATGAAAATTACATAATTCAAAATCTGGTTTAAGTAGTCAACCGTCGGTTTTCCAGGACGGATACCTGGTACAAATCCACCCTGCTTTTTCATATTGTCCGCAACTTCCAACGGATTGAAAGTGATGGATGTATAGAAATAAGCAAAGAATATAACCAGTAAGATATAAACCACCAGACCGATCGAATAAACCGGCTGATGTGGATTAAACCAGTTTCCAGAGTTTAATCCGGCAAGTATTTTGGATCCGATTCCCGTTCCTCCCGTCTTTCCAACAAATGAGGCGATAATCCCCGGAAAAGACATGATCGAAGACGCAAAGATGATCGGGATCACACCGGATGTATTCACTTTCAGCGGAATATGGGAGGACTGACCGCCCACCATTTTTCTTCCCTGCATTTTCTTTGAATACTGAACCGGGATTTTCCTCATCGCTCCGTTCAGGATCAGGACCAGCAAAACAACTGCCAGAATGATCGCAATAATGATGATCGCTGCCAGGCCTGCTTTCGCAATGGATTTTCCTTTTACGAAGGATTCATACAGGTTCACCATATCACTTGGGATTCTGGAAATGATATTGATAGCCAGCACAACAGAAATACCGTTGCCGACCCCCTTTTCATTGATCCGCTCCCCGACCCACATAAGAAACGCGGATCCTGCCGTCAATGCAACAACAGCAACAACGACTTTTGCAAAATTCATATCCGGAATCAATCCCTTGTTTCCGAATCCGATTGCCATTGCGGTAGATTCAAACAAAGCCAGGCCTACCGTCAGGTATCTCGTAATCGCAGTAATTTTCTTCCGGCCCATTTCGCCGTCCTTCTGCATTTCCTCTAGCTTCGGGATAGCAATGGTCAGAAGCTGCATAATAATGGATGAAGTAATGTATGGAGTGATATTCAACGCAAAAATTGACATTGAAGAGAACGAACCTCCCGTAAACGCATCCAGGAAATTGAATGCGTCTCCGGTCTGGCTCGAGAACCACTCTTTAAAATACTCACCGTTCATGCCCGGTACCGGTACCTGCGTGCCCAAACGCACAACCACCAGCATCAGGAATACATAAAAGATTCTCCGCCTTACGTCTTGAACTTTAAAAGCATTTTTGAGAGTCTTTAGCATTAGATCACCTCTACTGTTCCACCTGCGGCTTCAATTTTAGTCTTTGCACTCTCACTTACGGCATTGACCTTTACATTAAGTTTCTTTGTCAGTTCACCATAACCCAGAATCTTAACACCATCTTTCGGATTGGAAATCGCTCCGGACTGCAACAGTGCCTCTACTGTCACATCAGAACCATCTTCAAATCTCTCCAGAACACTTACATTGATCGCAACGATATCCTTAGAGTTTCTGTTTGTGAAACCTCTCTTCGGAATACGTCTGTATAAAGGCATCTGTCCACCTTCGAACCCAGGTCTTGGAGCTCCTGAACGGGCTTTCTGTCCTTTGTGGCCTTTGCCGGCTGTTTTACCGTTTCCCGAACCATGTCCACGGCCTCTGCGGAAATTATCACTTTGTCTGGAACCGTCTGCTGGTTTTAAATTTGATAAATCCATTGTGGTACCTCCTTTTCTCTAAATTAAACTTCTTCTACTTTCACCAGATGAGCAACCTGTTTTGCCATACCGCGCACTGCTGCGTTGTCCGGCATCTCAACCGTTTTGTTGAGCTTGTTAAGGCCTAATGCTTTTACTGTTTTTCTGTGTTTCGGAATTGCACCGATCGTAGATTTAACTAATGTGATTTTTAATTTTTCTGCCATTTCTCCGTTCCTCCTTAAGCAAAGATCTCTTCAACGGATTTGCCGCGAAGTTTTGCCACTTCTTCCGGAGTCTTTAACTGTCTTAACCCTTCGATGGTAGCAAGTACAACATTTTGCTTGTTATTAGAACCCAAAGACTTGGTACGAATGTTTTTGATACCTGCAAGTTCAATCACTGCACGTGCAGGACCGCCTGCGATAACACCAGTACCATCCGGAGCTCTCTTTAATAATACCTCAGCGCTTCCGAATTTTCCAATGAAATCATGTGTAATACTGTCATTGTCGTCTCTTGCGACAGTGATCAGTTTTTTCATTGCGTCTTCTTTACCTTTACGGATTGCCTCCGGAATTTCTGTTGCCTTTCCTAATCCGGCACCAACATGTCCATTGCCATCGCCGACAACTACTAAAGCAGTGAAACGGAAGTTACGACCACCTTTAACAACCTTAGTTACACGTTTGATTGATACTACTTTTTCTTCTAACTCAAGCTGGCTAGCATCAATAATACTATGCTTCATGCGTTCTTTTCCTCCCTTTCTAGAATTGAAGTCCTGCTTCTCTGGCTGCATCGGCTAATGCTTTAACTTTACCCTGATAAATGAAGCCGCCTCTGTCAAAGATCACTTCTGTAATCCCTTTTTCAACTGCTTTCTTACCGATGACAGTTCCTAAATATGCTGCTGCAGCAACATCGTTGGTTTTTTCCAGTTCTGCTTTTACGTCTTTCTGAAGAGTAGAAGCTGAAACCAGCGTATTTCCAACTGTATCGTCAATAATCTGTGCATACATGTGATTATTACTTCTGAACACAGCCAGGCGCGGTCTTGCCGCTGTACCAACGAGATGATTACGTAATCTTCTATGCTTTTTCTGGCGAACTTTCGCTCTTGATACTTTACTAATCATTTTCACACTCTCCTTAATTATTTTTTACCGGTCTTACCAACTTTACGTCTGATCACTTCATCAGCATATTTGATACCCTTGCCCTTATACGGCTCAGGTCTTCTCTTATCTCTGATTTCAGCTGCGTACTGGCCAACTCTCTCTTTATCAATGCCTTTGACAGTAATCTTGTTACCGTCAACAACAGATTCCAATCCTTCCGGATCTTCCATCTCGACCGGATGTGAATAACCAAGGGATAATACTAACTTTTTACCCTGTTTTGCTACTTTATATCCTACGCCGTTTACTTCCAGAACTTTTTCGTAGCCTTCCGCTACGCCTGTTACCATATTCTGTACCAGAGTTCTGGTTAAACCATGCAGAGATTTCATTTTCTTCAGATCGTTTGGTCTTGTTACAACAACCTGACCATCTTCCAGTTTAATATCCATTTCCTGAGGAAGCGCTTTTTCAAGTGTTCCCTTAGGACCTTTTACAGTTACTTCGTTGTTCTCAGTGATTTTAACTTCCACACCTGACGGAACAACTACAGGCAGTCTTCCAATACGTGACATACCATTTTCCTCCTAACTTAAATTTTCGGAAGGGACTCGTTTTGTTCCCTTCTGTTTTCAGTTGCATCGAGTAATTTACACTCTATAAGGCACTACACGTCCCTCAACTAAACTCAGCTATCGCCTTTGGCTCTGCTTCGTTAAGGTTCGGTACGAGCCTCGCACTAAGTTCAGCCTTCGTCTAACGGCTCGACTCCACTAAGTTGCTTTCGGCTACCAAACGAAAGCTAATACTTCTCCGCCCACCTGAAGTTTTCTGGCTTCTTTGTCTGTGATTACACCCTGGTTTGTAGACAGGATTGCAATTCCGAGACCGCCCAGTACCTTCGGCAGATCTTCTTTATTTGCATAGACACGCAGACCCGGTTTCGAGATTCTCTTGAGGCCTGTGATGATCTTTTCGTTTTTATCAGCACCGTATTTCAATGTCACACGGATTGTCTTGAAATTGCCGTCCTCGATAAGATCATATTTTACAATATAACCTTCTTTTAAGAGAATGTCAGCAATTGCAATTTTCATTTTGGATGCCGGAATGTCAACTGTGTCATGTTTTGCAGTATTGGCATTACGGATTCTCGTAAGCATATCTGCTATCGGATCGCTCATTGTCATGTAAGTTTCCTCCTTATTGTTAGACTTTACATGTGATTTGTCAAATGTTTTGTTTATTTAGGTTGGCATGCGAAGTTCTGTACACTAAGTGCTCTTCGTCACCACACGTCCCTCAGCTAAATTCAGTCTTCGCCTAAAGGCTCGACTTCATTAAGGTTCGGTACGAGCCTCGCACTAAGTTCAGCCTTCACCTGAAGGCTCGGCTTCACTAAGTTGCTTTCGGCTACCAGCTGGCTTTTTTCACTCCTGGGATCTGGCCTTTGTATGCCAGTTCACGGAAGCAGATTCTGCAGATTCCGTATTTTCTCAGGTATGCATGTGGACGTCCACAGATTCTGCAGCGGTTGTATTCTCTTGTGGAGAATTTAGCTTTACGCTGCTGTTTGATTTTCATTGCTGTCTTAGCCATGAATTTTCCCTCCTAATATTACTTTGCAAACGGCATATTGAACTGTGTCAATAATTCACGAGCTTCTTCGTCGGTCTTGGCAGTGGTAACAAAGATTACGTCCATACCTCTTACTTTATCGACTTTATCATATTCGATCTCCGGGAAAATCAACTGCTCTTTGATACCAAGCGCATAATTTCCTCTTCCGTCAAATGCATTCGGGTTGACACCGCGGAAGTCACGTACACGAGGAAGAGCAAGGTTAATCAGACGATCAGCGAATTCATACATCTTCTCGCCTCTTAATGTTACTTTACATCCAATTGCCATACCCTCTCTGAGTTTAAAGTTAGCAATGGAATTTTTTGCTCTTGTAAGAACAGCCTTCTGTCCTGCGATCGTTTCCAGATCACTGACAGCTGCATCAAGCAGTTTTGCGTTATCTTTGGCCTCACCAACACCCATGTTGATCACGATCTTCTCGAGTTTTGGCACTTCCATGATGTTTTTATATCCAAACTTTTTGATCATAGCATCTACGATCTCGGTCTTGTAAGTTTCTCTTAATCTACTCACTTTATGGAGCCTCCTCTCTTAATTAGTCGATCACTTCACCTGTTGATTTTGCAACACGTACTTTTTTACCGTCTTCCACCTTGAAACCAACTCTTGTTGCAGTTCCTTTGTGAACATACATCACGTTGGAAATATCAATCGGAGCTTCCTTATTTACAATTCCGCCCTGCTGATTTGCCATGGAAGGTTTCTCATGCTTTACAATCATGTTTACGCCTTCAACGATGATTCTTCCGTCTTTGACAGCAAGTACTTTACCTTCTTTATCTTTATCTTTACCGGCAATCACCTTCACAGTGTCACCCTTTTTAATTTTTAACGCTGACATAGGTACCTCCTTATAATACTTCCGGAGCCAGGGATACAATTTTCATAAACTGCTTTTCACGAAGCTCTCTCGCTACTGGCCCAAAGATACGCGTTCCTCTTGGTGTCTTATCATCTTTAATAATAACAGCAGCGTTCTCGTCGAATTTAATATAAGAACCGTCTTTACGACGTGCGCCTTTTACAGTACGAACAACTACAGCTTTAACAACATCACCTTTTTTTACAACTCCGCCTGGCGTTGCATCTTTAACGGTAGCAACGATGATATCACCGATGTTTGCATATCTTCTTGTTGAACCGCCCAGAACACGGATACACAGAATTTCTTTAGCACCAGTGTTATCAGCGACTCTAAGTCTACTCTCCTGTTGAATCATGCTGGTATCCTCCTATTTAACTTTTTCTACGACCTCAACCAGTCTCCATCTTTTATCTTTGGATAACGGTCTTGTCTCCATAACCTTAACTGTATCGCCAATATTGCACTCATTTTTCTCATCATGAGCTTTTAATTTATACGTTCTCTTTACGATCTTTTTGTAAAGCGGATGTTTCACATGGTCTTCGATAGCTACAACAACAGTTTTGTCCATCTTGTTGCTGACTACTTTGCCAACACGTGTTTTTCTAAGATTTCTTTCCACGATCTATTGCTCCTTTCACGCCTACTGTGCTGCATTTGCCTTTTGGGCAATCACGGTCTGGATTCTGGCAATATTTTTACGAACCTCTTTGATTCTGCTTGTATTGTCCAATTGGTTGGTTGCATTCTGAAATCTCAAGTTAAAGAGTTCTTTTTTAGCAGCTACTAATTCTTCCTGTAATTCTGCAGCTGATTTTGTCTTTAAATCTTCTACATAATTTTTAATTTTCACTGTTATCACCGCCTTCTAAGTCTGCACGAGAAACGATTTTACATTTACATGGTAACTTATGCATAGCAAGACGCAACGCTTCGCGGGCAACCTCTTCCGGAACTCCTGCGATTTCGAACATTACGCGGCCTGGTTTTACAACTGCTACCCAGTATTCCAAGGCACCTTTTCCGGAACCCATACGTGTTTCTGCTGGTTTCGCTGTTACTGGTTTGTCTGGGAAAATTTTAATCCAGACTTTACCACCACGTTTGATATAACGGGTCATCGCAACACGGGCTGCCTCAATCTGGTTTGATTTGATCCAACATGGCTCGGCTGCAACGATACCGAATTCACCATAATTGATTTTATTTCCTCTTAATGCTTTTCCTTTCATGGATCCGCGGAATTGTTTACGACGTTTTACTCTCTTTGGCATTAACATAATTATTTATCGCTCCCTTCCTTAGCTCCTTTGGTTGGAAGTACTTCGCCATTGTAGATCCACGCTTTTACGCCAACTTTGCCGTATGTGGTATCTGCTTCTGCGAAACCATAGTCGATATCTGCTCTCAAAGTCTGAAGCGGGATATTTCCTTCGCTGTAGAACTCTGTACGAGCCATATCTGCTCCACCAAGACGTCCTGACACTGATGTTTTGATTCCTTTCGCTCCGGCTTTCATTGTTCTGGACATGGTTGATTTCATTGCACGTCTGAATGAAATACGGTTTTCCAGCTGCAATGCAATATTTTCAGCAACAAGCTGTGCATCTTTATCCGGTCTTTTTACTTCTTTGATATCTACGATCAGTTTCTTTCCTGTGACCTGTTTCTGAAGTTCAGCTTTTACTTTTTCGATTTCTGAACCGCCTTTACCGATTACGATACCTGGCTTTGCTGTATAAATGATAACCTTAACAACTTCTGATGCTCTTTCGATTTCGATTCTGGAAACACCGGCGCTGTACAGTTTTTTCTTCAGAAATGTTCTGATATTATAGTCTTCCACTAAGTAATCTGCAAAATCGCTCTCTGCATACCATCTGGAATCCCAGTCTTTGATAACTCCGACTCTAAGTCCATGTGGGTTAACTTTCTGTCCCATGATTGCCCTCCTTATCTTTCATCCAACACGATAGAGATATGACTATTTCTCTTTTCGATTCTGTATGCTCTACCCTGTGCTCTAGGTTTAATTCTCTTCATCGTCGGTGCCTTGTTTGCATAGCACTCAGCGATGTAAAGGTTGTCAGCACTCATGCCATTGTTGTTCTCTGCATTTGCGATTGCGGATTCTAACAGTTTCTTTATTACGCTGGAAGCGTATCTTGGGTTATATGTCAAGATACCAAGTGCTGTTTTTACATCCTTGCCGCGGATTACATCCAGTACATAACATGCTTTCTGTACGGACATTCTTGCGTAGGATAATTTCGCAGATGGTCTTGTGTCTTTATTTTCATTTCTTGCTCTCTTAATTTGACTTCTGTGTCCTTTTGCCACGAGAAAAGCCTCCTTTCAATATCCTAACGATTAACGAACTCCTGATCTCTTTTCGTCTTTTCCATGTCCTCTGTAGGTTCTGGTTGCAACGAACTCACCGAGCTTGTGTCCAACCATATCCTCTGTAACATATACCGGCACATGTTTTCTTCCATCATGGACTGCAATTGTATGTCCAACGAACTGCGGGAAGATTGTGGAACGACGTGACCAGGTTTTAATAACTGTTTTACTGCCAGATGCATTAAGAGCTTCTACTGCCTTGAGTAAGCTTTTATCTGCAAAAGGTCCTTTTTTCAGTGAACGAGCCATTCGCTTTCCCTCCTTATTTAGCTAATGTTTTACCATCTCTTCTTCTTACAATATATTTGTTTGACTGTTTATGTTTCTTTCTTGTCTTCAGACCAAGAGCAGGTTTACCCCATGGAGTACACGGACCCGGACGGCCGATACCTGTCTTACCTTCACCACCGCCGTGCGGATGGTCATTCGGGTTCATAACAGAACCGCGGACGGTAGGACGGAATCCCATGTGACGTTTACGTCCTGCTTTACCGATGTTGATCAGGTTGTGATCACCGTTTCCAACAACACCGATGGATGCTCTGCAGACAATCGGAACCATTCTCATCTCACCAGAGGGTAATCTCAAGGTAGCGTACTTACCTTCTTTTGCCATTAACTGAGCGCTGTTTCCAGCGGAACGAACTAACTGTCCACCCTTGCCAGGATATAATTCAATGTTGTGTACCATAGTACCAACAGGAATATCAGAAAGAGGCAGGCAATTGCCTGGTCTTACTTCTGCGTGAGGTCCGTTCATGATTTTCATGCCAACCTTGAGTCCTTCCGGAGCAAGGATGTATGCTTTCTCACCGTCCTCATAACAGATCAGTGCAATATTTGCTGTTCTGTTCGGATCGTATTCGATACCGATTACTTTTGCTGCAACATCATCTTTTCTTCTCTTGAAGTCAATGATTCTGTATTTTCTTCTGCTTCCACCTCCGCGGTGTCTGACAGTGATTTTACCCTGGTTGTTACGACCAGAATTTTTCTTCAGGGATACTACCAGAGATTTTTCCGGTGCTGTTTTTGTGATTTCCGAGAAATCCGAGCCGGTCATATGTCTTCTGGAAGGTGTATATGGGTTAAATGTCTTAATTCCCATTGTTGTTTCTCCTTTCGATGTTTATTATCACGCTTTACCTGCGTATAAGTTGTCACGTATGTGACTGTGCTCTGTGTTTGCTAAGGTATGTTCCCTCAACTAAGTTTACAGCCCCTCGAAAATCTCGATATCCTTGCTGTCTGCTGTCAGAGCAACGATTGCTTTTTTTGTTTTAGCAGTTCTTCCGACTTTCATGCCGCGGCGCTTTTTCTTGCCATCCATGTTCATGGTATTAACGCTTTTTACTTCTGTTCCCTCGAACATTTTTTCAACTGCTTCTTTGATCATCGTCTTGTTTGCTTCCGGGTGAACAAGAAATGTATATTTCTTTTCTCCCATTGCATTCATACTTTTTTCTGTCACGACTGGTTTAAGGATTACATCATAATATTGAATGTTAGCCATTATGCGTACACCTCCTCAATTGAAGCAACAGCAGTTTTCGTAACGATCACTGTGTTGTATTTTAAGATATCGTAAACATTAATTGTATTTGCGGAAGCCGTCATCACGTCCGGAATATTTCTTGCGGACAGTGTAACATTATTGTCATCACCGTTCAAAACAACTAATGCCTTATTTACTTTCAGGTTATCCAGAACCTTTTTCATATCCTTAGTTTTGATTGCATCCAGTTTCAGTTCATCCAGTACAATCAGTTTGTTTTCCTGCACACGAGATGTAAGTGCGGACTTCAGAGCCAGTCTTCTTTCTTTTTTATTCATTTTGAAAGAGTAGTCTCTCGGAGTCGGAGCAAATACAACACCGCCGCCTGTCCACTGCGGAGATCTCGTTGAACCCTGCCTTGCATGACCGGTACCTTTCTGTCTCCATGGCTTTCTCCCACCGCCTCTGACTTCAGAGCGTGTTTTTGCTTTCTGCGTTCCCTGACGATTATTTGCAAGCTGACGTACAACAGCCATATGCACGAGGTGTTCATTCACGTTAACGCCGAACACTGCGTCGTTCAGCTCCATTGTGCCAACTTCATTGCCTTCCATATTATAAACAGATACGTTTGCCATCTGTGTGTTCCTCCTTTCCTACAAAAAAATTATTTTATAGTCTTAACTGTTTCCTTAATCGTTACCAAAGATTTTTTAGGCCCTGGTACAGCACCTTTTACCAACAGCAGGTTATTCTCTGCGTCTACGCTTACGATTTCCAGGTTCTGGATCGTAATCTTCTTGTTACCCATCTGACCCGGCATTTTCTTGCCCTTGAATACTTTACTCGGATCGGACGCAGCACCGTTGGAACCTGCATGACGGTGATATTTGGAACCATGAGTCATAGGTCCTCTGGACTGTCCATGTCTCTTGATGGCCCCCTGAAAGCCTTTACCTTTGGAAATTGCTGTCGCATCAACTTTGTCACCTGCTTCAAAGATATCAGCCTTGATTTCCTGTCCTAATTCAAAACTTTCCGCATCGTCCAGTTTAAACTCTCTGACGAATCTTTTATAGGAAACGCCCGCTTTCTCAAACTGTCCTTTCATTGGTTTATTCACAAGTTTTTCTCTCTTGTCAACATAACCGACCTGTACTGCACTGTATCCGTCATTGTCAACTGTTTTTACCTGTGTCACCACACAAGGTCCAGCCTGCAGCACAGTTACCGGAGTTAATACTCCGTCTTCGTTGAAGATCTGTGTCATACCGATCTTTGTTGCTAAAATCGCTTTCTTCATTTCTTTACCTCCTGCTTAATCTACAGCGGATTACACTGTGATGTGCAATCATCCTAGACAGAAAGTCAATACACGATGTAATCATTATATTAACCTGTAGGATAATTTACTTCATTTCATTATTTTTTGTTTTTCATTTTGATATCAATGTATACACCTGCCGGCATTTCCAGTCTGGATAATGCATCAACTGTTTTCTGAGTTGGTGTAACGATATCGATCAGTCTTTTATGAGTTCTCTGCTCAAACTGTTCTCTGGAATCTTTGTACTTATGAACCGCTCTAAGAATTGTAACTACCTCTTTCTTAGTCGGAAGTGGGACCGGTCCACTCACTACTGCTCCATTCTTTTTTACAGTTTCGATAATTTTGCTTGCAGATGCATCAACCAGCTGATGATCATAAGCTTTCAATGTGATTCTCATTACTTGACTTGCCATAAAAAAAGTCGCCTCCTTTTCGCACTTTTCGAGTACGACAAGCGGTGACTGTACACATCCCCGGGTGTGTCCTAAAATCACACGCGGCATTCCATTCTTACAATGGACTTTTTTAACTTGTACAGTGACTTGTCGCCAGTTTTCTAACTTGACATTCGCTCCACGGAAAACCTGCAGTTTCTGCAGCAACCTCACGCTTCACAGCTATCAATGTCACAACATGAATCATTATAAACGAAACCCCTCGCAAATGCAAGGGGTTTTTTTCATTTTCCGGATTTTTTTTCATGTTTCGATTAAAGCAAATCCGAATAGTCCAGAATCGTCACTCCGCTGTCGTCATCTTTCACTATGCCCGGCTCATCTCCGTCCTCTTTTGCCTTTTTCAGCAATTCCTCCGCCGTGTATACAGGCATGGCGAGTGTCCTTTCTTCCATCTGCTCTTCTTCCGTCTCCGATTCCTCGTCTTCCACGACTGGTTGTACTGCCGCTTCGACAGTTTCCGCCGCCGTTTCTATCTCCGGTTGGGCCCACATATCGTCTTCATCCGTCGTTTCAAATTCCTCCATCAGAACACGAAGATCATCACCCTTCTCCAACACCGCTTCCGGATCGGCTTCAGTACTCTTATCGTCACCGGCACGACCGCCTGACACAAGTGCCTCTTCCTGACGCAGAAGCTGTTCAATCTCGAGAACATCTTCTGATTCTTCTTCCGCCCGTTCTGCCTCCGGCTTATCCTCAGCTTCCTCCGGAATGATTTCCAGTTCTTCTGTCTCAAAGGCGTCTGCCAGAATATTTTCTTCGGCGTACGGTGTCTCTGACCTTCCGCCCTGAAGTCTTTCCTGTTCAACGACGCTGGATACTGCCGACGCTATCGCATTGCTGGCCTCTTCCATGATCTGCGAGGACATATCCACATGAACCGGGCGCCTTACCGGCTGTTCTGCCTCACGCTCCTCTTCCTCGTCCTCATCTTCTTCGTCTTCCTCGTCGTCATCAGGGCGCCAGAGTTCTGCCAGAACAAAAAGAATCACAACAAATACAACGGCCAGACCGATGATGATCAGCCCTTCCGTACTTTTCATCGCCATCGAGATATAGCCGATAAACGGAACGCTCAGCACTACTTTTGGTACATTTGAGCGAAACGTTTTCGTAACCGGCTCCGCACTGGAGTTCTTTGTGTCTTCAAGCACACATGTGCCATCGCTGGTATCTATGCTTTTGACACGATATACGTAATTACTGTCATTCTCAGACACAAGTACATCGTCACCAATTTCCAGTTCTGTAACTTTGTCATCTATCGCGTAAGTCACGGATCCTTTGCCAAGGTTCGTATCCATATCCACTTCATCGATGATTACTGTCGTTACCCCTGCCAGAGGCGGGATCAGCAGTGCGCCCGCAACCACAATGGAAAGCAGCAGAATAATGTTTACAATCCATTTCAAAAATCTTGCCATTCTTATTCTCTCCTTGTATTTGAATTCCCATTACATTTTATTCTAACATCAGATTTGGATTCTGTACACAAAAAAATATATAAAATTTGCTTCCGTACACCCCATACAGGCCCGAAAGCACCTTGCCCGACACATGATTATGAATTATAATAGCTTCAACTGGAGGTAATATCTATTATGAATTCTGAAATTAAAACCATCGAAGACCTCTCATTAAACGCCTGGCCTTCACATCAGATACAAATATACGACGGCTGGCTGCTTCGGTTTTCCTATTTTTATACACACCGCACAAACAGTGTGGAACAGATAGGACTGTCCACCATTCCAATCGATGATAAAATCGAATACTGCGAACAGGTCTACCGCAAGTGGGGAACACCTTCCATATTTAAAATAAGTCCGCTCGTCGACAGGATCTTCGACCGCGAACTGGAACGCCGCGGTTATACTGTCGAACATACGACAGACGTCATGACGCTGGATCTCACTCACTTCAGTCCCGGATGCTCAGTTTCCGAAGTTATGCTGGAGCAGACAATCTCCCCGCAGTGGATCAACGGACTTTTTGAATTGAAAGGCACCACCAATATCACCCACCGTCAGATCGTCCCATCGATGTACCGTGCAATCCCCAAAGACACAATCGCCGCATCGATCAGCGCAGACGGAAAAATCGCCGCGACCGGACTCGGCATCATGGACCGGGATTTCGTCGGCCTGTATGCCATTCACGTCCATCCCGCCTTCCGCGGCCGCGGGTATGCGCGTGCCGTCTGCAGTGCTATCCTGCTGGAAGGAATGAGGCAGGGCGCCTCACGCTCTTATCTTCAGGTCGTCTCCGGCAACAAACCAGCCGAAGCGCTTTACCGTTCCTTCGGATACGAGCCCCTCTATACATACTGGTTCCGCATTCTTCCTTTCTATTGATAATATAATGATATCAGGACCAAAATACCATACGTCTCATATCGTATGAAACAGTGTGATTTTTGGATCCGCAAAACATGAAGAAGGAGTATTTCACATATGGACTTTTTACGATTACTGGCTGAACACCGCACACCGCTGCTCGATGTACTGTTTCAGTTTATCACCCTGTTTGCACAGGAAACCATCGTCGTGGCAGTGATCTGCTGGTTTTACTGGGGACGTGACAAAAATCTGGCTTACACGCTTGGTTTCACCTATTTTATCTCCGGACTCACAATACAGGGACTGAAAGTTACGTTTCGGATCCCCCGTCCCTGGGTGCTGGATGCGGATTTTCATCCTGTATCATCTGCCGTTCCCGCTGCGACAGGCTACTCTTTTCCAAGCGGTCATACGCAGAGCGGCACCGCCCTGTTTTCAACACTTGGCTTCTCCTCGAGGAAAACAGCGCCGCGAATCCTGTGTGCTGTCATGATCGTACTGATCGGTTTTTCCAGGCTTTATCTCGGTGTACACACCCCAAAAGACGTCCTGGTCTCAATGGCAGTAACATTTGCCATATCAGCCCTCGTATGGAAATACGGACGTCCTCTGCTTGACACTACCCGTTACGATCATATGATCAGCCTGATAATGATTCTGGCATCCTGTGTACTTATCATTTACAATTTCAGCTTATACCATACGGGAGTTCTTCCTGCCTCCGAAGCTGCTGACTGCTTCAAGGCCTGCGGGGCAGGTCTGGGATTCGCATCCGGTTTCTATGTGGAAAGACGCTGGATCAACTTCACATATCCGGACACCCGGAAAGGCAGACTGCTGCAGTTTGTAATCGGTCTTCTGACCACGCTCGCATTCCAGCAGGGGCTGAAACCCATTCTGGGCGATTCCATATGCGCAGGCATACTGCGCTATCTGATCGTTGTTTTCTGGATCATTGCCCTGTATCCATACCTCTCTCAGAAACTCAGAAACTCTGCCCATCACAGCATCTGACAGAAAAAAAGGCATCCAAAGACTGTTTTTCACAGCTTTCGGTGCCTTCTTTAGATTTCCGGTTTATTTTAGTTATTTACGGGACGAAAGATATTTCGCAATACCCTGAATTGCTTCTTCTTCATCTTTGCCGTCTGCATACACAACGACGCTTTCCCCCGTTGACAGCCCAAGAGTCATCATTCCCATAATGCTCTTCGCATTGACTCTCCGCACTCCGCTCTCAATTTGAATCTCGCTTTCAAATTGACTTGCAACCTGAACAAGCATCGCCACGGGACGGGCTTCCAGTCCATTCGCCAGCTGAATCGTAATTGGTTTCTTAATCATAATAAAACTCCTCCTTGTTCTCCTTAAGCTTAGAAGCAATCTCACTTAATTTTCTCAGCCTGTGGTTCACCCCGGACTTTCCAACCTGAGGAGTCAGCATGGTGCCAAGCTCTTTCAGGGTTGCCTCCGGATATTCCAATCTTAAAACCGCTATTTCTTCCAGACCCTCTGCCAGGCTGTTAAGTCCTGCCGTGTCCCGGATATATTCAATATCTTGTATCTGTTTAACAGCTGCGGAAACTGTTTTATTGATATTCGCAGTTTCACAGTTCACTTTTCGATTTACGTTATTCCGCATTTCTTTGAGAATCCTGATGTTTTCTAAATTCATCAGGGAAACATTCGCTTCCATCAAGCCTAGAAAGTCAACAATCTGGGCCCCCTCCTTTATATAAACAACGTAATACTTCTTGCGGCTCACAATTTTCGCCTCAATCCCGAGGCTCATGATAATCTCCTGAAGCTGCGCCGCCTTGTCCATAGCTGTACATACGATTTCCAGATGATAAAACTTCTCAGGCGCGCTCAGAGAGCCGGATGCCAGAAACGCACCTCTTACGAATGCCCTTTTACAGCAATTCCTCTGTACCACAAGGTGATTGACCAGCGCAATATCTTCCGCCGGCATGCCATCACCGCCCAGAAATTTGGTGGCCTTCAAGAGCCGGATTGACTCTTCATGCGATGAAACCGTAAGCAGATATACGTTACTTTTCTTTAAATACTGATTGCGCCGAATCACAATTTCAGTATCTATCTTAAATCCTTTTTTCAAGATTGTAAAGCATTTTCTCGCAACAGCCACATTTTCCGTATGTATTTTTACCGAATACCGGTCTTCTTCCGAGATCAGAACCTCACCGCACATGCTGATGATCGCTGCGATCTCAGCAATCTGGCAATGCCTTGCCGCATTGAATTGTTTTGATAACTCTTCCTTTACATCCCCCGAAAAAGACATGTTCATCCTTCTTTCCAAATACCGCACCTGATCACAGAGGCTTTGCCACAATATCCTTTCCTATGTCCCGGTGTTCTATTTTCAGTCCGTATTCCTCTTCACCCGACAGCCTGTAAAACAGCTCGTTAGCCAGCGTTACAGATCGATGTTTCCCACCGGTGCATCCCACAGCGATGACCAGCTGATTTTTTCCCTCTACTATATAATTCGGAATCAGAAATCTTATCATATCATCAAGTTTATCCAGAAACTGAACCGCGACTTCAAACCCCATTACATAATCCCTGACCGGCACATCATTTCCGCTCAAAGGCCGCAGCTCCTCCAGATAATACGGGTTGGGGAGGAACCGGACATCGAACACGAGATCTGCATCCTCCGGTATCCCGTATTTAAATCCAAAGGAAAGAATTGTAATCATCAGGCTTTTAAATTTCTGATCCTTAACAAATATCTTATCCAGTTCGGCTTTCAGTTCTCTTGTCAGCAGCCTGCTCGTATCCAGTATATAGTCTGCGTGTGTCTTAAGAAACTGCAGCTTGTTTCGTTCTCTGCTGATCCCCGTCTCCACACGCCCCGTCCCGGCCAAGGGATGGCTTCTGCGTGTTTCCTTGTACCGTTTGATCAGCACATCATCATCCGCATCCAAATACAGAATTTCATAATTCAAATGATTCATTGCCATATTTTCCAGAATCTTTTCCAGTGCATCAAGCGACTCTCCGCTGCGGATATCCACGCCCAATGCAACCTTCTGTATTCCATCCGGAACACTCTCCACAGCAAACTGTGCAAACTTCTCCATCAGTGCGATCGGGAGGTTATCCACGCAAAAGTATCCCGCATCTTCCAGCATTTTCAACGCCGTACTTTTACCAGCCCCCGACATACCGGTCACAATCACAAAGCGCATACGCTCTCCTCTTTTAATGAAATTCTCCCAAAAACCTGACTTCCGGTTCCAATTCCACTCCAAACTGTGCTTTTACTTCTTTTCTCACATGCTCCATCAGCTCCTGCACGTCACGAGCTGTAGCATCCTGCACGTTCACGACAAAACCACAATGCTTTTCAGAAATCATGGCGCCGCCGACACGGTATCCCCGAAGACCGGCATCCATGATGAGTTTGCCCGCAAAATATCCCTGCGGTCTCTTAAATGTGCTGCCTGCGCTCGGAAATTCAAGCGGCTGTTTTTCACACCTCAGCCTTTTCAGCTCATCCATCCGCTCACGGATCTGTGATGTATCACCGTTTTCCAGTTCAAACACTGCTTCCAGAACAATATACTGTTCTTTTTTGATGATGCTGGTGCGGTAACCCAGTTCCAGCCTGTCTGCCGGAATCGTAAGAATCTCCCCGTCCCGATTCAATACCGTCACTTCCGCAAGAATATCTTTCATCTCACCGCCGTATGCACCGGCATTCATAACAACCGCACCTCCGGCCGTTCCCGGTATTCCCGCGGCAAATTCCATGCCGGTGAGTCCGAGTTCCAGGGCCCTGTTTCCGATCTGAGAGAGAAGAGCCCCCGCCTGCGCCCTGATCCGGGTGCCTTCCGCCACAATCTCACTCATATTTCTATAGAGCTGGATAATCACACCCCGATACCCATCATCGCTGACAAGCAGGTTGCTTCCATTCCCAATAATGCAGCCAGGTATCTCCTCTTCCCTGCACAGCCTCAGAATCCCGGCTGTCTGCCCGGCGTTCTGCGGATTCACAAAATAATCCGCCGGTCCTCCGATACGGAACGTCGTATGATTTTTCATGGGCTCCTTTTGCTTCACAAAATCCTCACCGACAACCGCACACAATCTTTCATATATCGATTCCTTCAAATCGTTTCCTCTGCCTTCCACTGATTTTTTTCTCCGCTGTCCTCTATATACTTTATCGCCAGAACCTTTATTTTATGCTTTTTTGACTCAGTAAATCGCGAATGACTTCACCGGCCAGCATCAGTCCTGCTGCTGATGGAACAAATGATATGCTTCCCGGAACAGGATGTGACGTACTGCCTTTCTTCTCATTTGTATCCGTTCTCCTCTTTACAGGAATCTCCTTCGAATACAGCACCTTCACCTTTTTGATTCTGCGCTTTCTAAGCTCCTGGCGCATTACTTTCGCCAGCGGGCAGACACTGGTCTTTGAAATATCAGTTATCTCAAACCGTCCCGGATCCAGCTTGTTGCCCGTCCCCATGGAACAAATGATCGGCGTCCCGGCTCTTTTCGCATTTTCAATCAATAAAAGCTTGGACGTCACCGTGTCAATCGCATCGACAATGTAATCAAATGACTCAAGATCGAACAGTCCGGCGGTCTCCTCATTATAGAACGTCTGATATGTATGCACCAGCATATCCGGATCTATATCGCGCACCCTGTCTTTCGCCACCTCAGTCTTCAATTTTCCGATCGTTGAGTGCAGCGCAAACAGCTGCCGGTTAATATTCGTGGCCGAAATCACATCGTGATCAACCAACGTCAGCGAACCGATCCCACACCTCGCCAATGCCTCAACAGCGTATGACCCGACTCCCCCCAGGCCAAAGACAGCTACTCTCATCCTTCCAAGCTGCCGTACCCCTTCGCTCCCTATTAAAACTTCTGTTCTGGAAAGCTCCTGCTGCAATATCCTGTCCTCTCTTCTTCTCTTCGTATACCGTCACTATCCCGGCTCTTTTCGGTTATCATACCATACTCTTTATAAAAAATGCAACCGGACAAGCCGGCTGCATCGTTTTTATGACTTCATTTTGGGTTTGCACACCAGACTGACCAGATATCCAAAGATCAAGGCGGCCGATGTCCCCACCGCTCCTGCCTTGAAACCACCCATAAATAAACCTATGAATCCGTCCGCATCCACAGCTTCCCGGATCCCTTTCCAGAGCACATTGCCAAACCCAAGGAGCGGTACACTCGCCCCTCCGCCCGCAAATTCCTGGAACGGTCCATATACACCTATCGCACCCAGAAACGCCCCGATGCACACAAGCAGTACCATGACACGGCCGGGCATCAGCTTCGTACGATCCAGCAAGATCTGTACCAGTGCACAGATCAGCCCTCCTACCCAAAATGCATTGATATAATCCATCCTTTGGCCTCCTTTACGCTTCCACATGTTCCAGCACAACACCATGCGCGATCCCCGGAACACTTTGCCCTTCATAAAAACTGACTTTAGACAGCAGAGCTCCCGTCGGAACAAACAGAATCCGTTTCCACTCACCGCTCTCGAGCCTAGGTAAAATATATGATGCAAAAACCGTTGCCGCACAGCCGCAGCCACTTCCGCCTGCATGTGTATCCTGATTTTCCTGATCGTAGATCAGCATGCCGCAGTCCAGATGCTGCCTGTGGATATCACATCCTTTTTCCTTCAGCAGATCCAGCAGGATTCTCTGGCCCACATAACCGAGGTCTCCGGTTATGATATGATCGTAGTCCTCCGGTGTTCTGATAAAATCTTTCAGATTGCAGAAGATGGTATCACATGCGGCCGGAGCCATGCAGGCCCCCATGTTTTGAGAGTCTTTCAGTCCGTAATCTACGATTTTACCAGTTGTGATTCCTGTGATCTTTACCCTGCTCTTTTTCGTACCAAGCACACATGCGCCGCTTCCTGTCACCGTCCATGCCGCCGAAAGAGGCCTCTGATTCCCGTACTCAAGCGGAAAACGAAATTCCTTCTCGGCACTCCCGAAATGGCTCGATGTAAGCGCCAGTACGTAATCCGCGTATTCTCCGGCAATCGCCATTGAGCCAAGCGACAGCGCCTCCCCCATTGTGGAGCAGGCCCCGTACAGGCCGTACAGCGGTATCCCGAGAGTGACGTTCCCAAAACTCGATGCAATCGACTGCGCCAGCAGGTCTCCGGCAAAAATCATGCGAATCTGACTGTTCTGCATCCCCGCCTTTTGGACCGCAAGTTCCGCCGCCTCTTTCTGGAGCGTGCTCTCGGCCTCCTCCCAGCTGTTCATCCCAAGCATCGGGTCTTCTTTTGCGCAGTCAAAGCACAGGCCAAGCGGCCCTTCCTTCTCTTTGCTGCCCACAATGGAAGCGCCGCTTTGTACGTATACCTCTTTTTTCAATTCAATGCTTTGTTTTCCAATTGTCTGTTTCATATTCAACCCTGCCTTTAATTCCTGTTCTGGAATTAGTATCTCTCATTTCCGGCAGAATCATACAGCACAATCTATTTTGTCCCAAAGATACGGTCTCCGGCATCCCCAAGTCCCGGGCATATGTACGCATCCTCATTCAGTTCCCGGTCTACGCACCCGCAGTAGATCTGTACATCCGGATGTGCTTTCTGCAGGCGTTTTACCCCTTCCGGAGCCGCAATAATACACATGAACTTTATCTTCTTCCCGCCGTGCCGCTTTACAAAATTGATCGCAGCCTCCGCCGACCCTCCGGTCGCGAGCATCGGATCTAGGACAACAATCACCCTCTCCTCGATGGGATCCGGTAATTTGCAGTAGTACTCATGCGGTTCATGAGTTTCATGATCGCGGTAAAGCCCGATATGTCCCACCTTCGCAGACGGTACCAGTGCCAGCATACCGCTCACCATGCCAAGCCCCGCACGCAGGATCGGCACAATCGCCAGTTTCTTTCCGGCAATGACAGGCGCTTCACATTCCTCGATCGGCGTCTTTAACGTAATCTTTTCCATTTTCAGGTCCCTCAGCGCCTCGTATCCCATCAGCATGCCGATCTCTTCCACTAATTTGCGAAACTCATTCGTTCCCGTCGTCTCATCGCGCAGCCGCGAAATTTTGTGCTGGATCAGCGGATGATCCATAATAAATACCTCTTCCATATCATTCTCCTTTTCTCATATATACCAGTCCATCAGAATCATCGTCATGAACCCAAACAGCAATGCGTAGGTTGCCTGCCTCTCATACCCATGACTGTGAGTCTCAGGTATCATCTCATCGCTCACCACATAGATCATCGTGCCTCCTGCGAACGCCAAGGCAAACGGAAGGATTGCACTCGCGACTGTCACCGCGCCAAAGCCGATCATCGTTCCAAAGATCTCAATCACCCCGGTAAAACACGCGATGACAAAGACTCGAAATTTAGGGACGCCTGCCATGATAAGCGGAGACACGATCACCATTCCTTCCGGGATATTCTGAAGCGCGATTCCTATCGCTACTGTTATCGCATTCCCTATATTTTCCGTGCCAAATCCAACCCCGGCAGCAATCCCCTCCGGAAGATTATGAATGGCGATTGCCATCACGAAGAGCATGACTTTATTGAGCTGACTCTGTCTGTCAGCGTGCGCCTCCTGGTCCATTCCCGTAATGCGGTGTAGATGCGGTGTCAGACGGTCCGCAAAGTTAAGAAACACTGCTCCCGTCAGGATCCCCAGAAGCGAAACCCAGACATTACCCTCTTCCAGAGACGGAACAATCAGTCCAAGCACCGCCGCCCCCAGCATGATCCCGGCCGCGTAACTCAGTATGATATCATTGAACCGATGCGGTATCCTGCGAAATAAAAAACCAATCAAAACGCCGGCAATGGTAGCTCCTCCCACTCCAAACGCCGTGATAACTGCCAGCTGCATATCTTTATCCTCCTGTAAATCAAGTCTTTCAAACACTATTATTGTATCAAATTTATCCTGACATAACCACAGGCAATCTCTTTTTTACAGTACAAAAAGTCCGGGGAACCGGACTCTTCGCAATGAAATGTATCCAATCTTGTACAGATCAGCCCACGACACCACAGATTTTCAATATCCAGTAGATCAGACCTATGATCCATGAACTTGTGATACCGTATAAAATAACGGGGCCAGCGATAGAAAAAATCTTGGCGCCCTTGCCAAAGACCTCGCCCTCCGTCTGATATTCGATCGCTGCCGCAGCTACAGAATTAGCAAATCCGGTAATCGGCACAAGCGCTCCTGCTCCTGCGAACTTTGCGAGTTTCGGGTAAATATTCAGTCCCGTGAGCACTGCGCTCAATAGCACCAGGATCAGCGAACACCAGGCTGCTGCCTTCTCTTTGTCAAGT
The DNA here is from genome assembly GCF_025151995.1 of Ruminococcus gauvreauii. Lineage (NCBI taxonomy): Bacteria > Bacillati > Bacillota > Clostridia > Eubacteriales > Oscillospiraceae > Ruminococcus > Ruminococcus gauvreauii. The sequence goes on from NZ_CP102290.1 coordinate 876,787, forward strand.
CCCTGCCCCTGTGCCATATTCAGCAGGAACTGCCCCAACACGCAGATCAGGCCGCCGACGATAAAAGCTTTCAGCATATTGGCAGGCAGGCTGTGTACCGGTGTCACCTCTTTGACATATTTCTCATACTCCTTTTTACTTGCTTCTGTCTTCAGACTTTCCATGTTATCACCATCCTTTATAAAAAAACCACAATGAACCCAGCACCTTTCCAAGCGCCATACTGATAATCACAAACGCAACGCCTCTTACAATTCCGGTTCTCCGAAACATGATTGCATAGATATCCACCACTTCACCAAGCGCAACGATCCAGCTCCCCAGGAAAATACCGGAAAATGTTCCGAACACCAGCAGACCGATCCAGCCAAACGGAATCCCCACCGGAAGAAAGCACATAACATTACCGATCACCGCACCCAGGATAGCCATATTTTCATACAGCATGATATGATTGGCGGTTCTCGTGATGCCCGCATAGCGGGGTACAATCCCCAGGCTGATGATAAACGCCACGACTCCGCTCGCAATCACACCTCCAAAACACAGCCCCAAAAAACCCAGTACCACATACATACTCCGCTATTCCTTCCCTTTCCGCTCCTCCTGCTCTATGATCGTCGTATCCACTGAATCCTCATACGTACGCATCTCAACCTCCATCGGTGTCGGATCCTGAGTAAGTTTTCGTTTTCCAAAATGGTTGAAAAAGAACACGGCGCCAAGACCGATGCCGATCGAATACGATATCTCAAGGACTGTAAATCCCGTATATTCCATTCCGGTAAACTCGACATAAATTTCTTCAAAAAGCTTGGGAATATCCACATCCGAGTTGAACGTCATAATCGAAAATGCCGTGCCGATAAAGGTCACAATACACACAAAAATAATTTTTATCACACTTATCAGCCGGCGCTTTTTCGATGGGTCTTCAAATGTCATGATAAAATTAGGCTCTCCAATATGAGTCACATCGACATTGGAGTCCAGAGCCTGTATCTTTTTCACGATATCAGTCACCGCCATGGGATAGCGCCCATACTGCTCCTCTTTGATCGTCCGTATTTTCAGCGCCTGCATTTTGGCCAGCACCGCCGGATCACTGCACGAGAGATTCGCAATGTCCTTCAGGTAAACATCCGGACTGCTCACCCTGATATTCTTATCCGTCTGCAAATAAAGCATCGTACTCATATAGCCACATCCTCATCCATCATCCGTTCCACCAGCATGCCTCCGGACTTTTCTTTTTCATTTCCCCGCTGCCATAGATAACAGCCAATTCCTGCCGCGCACGTCAGCACGAGCACTACCAGCCAAACCACTATCCGTTTCCGTGTCATACTTTCCCTTCTTTCTGCGCATTCTATTTGTACTTCATTTAGTATTAAGATTTTGCAAAAAAATATACGGAGAAAGTCACAACAACTTTCCCCGTAATCCCAATAAAATCTTTTTTTCCATTCTGGATACCTGTACCTGCGTCATCCCCATTTCCCTGGCGATAGCCGTCTGTGTCATATCCTGGAAATATCTTTTATAGATCAGTTCACGCTCTTTTGCATTCAGAGTTCCGAGAACCTCCGTCAGGACAATCCGATCCAGTGCAGTCTCCTGACTGTCGCCTTCCTCTTTCAGCTTGTCCATCAGTTCTATACTGTTGCCTTCGCTCTGATAGATGGTCTGCTGCAGAGACTCGATCTGAGCCCCTGCATCCATGGCTTCCACCAGCTCTTCTTCCGGCACCTCAATCGCAGCGGCAATCTCAGAAAGTGTTGGTTCTCTGCCCATCTGCTTTTCCAGCTGTTCTTTTGCAGCATACGCTTTATGTCCTGTTTCCTTCAGCGACCTGCTGACCTTTATCATTCCGTCATCCCGGAGAAAACGCTTCATTTCCCCCGCGATCATGGGTACTGCATAGGTGGAAAATCTGACTTCATAACTCAGGTCAAATTTATCCACAGCTTTCAGCAGTCCGATGCACCCTATCTGAAACAGATCTTCCATATCGACCCCACGGTTTGCAAACCGTTTCACAATACTCCAGACCAGTCCCATGTTCTCATTAATAATCGTATCTCTCGCTTCCTTATCCCCTTCGTGCGCCAATTCAATCAGGGCAAGGGTATGCTCCATACTTCCTCCTTCTCATTCCGGAAACTCACCAATACGGCTTCCGACTGTCTTTTTCATGTGAACCTCCGTCCCTTTTCCGGGCTCCGATACCACAACGACCTCGTCCATGAAGGCTTCCATAAAAGCAAATCCCATACCGGATCTGTTCCACTCCGGTTTTGTTGTAAAAAGCGGTTCCATCGCCTTTTTTACATCTTCAATTCCTTTTCCATGATCGATCACCGTAAGATATAATTCGTGACCTACCGTCTTACATTCAATCCTGATCTTATGTACCTCACCCTCGTATCCATGAATGATTGAATTTGTGATTGCCTCCGATACCGCCGTTTTTACATCTGCGACCTCCTCGAGTGTAGGATTCAACTGCGTGCAGAATGCCGCAACCGCCACTCTGGCAAACCCTTCATTGCAGGAGCGGCTGTCAAATTCAATGCTCATTTCATTCGTGTTCTCCATACTGTTCCCCTTTCTGATTCCCCTTGATATTCCATTTTTTCTCCCTGCTGATCGATATCAGTTTGTAGATCCCTGACATATGGAGCAGTTTATCAATCCGGTCATTCACATGCACCGCCTCCACTTTTCCGCCGATGAGGTTGATATTCCGATACCTTCCCATGATCACTCCGATCCCCGAACTGTCCATGAAGTCTGTCTCCCTGAAGTCAAAGACAATTCGCCGTATATTCTTCTGCTCCATGATCCAGTCCGTCTTCTGATTCAGCATTTCCGCAATATGATGATCCAATTCTTTCGGAACGAAAACTGTAAGGTTCGTCCCACTTACCCGAAACATGTCATCCATACGATCCCATACTCCCCTTATTTAATTTTTTACCCAAAACCCATTCGTATCAAAACGGGGATACGCAGTCTCCTGCGCATCCCCGTTTTAGAGGTTTCTCTATTCTTCGTAGTTGTCCCCGGTATTGCCTTCATTTCCCGGATCTGTGGGAGAGCCGTCCCCCTCACCTGTATCCTCTTCCGGGCTTCCTTCGTCTTCTTCGTTACCCGACTGAGGTTCTTCCCCGGATCCGCCCTGCGCATCTTCTTCACCGCCTCCGGCGGGCGCCTGGCCGTTCTCGTCCGCGTCCAGGATATCCTGGCCGCTGTTGATGGCATCGATGTATGCCTGTGCACTTGACGCACGCCGCGTATCCGGATTCTGTTTAATGATCTCCTGAAAATATTTCAATGCATTTTGTGTGTCACCGCTTTCGCGGTAAGAATGCGCCAGAACATTCAGTACTTCATAGTCCGTTTCATCGATCTCCAAAGCCTGCACCAGCTGTGTGACAGCCGTCGCATAATCCTGCTGGTCAAATGCCTCAATTCCTGCAGTTTTAAATTTAGAAAACAGTGTGGACCTGATATCCGCGTAGATACTGTCATAGATCGCCTTAGCATCTACCGACAACAGCTCCACGTTCACCTCGGCAAGTGAATTTGCCGCGTTTGTATAATTTTCTTCCTGATATGCGCTCCACGCCTTGATCAGATTTTCATAACTGGTCACGCGCTCATCCGCCTGGGAGATCTGATCCTGTGCAGATGTTACAGTTTCTTCCGATTCCCTGATCTTATCTTCCATCTTAGACAGCTCAGCCGCCTGGCTGGCCATCGTGTTACTGTACTCTGTAACCTTTTGATTGGCCTCACGATTAATGCTCTGCACCCTCGCCGGAACAAACAGAAACCATACAACGCACGCTCCCACGACTAGCCCGAAGCCGATATTCAAAACCGTGGAGAACACGGAGCTCTCTCTGAAGGCAGGCGGCAGAATCACATCATTGACAATCATCTGCTCTTCCCGTTCTTCACGCTTATTTCTCCTGAAGTTCCATCTGGATTCCAGATTTGTATGCGTGCCGGTCTGTTCATCAACTTCCCTGAGAAAACGCAGCGTCGTGGAGTTTGTCTTATCAATTTTTGCCGCCTTCTTGAGAATCCGTCTGGCCTTCTCGTATTCCTTCTCATGAATATAATTAAGTGCCAGCAGATGATACGCCTTGATCAGCTTGGGATTCTGCGTCAGAATCTTCTTCAGCTGAATCACCGCTACATCAGAACTTCCGTTCCTGCAGCAGCCCAGTGCCTCATTATATTTCTTTATGGTCTGGTTGATTCCGTCCAGCTTGTTGGCATTCGCCTGCAGCCTGTCGATATATTCGGCTGCTATGTTCCCCTCCGGCATAATATTCTTGCTGATCACCCATTCGCTCAGTGCCGAGACAGCCTCTCCTGTCTCAAAATACACCAGTCCCAGCAGATTTCTCGCCTGTATATTCAGCTTATTAAATTTCAGGCTCCGTTTCAGCAAATCGATTGATCCGGATAAATCCCGGATTTCCGCTTTTTCAAGTCCCTGATTATAATACAGATTCGAAAGGAGATATGCTTTTTTCTGCACCACTACATCGAACCCGCACTTCGGGCAGTGTGAGGATTCATTCAACAGAGCACCGCAGTTCATACAATTCATCTGTATTCCTCTCACTCTTTCTTCGTCTTTGTCTGTCCGCCCGCATCCAGCATCTCTTTCAGAATATCGATCACATCGGTCAGATCTCTGTTGTATACGGCATTCTCCACTTCATCCACATCCAGACTCGGTTTGAATTTTTTCAGTTCCTCTTCATAATTTATCATTTTCGTATCTCCTTAGACACTTCTTGATCTCTCCCACCAGATACAGGGACCCCACACAGAACAGAAGACCGTCTCCTTTCATCGCACGGGCTTCATCAAACGCCTTCGCAATATCAGGCTGCACATATACCATGCGGCACCCGTTCTTCCGAAATTCCTCTGCGAGCTCTCCGGCTGATACGATGCGTTCGCCTTCAATCTGTGTCGACACAACAGCATCCGGGCGAATCCGCCGGCAGATCTCAGCGATCATTCCCCGGTACCGCTTGTCTGCAACCGCAGAAAATAAAATAGTAATCTTATAGTTCTGCTTAAAGTGAACAGCCGTCTCCACAAACCTGCGGACACCGTCTTCGTTGTGCGCCCCGTCCACGATCACTCCGGGAAGTATCGTTTCCATGCGCCCCTCCCACTTCGTCGCGGCAATTCCCCTTCTGAGTACCTCGTCGGTCAGGCCATGTGTATTTTTCAGAATCTTCATCGTAAAATATGCCAGAGATGCGTTCATCATCTGATATGCCGCCACATACGGAATCGTCAGCTCATCCTCACCGCCAAAGAGAAACCTGATCCCCTCCGGCGTATTGCTGACCACCTCATACATGGATTCCTCCAGCATAAATGCGGGGCTTGCAAGCTCATCCGCACGTCTTTTTATCACCTTTGCCGCATCCGGACTGCATCCATCGAATATCACGGGGACCCCCGGTTTGATAATGCCGGCTTTTTCGGCGGCTATCTTTTCCACCGTATCTCCCAGATATTCTGTATGATCGAGACTGATCGATGTGATAATGCATGCAAGAGGGTGCAAAACCGTATTCGTCGCATCCAGCCTGCCGCCCAGTCCGGTTTCCAGCACAGCGTACTCCACCTGTTGTTCCTGAAAATAAAGCATCCCTACTGCAAACAGGATCTCAAAGTAGCTTGGATGTTCCAGGCCTTCTGCCACAAACTCGTCTGTCACCTGCTTTACCCTGCCAAACAGCCTGACAAAGGATTCATCGTCCATCATTTCGCCGTTCACACGAAAACGTTCATTCATCCTCACCAGATGCGGAGACGTAAACAAGCCGCAGGAAAGTCCGCCTTCCCGCAGCATCGATGCCAGATACGCACATACGCTGCCTTTCCCATTCGTCCCTGCCACATGAATTACCTTCATGGTATTCTGCGGGTCTCCCACACGGCGAAGAAGTTCTTTTGCATGAGCAAGCGGTTCTTTAATCGCAAATCGCGGAATCTGTTCTATATAAGTTACTGCTTCTGTATAATTCAAAAAACCACCACTTTACATGTATTTGCGTCAAAAACTTTTGACTCTTATACATTATAATAAGTGGTGGTTATTTGCAAGTGGTTTATGTCGCAACTTTTGACTTTCTTCTATTAATTTCCGCCTGTCATCAGTTCAACCGCAGATTCCGCTGCAGCCTTTCCTCCGGCATACCCTGTCGTACTGACAAGCCTGTCATAGTCTACGGCACTGCTTCCAAACCCATTAAGAACGACGGAAACATCGTTATCGTGTGCGGCTTCCGCGACAGGCTGCGCGTCAACGGACTTATCCGGCGTCACGACCAGCACATCCACGTTCTCATTCAGCATCCCGATACACTCCGACACCAGTTTCCTGTCATTTCCGGCCAGGTTTATGATCCGGCAGCCGTAGCCCAGGCTGTCTGCTTCTGCGCTCAGTTCATCCGCAAACGCTTCCGTGTCCTGATCCATGTCATAACACAGATACCCGATCACACCGCTCACCTCCTCGTTACCTGCAGCGCTTTCCGTTCCGCAGGCGCTAAGCATACCCGCCATAACAACACCTGCCATTGTCATACCCAGTACTCTTGCCTTCATAATCAATTCCTCCTCATAAATAGAATTTAAATTTTTAAGACGCTTCCGTCCATTGTTTATGTTTTTGTGCTGTTTAACCGTTTATCAGTTTTTACTTTGTTTATCTTGTGTTTATAATATAACATTAAACTCGCTTGCAGTCAATAAAAAAACATGTAGTTTTTTATAATTGTTTATTATATACATTAAACTGTTTAATAGCGCCGTTTTTTTCATCATATTCACTTCATTGCCTTAAAACCGCCTCAAAATCATACTCGGATCGGAAAAAGATCAAAAAAAAACAAAAGACATCGGTGTAGGATCCGATGTCTTTTGCACATGAGAATTATATAGAGTAAATTAGTCAATAGGCTTTTCATTAAACTATCAACATTCTGTTCTTGTATGTTTATCTTCTTTTTTATTTAATATAATATAGTGTCTGATATATGTCAATGGATTTTAAGTGGTTTTAGCATTTTCATTCACTTAATACATTAAACTGTTCATTCATAATATATTTTTTCTTTCCTTTACGTGTTCTATATTAATCTTTTTTCAGCAAAAATACAATTATATTTACAAGCATTTCATTAAAGTTTTCTGCTGTTTTCCCAACACGGACCCAGCACATCAAAAAAAGACCGCGCTTTGAAAAACGCGCGGTCCCTTTGCTGTTTACATTCTGAGCAGGGTCAGATCTCCACCCATACGTTACCGTTTGCATTGCTTTCGACACAGGCATCGACAAATCGAACACCGTTAATACCGTCTTCAATGTCCGGATAAATGTATTGTTTCTCCGTCGCCCCATCTTTTCTTGCAATGACATCCCGGCAAAACGCTTCATAGATATTTCCAAACGCCTCATAATATCCTTCCGGGTGACCTGCCGGCAAATGCGACATGCCAAGACTCTGCTCCCCATTGTAATCACGGTTCATAGCCAGATACTGAACCGGCTCTCCAAGACGTGCAAATTTCAGCAGTCCCTGTTTACCATGATACCACTCCAGGCTTCCTTCGGTTCCATAGATACGGATGCGTACATCTGCATCATGACCGATTGCTACAATGGAAGACCACAGATTTCCCGAAGCCCCGTTGCTGAGCTGCAGCATCACATTGCTGTTCGTTTCAAGCGGTAATCCGTCCACCGTATTGTCAAAGCGTGCCAGTACTTTTGTAATTTCCAGTCCTGTGGCGGCATGGATCAGAGATTCCAGATGAGTCCCGATATCCACAGTACACAGCGACCCATTCGCCCGCTCCGGATCGATCCGCCACATTTTTTTACGTGTCTCTTCATCACGCAGCCCCAGAAGCAGCCAGTCCTGCGGATACTCTGTTGTCACATACACGATTTCTCCGATTTTTCCTGCCTCAATCATCTCTCTTGCCTGACGCACCATCGCATACCCGTGATAAGAATAGGTGACAGCAAAACAAAGATTGTTTTCTTCCGCCAGTTTCTTCAGCTCCTTCGCCTGCTCAACCGTCGATGTGACCGGCTTGTCACAGATTACATGGATTCCCTTTTCCAGAAACGTCCTCGCAATGTCATAATGGGTATCATTCGGTGTTGTAATAGCAACAAAATCAATGCCGTCCGCGCGGGAGCTTTCCGCTTCTGCCATCTCTTTATAATTGGCATACACGCGGCTCCTATCCTCCACATTCCATTCTTCTGCGGCCTGCGCATTTTTTTCCGGATTTCTCGTAAAGCATCCGGCTGTCAGTTTCGCAAATCCTCCCAAAAAAGCTCCTCTTCTGTGTACATCTCCGATAAAAGCTCCATTACCCCCGCCTACCATACCATACTTCAGATACATAACACTTCATACCTCCTATACTCTTAATGTTTGTTTAAAAACACCCCTAAACACCATCTTCGGTAAACTACCAATGAATGTTTGATATTTTTAGAGTAATACAGATGAAGAATCATGTCAATTCAGATTCTTGCACAGATTCAGTAAAATCATCAAAATACTGCATTTATATTATTTTACATTTTTCTAAACGTTTAGTATGGATTGCAAACAAATTGTATGTTATGATGTGTAATAAGAATGAACTAAATGGGAGGCTTCAGAAATCTATGAAAATGACTGTAAGGAAAATCGCCGAAGCTGCTGGCGTCTCTCCAGCTGCTGTTTCACTGGTTTTAAATGACAAGCCCGGGGTCAGGCCGGAACTCCGCACCCAGATTACTGACCTGCTGCTTCAGAATGGTTATTCCATCCGTAAAAAGGAAGAGGCTGCTCAAAAGCGTATTCTCTATCTCTACTACCGGGATCCTTCCTGGACTCCTTATATGCGCAATGAATTCAGCACACGCGTAATGGAAGGTGTAGAGCATGCATGCAGGCAGAAGCAGTACTCCCTGTCGATCGCCAATGCCAGTTACGAAACATTAAACCAGATTCTGGAAGACGCCCGGAACACGAACTGCGACGGCATTGTATTTCTGGGAACAGAATATAAGCACAGAGATTACCACCGCTTTGAAAATTTTCCAATCCCCCTCGTCGTCGTAGACCGGGTGTTCAGCGGCTGTTCCGTCAACTGCTTCAATGTCGACGGAGAGATGGGGTGTTACCAGGCATTATCGCATTTAAAAGAGCTCGGACATACGAATATCGGCTATGTCACCAGCCAACAGGAATACGGCACTCACCTGGATACCGAAATTAATTTTATTCATATGCTGGAAAAGCTGGAACTTCCTTTTCAGAAAGAATTTCTTTATCACCTGGATTATTTTCAGAAAGACCTGCAGAAGAATTTTCTGGAACTGCTGAGCCAGCGCTCATCTCTGCCTACCGCTATCGTCGCAGGCAATGATATTATGGCGGCTGCCGTTGTCTTTGCCCTGATACAAAAAGGGTTGAAAGTCCCCGAAGATATCTCAGTCGTAGGTTTTGACGATTCCAATGTATGCCATATGACCTCTCCTGCAATGACTTCCGTCCACATCAGCGCGGAACGTCTGGGGGAACTGTCCATTGAAAGACTGCACTATCTGATGACCTCCGGAACCCACGACGTTCAGAGGACCTATCTCGGCACCTCGCTCTCCCTGCGCGGTACGACAGCTCCGCCCCGGAAAGACTGAGTATCCCGGTAAAGCAAAAAAGAATCTTCAGACACAGTATCATTCTGCAGTCTTCAGATTCTTTTTTTGCATAAACCCCCGGCGTTTCCTCTACGGCTGTCCGTCTTCCGGCGGCAGCGCCCCGTCTGCCTTCGGTTCTTCATATGTGATCGTACCCGTTCTGCTAAGCACACGGCGCGTCGAACTGTTGCTCTGCTGTGCAACATCAAGCACATCACCGTCAGCAATCTCCACCTCGCGTACCATCAGTGTATTCGGACCGATAAAATACGTATCTTCTATCAGCTCTTCATTGATTTCCAGTTTGCTGGACGCCGTAAAATTCTCTCCCGTTATATAATAAGTCCCATCCGAAAGTTTCGTAATTGCGGAAAAGACTACCGGCACAGCCCCCAGCTTCAGCTTCGTCCGCATAAACGGGTCCTGCCCCTGATAAACATACTGCTCACCATATAGAATATCGTACTGCATTGCTTCGAGATCAACCTGGTAATTCTGAGTCTTCCTGCGGTTCTGGTGGTAATTAACGATCGTTCCCTCATGGATATTCAGGCGGTCCAGCACCTCTGCGCCCATCTGATAGGCAGCAAGGTTGACATCCTTTTTCTTCAGTCCAATATTGTCCCACATGACATATTCCGTCTGAAACAGGTAACGGTTTTCGACATCCTCGGCTGTCAGTCCCATCGTCGGCAGATGATCTCCGTACATCACCAGTACCACCGGCTCATCATAGTCCTCCAGTGTCTCCACAAGCTCCTGAATGAAATCATCCATCTCTTTCAGCTGATTAACATAATATTCCCAGGAGTTATTATTTTTCTCCTGGTTCTCGGCACCTGTGACAGTGATCTGCGGATCTTCAAGTATTGGTTCAGCGGGGTAATCCCCATGTCCCTGTACGGATATGGTATAGATATAATCCGCGCTGTCAGTAGATTTCAGGCACTTCATGATCTCATCCGTCAAAATATGGTCCTTCACCCATCCCGTCTCGGTAGTGTCCGAAATATCCGGCATGTACTCTTCCGACGTAAACGTCTCGAATCCCAGATTTGCAAACACACTTTTTCTGGAATAGAAGTTGGCTTCATTGTTGTGTATTGCATGTGTCGAGTACCCAAGCCCCTTCAGCACATACGGAATACTTTCACACGTCTTCTCTTTCAGAATCGTCTTATATGGGTATTCTCCCGGTCCAAAATAGTGCAGGCTCATACCGGTAATCGCTTCAAACTCTGTATTGGCCGTTCCCGCTCCCACCGAGGGCACTTTGAAATAGCCTGAGGTATATTCCTTCATCATCCTGCGGAAATTCGGTATGGGATCCTCCGATATATTGAGAAACTCAACCAGCTCGGGATCGAAAAAAGACTCCAGCTGCAGAAAAATGATATTTGTCGCCGGCTCGCTAAGCCTGGTCTGCTCGATCGTCCCCTCGCTCTGGACAATCTCCTGCATCAGATCTTCCCCGTAACCATTGGGGCAGTTGATTCCCACATTAAAGAAGGTGGTGCCCAGGCAGTATGGAAATCCATAATCCTCATATGCAAAAGCTATGTTTCCAAAATAGCTGGAAAGCACACGCTTTTCAAGCGCGGCATTCGTCACTATCACAAATGCCCCTATGCCCGCAAGCACAAGCGGTATATTGATCCGATAATACATTTTCCCCTGATATTTGGGCGCTTTGATCCCAAGCCAGACGAGACCGCAGATCAGAAGAACCAGCAGAGCCAGCACAATGATCAGCATTGCAAACGACAGGTATTTATTCAAAATCCTGAGGCTTTCCGTTATCAGTTTCAAGTCCGGTCCCGTAAAGGGCGTGACTCTGCATGCCAGCACAACACCATTGATGATCCCGAGAATCAGCCAGACAACGAAGACTACTGTCCGCGCAAATATCCTCCTTCTCGTCAGATAGACAACCGTTGTCGTGACAAATATAAGAAAAGCATTGTACAGAAATACAAGTTTGCTTCCCGTCATAAATTGAACAGCTTCATACAATGAGTGGCGGCATATTGCCTCGATGATTAGATACAATATGCACACCCCAAGAAACTGCAGCGGTACCGAAAACCAGTTACATACCTTAACCACTTTCCCCCAATTGACTTTGAAATTTTTCATTTATTTTATAACTGCTCCAATCTTGCTTTCACCTGTTCCAACATCCGGGCATATTTTTCCAGTTTTTCCCGCTCTTCCTGAACTTTTGATTCCGGCGCTTTACTCAGGAATTTTTCATTTCTGAGCATTCCTTCGCAGCGTGAGATCTCTTTTTTCAGACGGTCTTCCTCTTTCTGAAGGCGCTCTCTCTCCTTTTCCTTATCCACAAGCTCCTCAAATGGCAGGTAGACAACTGCATTCGGCACTACGATCGATACGGCGTCATCACCGATATTCTTCCTGGTCATCTGAATCCGTACCCGGCTGGCGCTCAGGAATTTCACGTAAGTGTCCTTCATCATCTCAAGGCGTTCACACAGCCCTTCGTCCTCCGACACAATGTAAACACGCGTTTTTTTGCTCGGCGGCACATTCATCTCTGCACGGATATTTCGCACTCCCCTGACGATTGCCTTCACATTGTCTATCATCTCTTCCGCATACGGGAACTGCCACTCTTCCTTAAACTTCGGCCACTCGGAAATCATGATCGATTCCTCCTCAGGGCAAAGTGTTCCATATATTTCCTCCGTGATAAAAGGCATATAAGGATGCAGCAGTTTTAATGCACGGGACAGTACCGTCTTCAGCGTCCACAGCGCATACTCACTGCTGTCCGGATCGTGTTCCGCAGCCCAGATTCTCAGTTTTGCAATCTCGATATACCAGTCGCAGAACTCATCCCACAGGAAATCATGAATCTTCTGAACTGCGATACCCAGCTCAAATTTCTCCATATTTTCTGTCACTTCTTTGGTCAGTGTATTCAGTTTCGACAGGATCCAGCGGTCCGCCACCTTCAGCTGGAAGCGCTCCGGCTCCTCGATTTTTGCCTCTTCCAGATTCATCATGATGAAGCGTGAAGCATTCCATATTTTGTTTGCAAAATTCCTGCTCGCCTCAACGCGCTCCCAGTAGAAGCGCATGTCATTTCCCGGTGCATTTCCCGTGATGAGCGTCAGGCGCAGCGCATCCGCACCGTACTGTTCGATCACTTCGAGCGGATCGATACCGTTGCCCAGAGATTTGCTCATCTTTCTTCCCTGTGAGTCCCTCACGAGTCCGTGGATCAGCACATGATCAAACGGTGATTTCCCCGTCTGTTCCAGACCCGAGAATACCATGCGGATAACCCAGAAGAAAATGATATCATACCCAGTAACCAGCACATTCGTAGGATAAAAGTACTCAAGTTCCGGTGTCTGCTCCGGCCAGCCGAGAGTCGAAAACGGCCACAGTGCGGAAGAAAACCAGGTATCCAGTGTATCCTCATCCTGTGTAAAATGTGTACAGCCGCATTTTGGACACCTGTCCGGGGTCTTCCTGTCAACCACCACTTCACCGCACTGATCACAGTAATACGCAGGGATCCGATGTCCCCACCAGAGCTGTCTTGAGATGCACCAGTCGCGGATATTTTCCAGCCAATGCAGGTAGATCTTGTCAAAACGTTCCGGAACAAAATTCAGTTGATCCGTATCCAGTACCTCGATCGCTGCCTTCGCCATCTCTTTCATTCGCACAAACCACTGCGGCTTGATCATCGGTTCCACCGTCGTCTTGCAGCGGTCATGTGTCCCCACATTATGCACATGTTCTGTCACTTTTACGAGCAGTCCCTGCTCCTTCAGATCTGCAACGATGGCTTTGCGGGCATCATATCTGCTCATGCCGGCATATTTACCGCCGCGCTCGTTGATCGTGGCATCGTCATTCATGACGTTGATCTCTTCCAGGTCATGGCGTTTTCCGACTTCGAAGTCGTTCGGGTCATGCGCCGGTGTGATCTTCACGCATCCTGTCCCGAATTCCTGATCCACGTACTCATCTGCAACAACCGGAATCTCACGGTCTGTCAGCGGAAGTTTCAGCATCTTGCCGATCAGGTGCGTATAACGCGCGTCATTCGGATTCACCGCAACCGCCGTATCTCCCAGCATGGTTTCCGGACGTGTCGTCGCGATCTCTACAAATTGCCCTTCCTCACCCACTACCGGATACTTAATGTGCCAGAAATGTCCGGCCTGCTCCTCATGTTCAACCTCCGCATCCGATATGGAAGTCTGACATACCGGGCACCAGTTAATGATTCTGCTCCCTCTGTAAATATAACCCTTCTCATACAGTTTCAGGAAAACTTCTTCGACCGCTTTGGAACATCCCTCGTCCATGGTAAAACGTTCCCGCTCCCAGTCTGCCGAGGACCCCATCTTTTTCAGCTGGTTGATAATTTTCCCGCCGTATTCTTCCTTCCACTCCCAGGCGTATTTCAGAAACTCTTCTCTTCCTATCTCATCTTTATCGATGCCGCGTTCTTTCAGGCTTTCCGTGACCTTAACCTCTGTAGCGATCGCGGCGTGGTCTGTTCCCGGCTGCCAGAGCGTTTCATATCCCTGCATCCGTTTGAACCGGATCAGAATATCCTGCATGGTGTTGTCCAGCGCATGTCCCATGTGCAGCTGTCCCGTAACATTTGGCGGCGGCATGACAATGGTAAATGGTTTTTTATCCGGATTTACCTTTGCGTGAAAATACCCTTTATCCATCCAGTTCTGATAAATACGGTCTTCCATCCCTTTGGGATCGTATGTCTTTGCCAATTCTTTACTCATAATTTCCTCCGTTAAATTAGAAAATGCCCTTTACACAATCTGTGTAAAGGGCGAATGATCGCGGTACCACCTTTGTTCGAAGTATAACACTCCATCTCTTAAGTCCCGTAACGCGGGACGAGGCGTGCCGGCTTACTGCCTGAAACGGCGTTCACCCGGCCGGTTCAAAAGCTACCTTCCACTTCCACTTTCCCCGGTACGGCTTCCAGCCAGCGGCCGTTCCTCTCTGTCAGGGTTTTGAAATGTACTCCTCTTTCTCACTACCTTTTTCTTGCTTAATCATAATCATCTTTCTCTCTTTTGTCAAGGTTTTTTGCCGCATATCTCCTGGATACTCTTCCAGACAAATGCTTTTGCCTCCCCGCTCTCCATCCGTCCATACCCTTCCGGGAAGTTCAGATAGGAGAGATACATGACGAGAGCAGCCAGTATGGAAGACGCCAGCATCGAACAGGGGATCTCATCGGACAGTTCCCCGGTCTCCTGCCCCCGTTTCGCCAGACGCAGCATGTAATGATTGATGTCACAGGGTGAGTGTCCCTGCTTTTTCAGTTCTCTTCGAATGGATTCGGGAATTTCATCCATCCGCTCCATCAGCTGCAGCAGCCGCATAAAGGAAGTTTTCCTCTCATAGTTTTCTTCGACCCAGTCCAGAAGTTTTCTGACAATCCCCTCGAAACTGCCGGCGGACCGTATCATCTCCAAAATCTCCTCCGCTGTCGTTTCCAGTTCATAGACCAGCGTCTGCGTGATAATCTCTTCCTTGCTGGAAAAATACTCATAGATCGTACCCTTGCCGATTCCAGCCTCTGCCGCGATCTCGGAAACTTTAAGGCTGTCCGGCGCCAGTCCCCTGTCGAGGAGCACGATCACAGCCTGAAAGATGGCCTGTTTCTTCGGCGGAAGAATTGTATGTTCAGATTTCATCCAGTTCCTCCTCTCCTTCAGAACGGTACTTTCTGCGGTTCAGCGCATCGTAGATACACGGCACTACGAACAGCGTCAGCAGCGTGCCGTACAGCAGACCTCCGATGACGACCACCGCCATTCCCTGCATCATATCAGAACCCGTTCCTACACCGGCTGCCATGGTGGCCAGCCCCAGTATCGTC
The DNA here is from genome assembly GCF_025151995.1 of Ruminococcus gauvreauii. Taxonomy (NCBI): domain Bacteria; kingdom Bacillati; phylum Bacillota; class Clostridia; order Eubacteriales; family Oscillospiraceae; genus Ruminococcus; species Ruminococcus gauvreauii. Next base: position 892,440 of record NZ_CP102290.1, read on the forward strand.
GTCAGAGCAGTCATCATGATCGGACGCATCCTCGTCTTTCCCGCCTCAATAATTGCCTCTTTCTTCTCTGTTCCTTCCCTGCGCAGCTGGTTGATATAATCCACCAGCACGATTCCATTATTTACAATAATGCCCGACAGCATGATGAAGCCGATCATGGCAATGATGCTCAGATCCTGCCCCGTCAGCAGCAGACCCAGAAATCCTCCTGTAAACGCCAGAGGAATCGTGAACATGACGATAAACGGTGACAGCAGCGACTGGAACTGTGCCACCATGATCAGGTAAATAAATGCGACGGCAAGCAGCAGCATCTTCATCAGCTCCGTCATGGATTCTCTGATCGTCTCATCCTCTCCCGCCATCTCAATCGTATATCCCTCCGGCACGTCATACGCTTTCAGTTCTTTATCCACAGCCGCAGCAACCTTTGTCACGTTATATCCCTGTGCGATGGATGCCGATACACTGACATAGCGGCTCTGCGCATCTCTCGATATGGCAGTCATCCCTTTGGCATCTACAAAGTCCACAACCTTCGTGACCGCCACTTCCTGCTCTTCACCGTCTTTGTCCATATACGTCAGATTGAATTTTTTCACGTCACTTCTCGTATATGTCTTCGTGTTCTCGTCTGTGACATCCACATCGTAATCCTTGGTATCTGTCGTGATCGTGGTGGCGGCCTTTGACTCGGCCAGCTTCGCAGAGATCTGCTGGAAGACCTGAGCAACTGTCAGATTGTATTTTGACGCCTTCTCCTTATTTACTACGATTCTCTCCTCCTCGGCAGACTCTTCCAGTCCGTCGGAGACTTCCGCTGTCCCCGGAACCTGTTCCACCAGCCCGGCCACCTCGGCCGCCAGGGTCTGCAGCCTGTCCAGATCTTTTCCCTTGATCTCCACACTGATCCCGCTGCCCCCCAGAGCCGACATATCCATGCTGGATGCTGATACATCCACTTCACAGTTCAGGTCCTCTGTCCGCGACAGAATCTCATCGACAAGTTCGTCATTTGAGAGCTCCATATCTTCTCTCAGGGTCAGATACATGGTAGCAGTCTCCGTATCAGAGCCGCCGCCCATTCCCAGCAGAGCCATGCCGGAATCCGAACCTGCCATGGCTCCGATCGACTCCACATCAGGCAGGTCAGAAAGCCGCTCCATGATCTCATCGGACATATTTCCTGTCTCTTCCAGTGTTGCGCCTTCCGGCATCGTAATATTTATGCTTGCCTGTGTGCTCTCCATTTCGGGCATGTACACCAGCCCCCTGGAAACACACAGCCATCCGCTCACTCCGAGAAGTATCAATGTCCCCAGGAGTACAGCCGGTTTGAGACGCAGCACTTTTTTCATCACATTTCCATAAGCACTCAGCAGCCTGTCAAACATGGGCTGCCTTTGTTCTTTTACGTTCTTTAACATCCCCGCTGACATCATGGGTACAAGCGTCAGGGCTATGAAGAGACTGGCAAGAAGTGAATACGCGATCGTCAGCCCCATGTCCACAAACAGCTGTCTCGTGATCCCTTCCGTGAACACGATCGGCAGGAACACGCAGATTGTCGTAAGCGTGGACGCCATGATCGCGCCTGCCACCTGTCTCGCTCCCGCCACAGCCGCTTTCTTTCTGGAGTATCCGAGGCCTCTCAGCCGATATATATTCTCTATGACAACGATCGAGTTATCCACCAGCATCCCGACACCCAGCGCCAGTCCCGAAAGAGAGATAATATTCAGCGTGATGCCCGAGAAATACATCAGTACAACCGCTGTCAGCACACTGATCGGGATGGAGCATGCCACGATCGACGTTGGTCGCACGTCCCGCAGAAACAGATACAGCACAATGATCGCAAGAACGGCTCCATACATCAGGTTTTCCAGAACGGAGTTCACCACCATGTCTATGTAGATCCCCTGATCCATCAGCACGGTAAAATGAAGCCCGTCATCCGTCTTTTGTGCGCTGTCAAAATAATCCAGAATCCGATCCGAAACCTCACTGGTCGCGTATCCCGTCTGCTTCTGCATGGTCAGCAGAACACCCGGCTGTCCATTGACAGATGCATAGACTTCCGAGGAGTTGTCAACCGTTATCACGTCTGCCACATCGGACAGCCTGATCGGTTCAAGTCCATCCAGCCCCATATCAAAGAGCACCAGGTCTCTCATTTCCTCAGCATTCTGAAACTTGTCTCCCACACGGACCAGATATCTGGCATTGTCTTCCGACACATACCCCGCAGGCATGCTGAAGTTCTGCGCTGTAAGTATCTGCGATACCATATCTGCCGTGATCGTTTTTGTCACGTCTGCGCTCTTCAGAGCTTTGCTTTTCTGTTCGTCCAGTTCTTCCTGTCCGTCTTCCAGCTGCTCCTTTCCTGCCGTTATCTGGGTTTCCCCCTGCTCCAGCTGTGCCTCGCCCAGAATCAGCTGTGCCTGGGCAGACGACATTTCTATCGTTGCAGATATCTGCTGGCTGTTCAGTTCGGCCAGTGCTCCGTCCAGCGTCAACTTGCCTGTATTCAGCTGTTCCTGATAAGACTCAAGCGTAGTCTTTGTATTCAGGAGTTCCGCTTTCTGTGATTCCAGTTCCGCTCTGGCATCCGCCAGATTCTGACGCTGTGTTTCCAGTTCTGCGGCGCTGCTCTCAAGCAGAAGTATCTGTCCGTCCACAGCGTTCAATGCCTCCTGCGCCTGCGCCAGCTGTTTTTCCAGCTCTTCTTTCTGAGCAGCAAGCTGTGTCTTCAGATCACCGTCCGGGAGCATGCCCAGCTGCTCATCAATGGATGCAATGCCTCCCTGCAGCTGTTCGATCCCCTCCTGCAGCGCCGTTTTCTGTGACTGAAGCTGTTCCGTCATCTCATCCGCTGCTAAAGCTTCCGCCGCCTCATCGATTTTTGCCTGAGCCTGGTCAAAAAGCCCGCCTTCCTTCAGCGATTCCTCCAGCACCTGCAGAGTCGTGTTCACCATAGTAAGGCCGTTCTCGAGATCCGTCTCATTTTTCAGGAGTTCAGACTGCGCACTGTTCAGCTGGCTCTGCGCCTCCGGAAGCTGACCGAGGAGCTGTTCCTTACCCGCTTCCAGCTGAGATCGCCCGCTGTCGATCTCGGCCTTGGCATCTGACATCTTCTGTTCAGACTCCTCAAGTTCTGTCCTGGCGTCATCCAGCTTCTGCTGTGCCTCAGCAAATTCTCCGCTCACAGCATTCCTGACTCTGTCGTTTACTTCATCAATCTTTTCCTGCCGGATCAGCACCTGAATGCTCTCCTCGACAGTTCCCGAAGTGGAAACAGAAGCCACTCCCTCCAGACTCTCCAGGTCTGAGAGAATCTGCTGATTCGTCAGGTCTGAGATAGCCACGCTGTCCAGCCCGTCTTTTTCCACCGCTGCCACCATCACCGGCATCATCTCCGGATTCAGTTTCATGATGATGGGGCTTCCCACGGTGTCGTCCCAGTAGGAACCGATCTGGTCCAGATTTTCCCGCATCTCCAGACTGACAGAGTCCATGCTCGTGGACTGCGCAAACTGAAGGATCACCAGAGAAAGATTCTCCCTGGAAACCGACTGCATATTCTCAATATTGCTGACCGTCGCCATGGCCTCCTCGATCGGCTTTGTCACGGTCTCCTCCACCTCAGACGGGCTTGCCCCCGGATAGGTGGTCAGGACAATCGCGTATGGAAGATTAATGTTCGGAAGAAGATCCGTGGTCATTTTCGTAAATGATACAAACCCCAGGATCAGGATCAGAACCACGCCAACCACGACGGTATATGGCTTTTTCACACTGAACTTAGATAGCATACTGATACTCCCCTTATCTTTTTCCGACCGACCGGTCGGTTCTGAAGTAAGTATACGCATTATCACATCAAAATGTCAAGTGTGTATGCATATTCTGACGCTTTCCGGAAAGTTTCCCATTCCATAGCAGGCCCTGTCATAGCAAACGAGCTGCCCATGCATAAAATGCCGGGCAGCTCCTCTGCTGTCACCTACTGTACATTCTCCGCTTCCAGTATACTCTGTGTCTCCTGCAGATCATGTACGGTTTTTTCTTTATTCTCCTGAGTTATCGTCCCACTCCATGCTTTTCCATCGACATGAACTTCAGCCTCTTCCACTGCGGCTACATCACTGTCGTAACCGTCGGATGACTTTTCGCCGTCATCATCTGCAGTTATCGTCGCGTATTCCACCTGATCAGTGCTCGATCCCTCCTGATTCTCCGGTTCCGCCACGGCATCGACAGATTCACTCGTAGCTAAACTCTCCGTTTCTTCTGCCTTTATCGCTTCTGCCGCGGCTGCACCCGATACAGACTCAGTTCTCGGTCCCTCCTGCTCCTCCGCTTCCAGTACGGCATCGACAGATTCGCTCGAAACTGAACTCTCCATTTCTTCTGCCTTAATTGTCTCTGTCGCGGCTGCACTCGATGCAAACGCTGTTGTGATCCCCGCTGCCAGTGCCAATGCGGCTGCAACTGCGGTGACCGACGCTTTTTTATATTTCATAATAGATTCAATCCTTTCTTTGATCGCATATCTGCTGAAACTTTTCGCCAAACCCGCTCCTCCCCTGTTTTCCTGCATCTGGATCAGCGTCAGCGCATAAGACGCCCTGGTGCTTATCCCCGATTCTTTTAATACTCCCTCGTCACATGCCAGCTCGATATCCCTGTTGACCAGAACATACATGATCCATACCATTGGGTTAAACCAGTATATGCATACCGTGATCAGCATAACGATACTCTTCAGGATATCCAGCCTTCTGATATGCAGAAACTCATGGAGCAGGACATAGTTAAGCTGTGCCTCACCCGAACATTCAAGTGATGCCGGAAGCAGTATCACAGGTTTTGCCACGCCATATGTCAATGGCGTTGTTATTCTGTCACTCACTCTGACACTGATTTGCCGCCTTATTCTGTGCTGTGCCAGCCATCTGTCAATATTTTCGTTTCCGGCCGGCACAGAAGAAGCAAATCCCCGTCTGCTCTGTACATTCACGATCGTGAAACAGGCAGCCAGGATTACGCTCCCGGTTATCCATACAGCCATACACAAAAATGACGATCCGCTGCGCAGTGCCAGATCAGCTTTACCGCCGCCAATCGATCCGGATGACAGAAAAGAACCTGTCATTTCCTGTACAGGCGTTCGTTCAAACAGGCAGAATATGCTGATGGGCGACGAAAATGAGAATGGTACAAACAGACGAATCACCGGTATCAGCCACAGGAGCTGAAACAACTGCTTCGGCAGTTTGTCAAGCGCCGCTGTTCTCATCACGATTATGGCAGCAATGATACATGCCGCCGAAAGATTCATTTGCAGAATACTCATAATCTCATCCTCACTCCGTCTCTTTTACAATCCTTCTCAATTCTTCCACAAGGTGTTCAGGCAGGTCTTTTCGTTCCAGAAGCGTGTTGATCAACAGGCCAGATGACCCGTCGAACATCTTATCAATCAGTTGATCCACTTCCGCTTTTTGTGCTTTCTCCCTGCTGATCAGCGCATGACACATGAAGTCCGGCTCCGAGCGCTGCACTGCTCCCTTATTAATCAGTTTCTTTATAATCGTATATGTGGTGGTACGCGACCACCCAACTTGCCTGTTCAGTTTCTCCACAAGCTGTTTCGCTGTCATATCACCCTCTTTCCACAATAGTTCCATTACATTCAGTTCTGAATCAAAAAACTTCATCATATGATTTACTTCCTTTCGTCTACTGCAATAGACTGCTAGCATGCCTTTAGTCTACAGCAGTAGACCAGAGAAGTCAATCCTTTTTACAGGATTTATTTTTTCTTAATAAATCCAGGCAACTATTCAGGATTATTGACATCACAAAACGCTGTGTGGTTTTTATCCCACACAGCGTTTTGCATGTCATTAAAGTGGATGAGGCTGCTTCGGTGCAATCACGAGCGTTTATACAGTTAAGAGGAAATATTGAAATTATTTTAGTTGCGGAGGAAAAATAATTCAATTTAACTGTTTACTAACCTAAGCATTCACCCTGCCGTTTAATCTTTGCATAATCCGTATTATTAAGGTCCTTAGCCGTTTGTTTATTCTTGGCATTCCATAAAAAAATGCCTACTCCGTTAATGAAAGTAGACACGAAATTTGTCATACGACAAATTAGGATGTTAAACTTTGCACGGAAGTTTCAACCTTGTACACAATAAGCAGGTTTCCTGACTTATAGATCATCGCTCTATTTCCCCTTCTCATACTCTCGTACAATGGGATTATGAAATATTGCTCCCTAAATACAGTGACCGGATCGCTTGGGATTCGCACCCAATTCCCTCTTCATCAAAAAAACTTTTGTTTCCCCGATGCACTTACTGTGGTAATATGGAATTATACAAGTAAATCTTACCATACCTGAAGAAAGGCGTCAAGTATTTCCATGAAAAAAATTCTTTTTATCGGTGACAGCATCACCGACAGTCACCGGCTGTTTACAGAATCTCCCTTTGATCTGGGGGACGGCTATGTGTCAGTGGTCCGTGAAATGCTGCCAGCAGACAAATATAAAATCATAAACAGAGGCCACGACGGTTTTACGTCCGAGGACGTATGCAAATGTCTTGATCGGGACTGCCTTGCGCTTGCCCCTGATCTTGTCACCCTGCTCGTCGGGGTAAACGATATCCCGGTTGAATTGTATACGGACCGTCCGCGAATTCCCGCAGAATTCACACGGTACTGCCGGCGTATTCTGGAGAATATCACATCGTCCGGAATCCCTTCTCTCATTTTACTGGAGCCCTTTATCTTCTCATCACCAGCACAATACCTGTGCTGGCATCCCTTTATCCGTCAGGAAAGTGAAATTCTCCAGGAACTGGCTTCATGCTTCGGCGCTGTCTTTCTTCCTCTCCATGAACGGATGAATGCACAAAATGATGACCGCGGCAATTCCATCCTCACCACGGACGGCATTCATCTGTCAGAAGCGGGCAGCCGTCTGCTTGCCTCGTCATGGCTTGCATGTGCCGCCCCGCTTCTGTAACACATTACTCCTGATTCATCTCGCGCTTGCGTTTTGTGACAAGGCCGCCGATCCTTCCTGTCTCTTTCGCTGAAAGGGTCCTCCATCCATTTTCCAGTACACGGTCCAGCAGTCCAAGCTCCTCAGCGATCTCATATTTCAGCTGTTCTTCCGGAGATATTTGATGTAGGTCGATATCCTTATTTTTCTTCATAAAAAAGTCACACTCCTTTTCTCTTTGGAGTATGACCTTTTTTTTCTGTTTTATTCTTTATTTCGGGTAACAGTTCAGGACGGCGGGGAAATTGGTGCAGAAAGCTGCGTCAAGCTTGCTTGTAAGTCGCTTTTACGCACCAATTTCCACATTGGATGAACATCCGATGCTTCTTGACCGGCTTTTTCGGTCAAGAAGATACGCCGTCCTGAATAGTTACTATTTTGGAATAATAATTGCGGCTATAATGTATGCCAGAATTCCGGAACCTCCAAGGCATGAAAACAATACCCAGCCGAGTCTCACAAGTGTTGGATCAATGTTAAAATATTCCGCAATTCCGCCGCATACACCTGCAAGCATGTAATTTGTTGATGAACGATATAATCTCTTATTTTCCATTACGATTCCTCCTTATCTATTTTTCAAAATCAATCGTGATATCTCCCACGCTGCATTTCGCATCGATCGTTCTTTTCGCTGCTTCACTTCCGATCTCTATGTCGTCATTTACATGCCACTCCTGGTCCCCATAGGAAAGACGCCCCAGGCTGCATTCGCCCGAAAAATAATAATCAGCCATACTTTCCGTCATTGTGCATGCGATCCGCCCGGCTGAACAGTCAAAATCCGATTCGCTGCTCTCAAGCAGAGCAATACTGATGGATCCGGCCCCAACTTCGAAGTCCGCATCCTCCGCCCTAATAAGTCCGTCACACACGAATTCCCCGCCTCCTGCATCTACAGTCACTTCCTGTGCAGTCAGGCGATCTGTTTCCAGGCTCCCGCCCTTGATATTCAGTTCCGCACTTTTCAGATCCATGTTATCCGGAAGATAAATTCTCGCGACACCGCCCTTACTTCCCCAGCGGCCTTTGCTGCTGACCACAAGTGTATCTCCCTCCGTGCTCACATTGATCTTTGTCCTGGACTGATCGGCGTCAACTTGAATATCTTTATAATTGCCATGCTCGATCTCAAACTTTCCAGCCTTCATATCCACTCTGATCCGGCGGATGTCTTCGGCATCTGCACTGGCTGCCCCGGTGATGTTCTCACTGATGTCCGAGATTCCTCTGTAGTGAAACGGGACAGAAATTCCCTCAAATGTGCCTCCCATGATCAATCCCGCCAGTCCCAGTCCGATCCCGGCGATCATAAGGATTCCGCATGCGATGAAAACCCCTTTAAACAGCTTTTTCATCAGACTCACCTCCTCTTCCGCGGTGCATGATTCTTGAAAACCAGTTGATCACTGACCGGAAAACCCTTGGAGTGACTTTAAAAGTCAGCCAGACGAACACTGCAAAAAGCAAAAGTCCTACTGCCAGAAGCACCATGCCGGTACCGATAGAGATCAGTCCATTCGCGGGTGATACGATACATTTTGCGACTCCCGCCGCAAAGGCTGCAATCCCTCCTGCTGCCAGACCGATTCCCGCAGCGGCAAACGCCACATAGATCCCCAGGATCGCTGCAAAGACGCCTGCCACAAGTCCGAGTATCCCGCCTCCGAATCCAAGCAGCAGCGGCGAAGCAAAGATCAGCAGGATGATAATCAGCGCCCACCTTCCCGTTCCTCTCCTCTGCCTGCCCTCCTGTTCTGCTTTATAAGCAGGAACCTGAGTGCGCTCTTTAAACCGGCTGTCCTGATATCCGTTCTCCGTAAATTCCCCGCGGCCGGGTGCCGTTCCCATTCCTGCCTTGATCGTAGCTGCCACCTTTCCCGGACTGCCCAGTTCCTGAATCACTTCCGCCTCATTCTCCGGGCCGGCTTCGTCAAAATAATCATTATAATATGCGATGGCATCCTGCCGGTCACTCTCCGGTATATCTGCCAGCAACCGGTTCAGCTGCTGCATAAATTCTTTTCTGCTCATTTACCTGCTCCCCCCTCAAAAAGTTTTGTAATCTTAGATGAGTAACTCTTCCACTCCTGTTGATAAAGCTGCAGCTGGACACTGCCCTTTTCCGTTATTTTATAGTATCTCCTGTTGCGTCCTGCAAATTCACGGTCATACACCATCAGGCATTCATCCTTCTGAAGCCTGCGCAGAACGGGATACAGTGTGGACTCGGACACTTCCAGGACCTGACGTACATCCTGTGTAATTCGGTATCCATACGTTCCATCCGTCTCCGTTGACACTACCGCCAGCACAATCGCATCCAAAAGTGCCGCGCCCGTGTTAAAGACCATGCAATCACCCGTCTTTCTATAATATTATATTTTTCTTAATATTGTTTTGTTATTAATATTATACGTCGTATAGTATTATATGTCAACAATAATATTTATAAGATCAATTTTATGACACATTAGAAAAAGAGCAGGCAGCATTTTCTGCAGCCCGCTCTCCTTTTCGCCGGTCGGTCCATAAGTATTTTCTCATACAGACTTGTTTCGATTCATATGATTCCATTTTTCCGTTTTATAAAAGTACAGTGAGAATATCATTGCGACGATCCATCCGATCGGCCATGCCATCCAGATGCCCGCAGAGCCAAATTTCAGCGGAAGGATAAATACAAGTACGACCCTCAGTATCAGATCTGAAAATGTCGTAAACATAAAGCATGCAATCGCCTCACCGCCTCTTAACACACCGTCACAGACGAGTTTGATGCTGACAGGGAAATAGAACGGGGCGACGATACCCAGAAATGTTTTCCCTACAGCTATCACATCCGCACTCGTGGAACTGACGAAGATCCGCATGACGCTTCCGCCAAACGCCAGGTACAGCACCGTAAACGGCAGCGAGACCGCCAAGGCAATCCTCACGCCGGAGCGCATTCCATCCCTGACACGCCGGATCAGTCCTGCACCAATGTTCTGAGCAGAAAAGCTGGATAACGCGCTTGACAGCGTCGTAAACAGGGTGATGGTAAATGTATTCAGCTTAATCGCAGCAGAGTATCCTGCGATGACGGCAGATCCGTAACTATTCACGACACCCTGCACAAACAGGTTTCCCACAGATACAAAGCTCTGCTGTAAAATGCTGGGCACCGCCATCCGTGCGATCCTGCCGAGCATCGGAACTGAAAATTTCCGGTACTCTGATGCCTCTATTTTTCCCAGTCTCCTGAGCAGAACAGCAAACGCAAGGATGGCGGCAATCCCCTGTGCGATGAAGGTGGCCCACGCGACACCGCTCACTCCCATCTTCAGGCCGATCACAAAAAACAGATCCAGCGCAATATTGCCGAGTGACGAGGCGACCAGAAAGCAGAGCGGCGTCATCGAATCACCGAGTGCAGTAAAGGTTCCGGTACAGATATTATACAGAAACACAAACAACAGTCCTGCCGTATAGATTACCAGATAGACTTCCGAATCCCCGAATATGTTATCCGGCGTATTCAGCAGACGCAGCAAACGGCTGCAGAACACCAGGCCCCCAAACGTCATCACAAGGCTCAGCACTGCCGAGGAGATCAAGGACGTAAAAATAGCCGTCTTCATCTTCCCATACTGTCCTGCACCGAACAGCTGCGAAATGATCACGGAGCATCCCACGTTCATCCCTATAGCCACCGCCATAAAAATCATCGTAATCGGATAAGACGCACCGACTGCTGCCAGCGCCTCATCCCCGATAAACTTGCCCGCAACCACGCTGTCCACTATATTGTAGAGCTGCTGAAAAACCACGCTGCCCAGCATGGGCAGAGTGAACGTCCACAGCAGCCTGTCCGGGCTTCCCTTTGTCAAATCTTTTATCATATTCCATTCCCTCATTCACATACAATTTCCCTGCCAAGCGTGACTGAATATATGATTTTCTCTCTCACTGTTTTTCCGGTTGTCCGCATAAGCGCCTGTGCGTAATAGTCCAGCTGTCTGTGGTACTTATCGGCCAGTTCCTGTGCGCACTGCACCTGATCCGTTTTGTAATCTACCAGAATGATTCCGTCCCCCTCATAGAAAAAGGCATCGATGATCCCCTGTACGACGATGGTATCGCTGTCCAGAAAATGTGGGTCTTTCTCTGATGCGGGAATGCTCATGGCAAACGGCTGCTCGAGAAACAGGCGTCCTTCCTGCTGCGCGGCCTTCATCCGTCTGCCCAGCGGACTCTGAACCAGACCCACAATGTCTTCCGCCTCAACACAAAGCTTCATCGTCTCCGTGATCTTTCCCGCGGCTTCCATCGCGGAAAGCTGGCGCCCTACGCCCTCTGCACTGTCCGCACCGCTGTAGTCCAGCAGCTGGAGCACCCGGTGGTACGCTGTACCGCGGTCTGCCCCGGTTAAAACCTGCTCCTTCTTTTCAATAAACTGCGGGACAAGCGGTATGATGTCGGGCTGAAAGTAGAGCTCCTCTGCCGGCTCTTCCATATACGGCTGCTTCAGTTCAGACACCGTGAGTTTCACGGGAACGTGCTGCTGCTTCTCATACGGATATACAAATGAGAATCTCTCATCCAGCAGCTGTTTCACCTGAGGATCATATGTTTTCTGCACATTCCACTCAAGGAAGCGTCTCTTCCCGGCCTGCCTGCCCGTCTCATGCCAGACTTCCTTCTGCGTCAGCTCCTGAAGCGTCAGAATCCGAATCACCACCTCCGCATCATCCTTTCGGATCTCCTTTCTGGCATTGACAGGAAGTCCGTACGCTTCAAGCACAGGCAGAAATGCCCTGTGCCGCACGAGAGAAGGCAATACCCACGCCCAGTAGTCCCTCCCTTTTTCCCTTATCCGCATGGAGATCTCCGGCGACTCCTGTGTCAGTACTCCGGCGCACTCCCTCATTCTCTTTTCCAGCCGGCTTACGGTACCCACAAGAATCAGTTTCTCCTTTGCCCTTGTCAGCGCCACATACAATACGCGCATCTCCTCACCGAGGCTCTCCATCAAGAGCTGATGCCGGATGACTCCTTTCAGCAGCGTCGGTATTCTGGTCCTTTGTTCCGGGTCGATACAGTCCACACCGGGCCCGTAATCCGGATGCATGATAATCCCGGAATTGATATCTCTCAGATTAAACTTCTTCCCCATTCCTGCCAGAAATACAACAGGAAATTCCAGACCCTTGCTCTTATGAATACTCATGATACGGACGGTATTTTCATTTTCTCCCGTGATATTCACTTCTCCGAAATCCACATTGTATTTCTGCAGATATTCGATATACCGGATAAAATTGAATAACCCGCGATAGCTTGTCTTTTCATAATCTCTGGCCTTTTCTATCAGCATCCTGATATTCGCCGCACGCTGTTCTCCCGCCCGCATAGCCCGCACATACTGTCCATACCCGGTCTCATTCAGGATAGCCAGAATCAGTTCATGAATCGGCGTATACGCCACACGATCTCTCATATCCGAATACACGGAAAAAAATTTCTCCAGTTTCTTTCTCAGCACCTCATTCTCTCCGGCATCCTGATAACGCCTGCAGCCGTCATATAGTTTTCCTTCCGGAAATGCCCTGCGAATGTCGGCCAGTTCCTGCACAGACACCGTAGCGATAGGCGAGTGCAGAATCCCGGCAAACGGAATATCCTGCCGCGGGTTGTCACAGATATGGAGATAGTTGAGCAGAGTCACGATCTCAGGGGCCGTAAAATACCCGGTTCTCGTGGTCACATAAGAGGGAATCCCCATCGCCTGAAGAACCTTGCCGAATGTCTCTCCCCATCCGCTGACGGTTCTAAGCAGTATGACACAGTCTGAGTAACGCATCGGACGGTATGCATTTGCCTGCCTGTCAAAAACCAGTTCCCTTCCTGCCATTTCCCGGATCCTCTGACCGATGATGCGCGCCTCAAGTTCTCTCGCCTCCCCGGACATACCCTCCTCTTTCACATCCTCACCGTCTGACTCCAGCATGAGAACTTCTGTTCTGGCAAATTCCGGGTCGTTTCCCCCGGGATATTCCGCTCCGGGATACAGAGCTGCACTCTCGTCGTAGGCAACCCCTCCGAAAGAACGGCTCATCAGCTGTTCAAACAACAGATTGACAAAACCCAGGACTTCTTTGCGGCTTCTGAAATTCCTGTGAAGATCAATTCGCTGCCTGCTGCTTTCTTTTTTTGTATATGTCTCATATTTCTCCAGAAACAACCGGGGATCTGCCAGGCGAAACCTGTAAATGCTCTGCTTGACATCACCCACCATAAAGATATTGCAGACTCCGTCCTCATGCCTGGATACACTCGTCAGCAGCATCTCCTGAACATAATTGCTGTCCTGGTATTCATCGATCAATATCTCTTCAAACTGCCTGGAAAGTTCTCTGGCAGCCTGGGAACGGACACAGCTTCCATCCTCCTTCTTCTCCACGAGGATCTGCAGTGCCAGATGCTCCATATCTGTAAAATCAAGAAGATTCTTCTGCCTTTTTTTCAGCGCAAACCGTCTGGAAAACGCAATTGTGAGATCGATGAGGCTGCCCATCACAGGTGAGCAGCTCCTCATGCACTGGAAAACAGCTTCAGCAGGCATGGCAAAATACTGTTTCTGCAGTTCGCTCACAATCTCCTTGACCGTCTCTCTGCCGGCCTTCGCGCGTTCTTTGAGCATATCCGATACCGCCGCATCCTTTTTGGAGGAGAGACGTTCCCACTTATGTTCCCTCAGAACTGCATGAATCTCGTTATAATCCTCTGTATTGCTCAGCCTGTCCAGAAATGACGCGTCTGCTTCGAGTGCCGGCAGATAAGCATACGGACCGTCCTCCGCCTGCGCTGTCTTTATATTCTCCGCAGACTGTGTGACTGCCTCCCCGATCTTCTGCCGAACGTCCGCCCAGAACAGCTTCATCCACGGAGAGTCAAATACCTCCTCCGGTGTCCGCACATCATACACGCCTCTGCAGAATTCAAGCCACTCTTCCGGCCACGGATGACTGGTTGACATCTCATACATCTGAAGGATCAGATCTTCCAGAAGCGCATCCGTCTTTCCGGGGGCATAGCACTCCACAAGCCGGTGGAAGTCATCGCTTCCAAGATCGTACGCCTCCTCCAGCACCTCCCCGAGCACGTCCGCTTTCAGCAGCTTCAGTTCCCCCTCGTCCGCAGTCCTGTATCCCGGATCCAGGTCTATCAGATGAAAATAATTTCGAATCACATTCGCACAGAATCCATCGATGGTATTAATCTGCGCATTATGAATGTACGCCACCTGACGTTTCAGATGTTCGTTGTCCGGCTCCTCCGTCAGTCTGTCGTCCAGCGCCTTCAGAATCCTTTCTTTCATCTCCCCGGCAGCCGCTCTTGTAAATGTCACAACAAGAAGATGATCGATATCGACAGGATCTTTCCTGCGGGTGACCATGGTAAGGATTCGTTCCACCAGGACGGCTGTCTTTCCGGAACCGGCAGCAGCGCTGACCAGAAAATCACGGTTGTGCAGGCTGATCACCTGTTCCTGCTCCTGTGTCCATTTCACTCCCATCACACATCCTCCTGTTTTATCATCTTCCACAGCTCATCATCGGAAAACTGAGGAAGCCTGCGGTATTCATATCCCCGGATCCGCTCGTCAAACCCGCATGCCGTGCGGTAAGCACAGTATTCACACGCATTCTTCTGACCGATCTGATACGGATTGACTTCCGCCTCGCCCTCCATGATCCGCCTGCCGAGCTCTTTAATCTTATCATTGACAAAAGAAGCCAGCACCTCAAACTGTTCCTCCCGTATGACAGATGATGCCTTAGAACAGCTTCCGTCTTTATTCAGAGACAGCGGAAAAACACTGGATGTCTTCGTTCCGGTACCGTCAAGGGTATGATCCAGCTTCTTCAGAACTTCCGGATCTGCGTTTGCCAGCCCGTTCATCCTCAGTTCTTTCAGCATATCCTGTTCAATCAGTGTCTTACTCTCCTGCCATTCTCCCGTGATCAGCGGATCCCTGATCCGGTAGTAGAAAATCCCTGCCGGATGCACCTGTTTATCCGGACGTTCTTTTTTTTCCAGTTCCATGGCCGCGTTCAGATATACCACGAGCTGAAGCGACAGACCGTGATATAGCTCCGTCAGGTCCAGTGTGCGGTTCCCTGTTTTATAATCGATCACTTTCACGTAACAGTCGTCCTCTGATTCATACGTATCCACACGGTCGATCCTGCCCTGCAGTTTTATCCTGGTTTCCTCATCCAGCTGAAACTGTGCGGCATCAAGTTCCTCCTGCATAGCAAAAGACACCTCAAAACGGCTGGGTTCGAAATCCCCGCGCTTCAACTGTTCCTGCAGCGCCCAGATACTCCGTTCCAGCAGGCGCCTGCACCGCCGCATCATATAATGATTCCTGGCAGAACTTTTTAATATGGTGTTCCCGTACTCCTCGAACAGGCCTTCGACGCTGGCATCCAGCAGTCTTTTGGTGTCCTCCCCAGACAATCCTTTCCAGGACAGCCCTTCTTGTTTCAGCATCCGCGCAAAACGCTCCAGTGCCTCATGCAGAACGTTTCCCATATCCATCGCCTTGAACTCAAAGCGGGCTCGTTCTGAAAGCCTCAGTCCATACTGCAGAAAATGCGCATATGCACAGGCCGCAAATGTTTCCAGCCTCGTTGCGCTGTTTTTCAGCTCCCTTCCATAGAGTGCAAGGGCTGCCGCCCTGCCTATACGGTCTTCCGGTCTCTCATAAAACGCCGCTTCCACCAGGCTTCTTGTCCACTCATGGTACTCGCCGCTGCTCCAGTACCATCCGAACAATTCGTCCCATCCGGCATCTTCCCGTCCCTGCACCGCCTCCTGAAGCCCCTGTACCACTGCATCCATTCCCTGAGCCGGCGTCTCCAGACTCAGGTACTCTGCCTCTCCCCGGCTGCCCTCCTCCACCTCCAGCTTCGGAAACATCTTACGGATCGTTCCGATCAGATAAGCCGGCGATGCTGACTGTCCATCCGCTTTCATATGGGTATAAGACAGGTACAGATCCCTGGACGGCTTCGACAGGATCAGATACAGGTAGAAACGCTGAATCCCGATATCCTCCCGCATCGTCGGCGCAAGCTCTATATCGTGCGCCTTGAGCAGCTCCCTCTCGGCCTCCGTCAGGATCCCGCAGCTCTCACTGCGCTGCGGAATCACGCCTTCGTTGACACCGACAAAAAACAGAACCTTTACCGATGCAAGACGCGTTCGTTTTACATCCCCGACCATGACCTGATCCGCAGTCGGAGGGATGATTCCCACCTGTACCTGCTGGAAACCCGCTTCCAGAATCTGCTGATATTCAAGTCTCGTCACCTTCTCCTCACCCAGCACATCCACGAGTTTGTCCAGCATTCCCATGATGATACCGAAAATCTGTGCATACTCCCTGGCCAGGGCCTGTTTTCCCTGCTTCTGAAATGCAAGCTCCCGGACCTTCAGTTTCTGTTGAATACCGGACTTGACGATAAAGTGGTACAGCGCCGTGGTCCTTGAGGCAACGGTGCCCTCCGGCCGCTTAAATTCTTCAGCAAAGTCCCTGATCTCTTCCACGAATTTTACACGGATTCGTTCAACCTCTGCCAGCTCTTCCTCCTGCATGCCGCGATATATTCGCTTCCATGGCGCACTCCACTGCTTAAATCCCCGGATTCCCAGTGCAATCACATAATTTTCAAGGATGTCGATTTCGTCAGGCGTCACGTCAGACATGCCGGTGCGCAGATAGCGGAACACACCCTCGTACCGAAACCCGGTGATCAGCATATCCAGTGCCGCACGCACATACTCTACAAAAGGATTCATCAAAACCGACTGTTTCCGGTCGATAAAACAGGGTATGTGTTCACGCTCAAACGCCTGCACTGCGTAACTCTCATACCCGCCAAGATCGCCTGTGATCACCGCGATGTCCCGATAGCGCAGCGATCCGGTTCGAATAAGTTTGCGGATCCTGCGCACGGTCCATTCCATCTCCTCGAGCGGATTTGCTGCAGCCCGGATATGGATTTCCTCCGGCTTTTTATGATACCCGGCTGCAGGCTGCCGAAACAGATGGGACTCCAAAAACGAGAGTCCGGGGGCTCCCGCGAACCTGCCCTCTTTCCTTCCGTCCAGATGCCTGGTATCGGCAATCTCCACGTGTTCCTCCAATGCCAGACGAGACAGACGGCGCATCATATCATGACTCATATAAAACAATTGCTGCGTCTGCTTTTGCGAAATGGGAAGGCTTTTATCATCCAGCGTAACAGTCACGTACACGTCACGGCACATCACAAGCAGCCGCCTTATCACCTGATACTGCACCGGAGTAAAACCGGTAAAACCGTCGAGTACGACCGTGCTTCCGTTCAGACTGTCCGCACTTTTGATCACACGGCACAGTACATCCAGTACCTCCTCAGGGGTGACATAGCGGCTCTTCATATAATCAGAAAACTCCCGGTAAATAATTTTGACATCCGAAAGTTTCCGGTACAGCAGCGACTGCTCCCCCGCACATTCCATCAGGGTATCGATGCCTTCCGGACTGATCTGATACTGCATCAGCTCCGATATCATGGATTTCATCTCATTGATATAACCGGGTTTCTTTAAATTGGCGCCCAGGCAGCCGAGCCTTTTTTTCTGCTGCTGTGCGATTTTCTGCAGCACAAAAGACTTGCCGGTATCATCCAGCAGAGGATTCAGGTTCCCCCCGACTTCATCGAATACACGGTAAGCAAGCCTTTGAAAGCTTAAAATGTCAATGTTTCGTACAGCATGACCCGGATGCAGGTCCACCACCTCTTTCTGAGTCTGCATGGTAAACTGTTCCGGTACCAATATCAGATAATCCCTGCCTGGGTTTCTCCCTGATTTTGCTATGACCATTTGATAAACCATGTAAGATTTTCCCGCACCGGCGCTGCCCGTTATAAGATGTAATGCCATGTGATTCTCCTTTACTGTCATGTCTGCCCGTTTCCTAACAGTATACCACAGACTTTGATTATGAAAAAGCCGCATCATCCCCATGCATATTTTTGTCCCTTCGTTAATATGATAATAAAGAGAATACGAAAAGGAGTGTGTCTATGAGTTCAAAAACGAAGATCGTCGTATTACATATGAAAGAAGTTATCTATACTGCTATCTTTCTCACCCTGGCTATTCTGCTTATTATCCTTCTCTTTGTCATGTTCGGGCCCAAAAAGAGTACCGCAACGAGCGCCGACGCAACTGAAGAAAAGGCTGAGCAGCAGTATGTCGCCGGAGTTTACACTACCTCCATCGAATTGAATGACAATACGTTCGATGTGCAGGTGACAGTTGATTCTGATCACATCAATTCGATCGAACTGATCAATCTGAGCGAGAGTGCCACCGCAATGTATCCTCTCATGGAGCCTACACTCGATGCACTGGCAGAACAGATTTATCAAAAACAGTCCACTGAAGGCATTACCTACGAAGACGACAACAAATATACTTCCATGCTGCTTTTAGAGGCAATCAAAACGGCACTGTCAAAGGCAGTGCCGCAGTCCTGATCTTATTTGTCTTAAAGCTGCTCTATCTCATCCATCCAGATGCGCACACAGGCATCGCTCGGCATCCTCCAGTCTCCTCTCGGGGAGACTGCCACGCTACCGATCTTCGGACCATCCGGCAGGCAGGAGCGCTTGAATTGCTGTGAAAAGAAACGGCGGTAGAAAGTGATCAGCCATTTCTTTATCGTCTCCGCATCATAGAGATCCCGGAACGCCTTCTGTGCAATGCGGTATATCTTAGCCGGTGAAAATCCCACGCGCAGCATATAGTACAGATAAAAATCATGAAGCTCATACGGACCGACGAGATCTTCCGTCTTCTGGGAGATCATACCGTCTTTGGGCGGCAGCAGTTCCGGGCTTACCGGTGTGTCCAGAACATCCAGCAGGATACCGGAAAGCTTTTCATCCTGGCAGGTATCCGCAGAGTATTGAACCAGATGACGCACCAGTGTCTTCGGCACGGATGCGTTGACGCCGTACATAGACATGTGATCGCCGTTATACGTAGCCCAACCGAGTGCCAGCTCCGAGAGGTCTCCCGTACCGATCACCATACCGCCGGCCTGATTCGCCACATTCATCAGAACCTGTGTCCGTTCCCTTGCCTGTGCATTCTCATATGTCACGTCGTGCACGTCGATATCATGTCCGATGTCACGCAGGTGAAGCGTCACTGCTTCCCTGATGTCAATCTCCCTTAATTCAGCGCCGAGACAACGTGTCAGCTCACACGCGTTCTGGTATGTCCGGTCCGTCGTTCCAAAGCACGGCATTGTCACCGCCGTGATCTCTTTTCTGTCTTTTCCCAGCATATCAAATGCCCGTGCTGTCACGAGTAACGCCAGCGTCGAATCCAGTCCTCCGGAGATACCGATAACCGCATTTTTGCAGTTGGTATGCTCCAGCCGTTTTTTCAGTCCCATCGTCTGTATATTCAAAATCTCATCGCAGCGTTTATCCCTGTCCTCTTTCCGGCCGGGTACAAAAGGCCGCGGATCAAAATATCGGTTAAGCGTCGTCTCCTCCACAGTAAGTGAAAAATCCGACACATAATATCCCTGTCCGTTCTGCGCCGGATAAGTCGTCATCTTCCTGCGCTCCGCGAGCAGCCTCTGGATGTCAATATCCGCATAAACCGTTTCGTTCTTAAAACGTTCGGCCTCCGCGAGCAGTTTTCCATTTTCAGAGATCAGATTGTGAGCGCCAAAAACAAGATCCGTGGTCGATTCACCCTCTCCCGCTGTCGCATACAGATATCCGCAAATCAGACGAGCCGCCTGGCTCATCACAAGTCCGCTTCTGTATTCATCTTTACCCGTTTCCTCATCACTGGCCGAGAGGTTTACAATTACAGTGGCTCCGGCAAGCGCATGACTTACACTTGGAGGATTCGGTGCCCAGAGATCCTCACAGATTTCCGCCGCCACTGAAAATCCAGGAACCGAACTGCACCGAAACAGCTGATTCGTCCCAAACGGTATCTGCTCCCCGTTTATCTCCAGCCACCTGGCAGTCTCAGGACCGCCTGCAAAATGGCGCCCTTCATAAAATTCCCGGTAGGAGGGTATGTGTCTTTTGGGAACCATACCCAGGATTTTTCCCCCGCTGAATGCTGCTGCCACATTATACAATTTTCCATCCGCCTCTATCGGCAGACCGATAAAAATCAGCGCATCTACGTCCGACGTTTCACAGACGATCCTTAAAAGCTGTTCTTTTGCGGAATCTAGAAGCAGGTCCTGCCAGAACAGATCCCCGCATGTATAGCCGGTTATACAAAGCTCCGGAAGTACCATGAGCTTTGCTTTCTGCTGCTCCATTTCACGGATCAGCGCGATCGCCTGATCCGCATTGTAGATACAGTCCGCCACCTTGATTTTCGGCGTCCCCGCCGCTGTCTTGATAAATCCCTGTTTCATTCTTTACCTCCTGTTCCCACACTCATGTTCAGCGGATCAGATTCCGCAGTTCCTTCAGCTCCTCAACGGAAAACGTGTAATCTGTTCCACAAAAGTGACAGTTCAGCACCACTTCTTTTCCATCATCGATCATTTCCTGCAGTTCCTTTTTGCCGACGCTCATCAGTGCTTTCGCCACCCGCTGTTTGCCGCAGTTGCAGTAGAATTCCGCAGGTACGGTGTCATTAATTTCCAGATCCAGATTCCCAAGCAGCTTTTCGAGCAGCGTTTCCGGCGTACATCCCGCATCAAGCAGTTCTGTCACCGATGACACTTCTTTCAGGTTCTGTTCAAGCGCAGCGATTGTTTTTTCTTCCGCAAACGGCATCAGCTGTACGATAAACCCGCCTGCCTGTTTCACAGTATTGTCGCGTTCCATCAGGACCCCAAGTCCGACAGATGACGGAACCTGCTGACTCGTCGCAAAATAATACGTCAGATCCTCGGCGATTTCACTGGTCTGCAGCATCGTCTGCCCGCTGTACGGTTCCTTGAGTCCGAGGTCCATGATGACATTCAAAAACCCAGGACCGACTGCAGATGCCACATCCAGCTTTCCTCTTCCATTTGCCGGTATCACGACGTTCGGATTTCCGACGTATCCTTTTACCCTGCCCTTGGAATCCGCAGTGACCGTTATCCCCGCAAGGGGGCCTCCCGCCTTGATCTGCAGCGTCAGAAGGTCTTTATCTCCCTTCATCATGACTCCCATCATCGTCCCCGCTGTCAGCAGGCGTCCCAGTGCCGCGGTAGCTACGGGGCTCGTGTTGTGTACCGCCCTTGCACGTTCCACCAAATCTCTCGTTGTAGCAGCAAAGGCTCGTACCTGTCCTTCTGCCGCTGTTGCTCTCACAATGTAATCCATATGTTATCCTTCCTGTCTTTCCATTATCATTTACCGGAAATTAAATTTCTATGATTTCCGGTCTCATTTTCCATGTTCTCTGGCAATCACACAGATACGCTCGCTCTCCGGCTCCGGCTGATCCCGCGTAAATGCATCATACGCAGTCACAAACTCCATCCCCGCCTGTTCCAGAAGACGGATAATCCTTGGCAGCGGGTATGCACGCTGATAGTGGACTTCCTCATACTTACGGTACAGTCCGCCGGCTCCCTCAGGGATAAAAATTGCCAGCTCATATTCATTGCGCATGGATTCCCGGTCATAATAGTTGTCCCAGATAAAGCTGGCCTCCTCCCTGTTTTCGGCAATCGTCTGTTCTCCCATAAGAGTCTCATATTTATAAACAGTATTCAGATCGAACACAAAGACCCCGCCCGGGTCCAGGTAATTATTTACCAGGCTAAACACCCCAAGCAGTTCCTCGTCCTCCAGAATGTAATTCAGTGAATCGCAGACGCTCACCACTGCACGGACAGTCCCGTACAATTCGAACCCACGCATATCCTGCTGAAGATACAGGATCTCCAGTCCCGACTGTATCTTTTTTTCCTGAGCGATCTCCAGCATATCGTCCGACAGATCCACACCGATCATATCATAGCCCGATGCCGCCAGCCGCTGTGTCATACTGCCGGTACCGCATCCCAGTTCCAGAACCAGTCCTTCATTCACCCCGTACTCTCTGAGCAGTCCAATCAGATAAATGCTCCAGGCATCATAGTCGATGTCGTCCATGAACATATCATACACCTGTGCAAAACTCCGGTATGTTTCCATAGCTGTCTCCTCTTCATTTCTCAATATATGGTAACAGTTCAGGACGGCGGGAAAATTGGTACAAAAAGCAGCGTCAAGCTTGCTTGTAAGTCGCTTTCTGTACCAATTTTCACATCGGATGAACATCCGATGCTTCTTGACCGGTTTGTCCGGTCAAGAAGATGCAACGTCCTGAACAGTTACAATATATGAATTTTATCACCGAATGAAGGCCGGGGCAAGAAAAAGTCTTGTCAATCCGCAGAAAAAGAGAGCCAATGCCCCGGGGCATCCGCTCTCCTTCCTGTCTTGTGTCACACAAACTGATTATTTCCGTCGTCATATTCATAATCAATGGCTTTCAGTTTCCTCACGAGTTCCTGCTCATTGATACCCAGGCTTTTGCACAGTTCCTGCAGGCTGGGGTAATGATCTCTCAGCTTCATATTGACATAGCTCAGCAGCATGACAGGGTCATTCGGTATCATAGTTTCACCTCTTACATTACATTCTGTACAGTGGCCTTAAGCTCTTTGTTTTCCTCATCAATGACGATCACATCGCCTGCCTTTACATCTCCTGAGAGTATCCTTCTGGCGGCAAGCGTCTCCACATGCTTCTGCAGATAACGCTTCAGGGGACGTGCTCCGTATACAGGATCATAGCCACTCTCAATCACATGCTCTTTTGCTGCATCTGTCAATGAGATCGAAAGTTCCTGGTCATGAAGTCTCCTGTTCAGTTCCTTCATCAGCAGATCTACGATCCTGCCGATATTCTCTTTCGTCAGCGGCTTAAACAGAATAATCTCGTCAAGGCGGTTCAGAAACTCCGGTCTGAAGTGCGCCCGCAGGTCCTGATTGACCATCTCGGCACATTCCTTCCTTATCTCTCCGCTCTCTGTAATGCCTTCCAGCAGATAGGAGGAACCAATATTGGATGTCATGATCAGTATCGTGTTTTTGAAATCCACAGTTCTTCCCTGTGAGTCTGTGATCCTGCCGTCGTCCAGCACCTGGAGAAGTACGTTGAAGACATCCGGATGCGCTTTTTCTATCTCATCGAACAGCACGACCGAATATGGTTTCCTGCGAACCGCCTCTGTCAGCTGTCCGCCTTCCTCGTATCCCACGTATCCCGGAGGCGCTCCGATCAGCCTGGACACGGAGTATTTCTCCATGTACTCACTCATATCGATGCGGACCATATTCTGCTCGTCATCGAACAGATTCAGTGCCAGCGTCTTCGCCAGCTCTGTTTTTCCTACCCCCGTCGGCCCAAGGAACAAGAATGAACCGATCGGCTTTGTAGGGTCTTTGATGCCTGCCTTAGAACGGATGATCGCATCCGTCACCTTGCTCACCGCTTCGTCCTGTCCGATCACGCGTTCATGAAGGATATCTTCCAGGCCGAGTATCTTGCTGCGCTCTCCTTCTGTCAGTTTCGCAACAGGGATTCCGGTCCACCGTGATACGATTCTGGCAATCTCTTCATCTGTCACACTCTCATGCACCAGCGAGAGATCGGCATCTCTCACCCGTTCCTCTTCGATGCGCAGCTGTTCCTGCAGTTTTGGCAATTCCCCGTACTGCAGCTCAGCCGCTTTCTCCAGGTCGTAGTCTCTCTGCGCTTTCTGAATCCTCTGATTCATTTCTTCAATCTGCTCGCGCAGTTTTGAGAGTTTATCCACTGAAGTTTTTTCGTTTTCCCACTGTGCTTTCTGCGCATTGAATTCATCTTTCAGTTCCGCCAGCTCACGCTGCAGATTATTCAGCCGGTCAAGGCTCAGTTTATCCGTCTCTTTTTTAAGAGCCGCCTCCTCGATCTCCATCTGCATGATCTTCCTCTGCAGTTCATCGAGCTCTGCAGGCAGTGAATCCAGCTCTGTCTTAATCAATGCGCAGGCCTCATCCACAAGGTCGATCGCCTTATCCGGCAGGAAACGGTCTGATATATAGCGCTGCGACAACGTTGCCGCCGCAACAAGTGCTCCGTCAGTGATTTTAACACCATGGTATACCTCATACCGTTCCTTCAGTCCGCGGAGGATCGATATGGTATCTTCCACACTCGGCTCATCCACCATAACAGGCTGGAACCTGCGCTCCAGAGCCGCATCTTTCTCAATATACTGCCTGTATTCGTCCAGTGTAGTCGCGCCGATGCAGTGCAGTTCACCACGCGCCAGCATAGGCTTCAGCATATTGCCTGCATCCATCGCACCTTCTGTCTTGCCTGCTCCCACAATCAGATGAAGTTCATCGATAAATAAGATGATTCTTCCTTCACTCTTACGCACTTCTTCCAGCACTGCTTTCAGACGCTCTTCAAATTCTCCGCGATATTTTGCCCCCGCCACAAGCGCCCCCATGTCCAGGGCAAATATTTTTTTCTCCTTCAGTCCTTCCGGCACATCGCCGCGTACGATACGCTGTGCCAGCCCCTCCACAACCGCTGTCTTTCCGACACCAGGCTCACCTATCAGTACCGGATTGTTTTTTGTCTTACGGGACAGGATACGGATCACATTCCGGATCTCCGAATCACGTCCGATGACCGGATCCAGCTTCTGGTCTCTGGCTTTGTCCACCAGATCCTGCCCATATTTGTTCAGGGTATCATATGTTGCCTCCGGATTATCACTCGTGACACGCTGATTGCCCCGAACCGTACTCAGCGCCTGCAAAAAGCGCTCCTTCGTAATTCCATACTCCCTGAAAAGTTCTTTCACAGCAGGGCTCGGATGTTTCAGCATGGCCAGAAAAAGATGTTCTACAGACACATACTCATCGCCCATATGCTTCGCTTCATCCTCGGCTCCTACCAACGTCTTGTTTAAATACTGTCCGATATATGGATTCCCGCCTGAAACTTTCGTTCTCGCTTCGATCGCCTGTTCCACACGGTTCAGGAAATGTTCTTTCTGGATCTCCATTTTCTCGATCATTTTCAGTATCAGACTGTCTTCCTGATTCAGTAGATTGTACAGTAAGTGCTCCTGTTCAATCTCCTGATTCCCGAACTCATATGCCGTCTTTTCAAGATCCTGTACCGCCTGTAATGATTTCTGTGTAAATTTACTGATATTCATAATACTCCCTCCAATCTATTCTCAGAACATTTTGTTGTCACTGTCCTTTGTTTTTGTCTGTTCTATAACTACTATAACATATAATTTTTAAATTGCAAGCTTTTTTTACTCCAATTTCAAATTTTTATTCAAAGCAGAGTTTGTTACACAACCGATTCCTGAGAAGACAGGCATGATTTATTTATCCCCGCTTATCGGGATCTTCACAAAAATAACGGTATGACCTGGTCGGTCATACCGTTATTATCTTTCATTTGCTATTAGATTACACGTCTTACTGCAAGAATTGTTCTGTATGCAGCATTTCCGCTGATTTTAATTCCATCTCTCTCGTTGCTGGCATGTACAATAGAACCGCCGCCCATATAGATCGCAACATGTCCCGAATAACAGATGATATCTCCAGGCATAGCCTGTGAGTAAGATACGCCTGTTCCGCAGGATCTCATCGCAGCTGAGGAATGTGGAAGTGATACGCCGAATTTTTCATATACTTTCATAATGAACCCGGAACAGTCTGCACCGTTTGTCAGACTTTCTCCGCCCCACACGTATGGGTTTCCTACGAACTGAGTCGCATAATCGACAACCGACTGTCCGGTCCCGCTGTAAGAAACATCGCCTGATGAACTGCTGTCATCATCGTCATAACTGCTGTCGTCGGATGAATCTTCATAACTGCTGTCATCACTATCACCACTGTTATCACTGTCGTAATCGCTGTTGTCATCGCTCTCATCTTCATAACTGCTGTTATCAGATGAGCTGTTATCATGATCTTCAGATGAGTCATTGTCATCATAAGAAGATTCATTATCAGAAGAATTATTATCGGAAGATTCATCGGTACCGTCTTCCTCAGTATTCGACTCAGCTTCTGCCTTTCTGGCTGCTTCCGCTTCTTTTCTTGCCGCTTCAGCTGCTGCCTTTCTGGCTGCCTCTTCTGCTGCTCTGCGTTTTGCCTCTTCGATCTGCGCCAGTTCTGCTGTCTGCTGCTCGATCAGGGCTTTGTACTGTGCCGCCTGCTGTTCTGCGACAGCAATCTGATTTGCGTAATCTGATGAAGTTGCTTTCTTCTCTTCCAGTGCCGCTTCGAGTGCTGCTTCCTGTTCCCTGTAGTCATTCTGCATAACTTCCAGGTCGGCTTTCTCCGTTGCCAGCTGGTTGCTAAGATCGGTTACCTGCTGTACGGTTTCTTTATACTCTTCCAGCTTATCTCTGTCGTAATCATAAAGCTGCTGTGTATACTCGGCCTTATTCAGCATGGACGCGACATTTTCCTCAGAAAGGACCATCTGTGCCCATCCTGATGACCCGCCGTTGCGGTATATGTAATCCATACGAGTCTTCATATCCTCGTACTGCTTGTCCCGTGTCGCTTCTGCTTCCTGCAGTTTCACCTTTGTCTCTTCAATCTCAGCCTGTTTCTGTGAGATTTCTTCTGTCAGCACATCGATAGCTACCATAATGTCTACCAGCTGAGCATCCATCTGATCAATCTCTGCCTGCAGAGCTTCTTTCTGTACTTCCAAATTGTAAATCTGATTATTCGTCGCTTCAAGCTGACTGCTTGTAGCCGCTTTCTCATTTCTCAAATCAGATTCCCTGTCAGCCAGTGCCGGTACAACCTGCATTGACGATATAACAATGGCCAAAAACAGACATAAGAACTTTTTCTTCATATCTCACGACTCCTTAAATTACGATTTCATGTTTCGTTCCGTAATGTTTCATTCCCGTAATATTTATGAAACACTTTTTTCATTTCGTTTACAAGTGTACCATATATTTTACATAAAAGCAACCATAAAATGTAATTTAAGGGGTTCTCACTCATCAAAACTTAACGCAATATTCGCTATCTCACCGTCTTTTTCCTGCAAATTCTTTATCTTATCTTCTGATACTTTTAGTTCCTCATCCACAATTTTTGTAACAATTTGATTGTAATCTTCCGCCGTAAAATTCTGAAACGAGGAGGTATCCATATTCAGACCGACTCCGTCATTGGAGAGATCCATGACTTCCTGCTTTTTCCCCGGAAAGTCCTTGTCAAACGCAGCACCCAGCGTATTATAAATAACGTCGTTCACATTCTTTACAGCTGAAGTCACAACCGCCGCCGATGACTGTGACTGATCGGTATCAGACGCGATCACTTTGCCGTTTTTTTGTTCCGCCGCTTTTATGATGGCTGTTCCGATCGAACCTCCGTTTGAAAAGATCACCTCACAGCCGTTCGCAAACCACTCTCCTGCCGCGGCCATAATCGCAGGTGAAATCTCATTTGTTCCCATATAACTGTAGCGAAGCTGGACCGCATCTTTCTCCAGTTTCATCTCAGACGCCGCATAATCAGCTCCCTGGACAAAACCGCTTCCGTAAAGCTCTATGCTTTCTTCTTCCTGTCCTCCCATGAATCCCAGGTTTCTGTAACCTTCTTTCACAGCGGCATACCCCGCGAGAAATCCAGCCTGAGCCTCGTTATAGACGATCGCATGAGTGTTCCTTCGTAATTTCGCCTTGCCTCCCTTTTCCTTGCGCGGCGCACCATCCAAAATAATGAATTTGACTTTTTTATACTTTTTCTGCATCGTATACAGGGGCACTTCGAATTCTTCCCCGTAACCGATCACAACCTGGGCACCCGCATCAGCGGCTTCCTTTACGGCTACCATGTAATCATCCGGCGTATTCTTTGCCACACTGTGGGTTGCCAGCAGATATCCGTTATCAGCGGCATACTGCTGTGCAGATTCTTTGATGGCATTCGTCATATCACCTTCCTGCGATGCCTCCGTTATGACTGCGATATCTTCCGTGCTTTCCTTTTTCTCACACCCGCCGATGAATATCATCATCAGCAGCAGTGCGGTCATTCCTAAACATTTCTTCATCTTTATGTCCCCTTTTTATTTATCCTGATAAGCCCGTACACCGTCCCGGTCAACCACTGCCAAAATCAGCGGGATCCTTTCCGGCGGCTTCTCCCCGATCTCAACGGCAGCCAGCAGGCGCACAGCGGCAGCCCTGGCCAGCTCTTTTTGTGACGTATGCAGGACAGCGACTGTCTCCCCCTTTGTCACTCTGTCTCCTGTTTTTTTCCTCATAACGATTCCCGCAGAAAAGTCGATGCGGCTCTCTTTCGTCTCGCGCCCTGCTCCAAGCATGCAGGAGACCGCTCCGCATTCCTGAGCATCCATGTGAACGATATAACCGTCTTTCTCTGCTTTCACTTCATATAAAATGGCTGCCTTCTCAAACAGTTCCGGGCGGTACAGTACGGAGGCGTCTCCTCCCTGAGCAGTTACCATCTCCGCTAATTTTTTCATCGCTGTTCCATCTTTAACAGCCTGTTTTGCTTTTGCCTTACACTCCGAAACGGTTCCAATCCCAGCCAGTTCCATCATATATGCAGCCAGCTCGATGCAGATCTCCGTCAGATCGTCCGGTCCCCTCCCCTGAAGTGTATCCGCTGCTTCCGCTACCTCCAGCGAATTGCCTATGCAGTTCCCAAGAGGCAGGTCCATATCTGTGATCAGTGCAGTCACCCTTCTGCCTGCCTTTTCACCGATCGCCGACATTTTCTGCGCAAGGGCGATGGCATCTTCTGCACTCTTCATAAATGCACCGCTTCCCACTTTGACATCCAGCAGTATACAGTCACTGCCGGCCGCCAGCTTTTTGCTCATGATCGATGCAGCTATCAGGGGTATGCTCTCCACTGTAGCCGTGACATCTCTGAGTGCGTAGATTTTTTTATCGGCAGGTGCAAGATTGCCCGACTGTCCGATCACACTGAGCCCATGGCGTTTTACAATCTCGATAAACCTAGTCCGTTCGATACTGGTCTGGTATCCCGGAATCGCTTCCAGCTTATCCACCGTTCCTCCGGTATGCCCAAGCCCTCTGCCGGACATTTTGGCGATCCTGACCCCGCAGGCTGCCGCGATCGGAGCAGCGATCAGCGTCGTTTTATCGCCAACGCCTCCGGTGGAGTGTTTGTCCACCTTGATGCCCGGAATCTCTGACAGATCCACCATATCCCCCGAATGCGCCATGATATCCGTGAGGTCCGCCAGTTCCTCATCCGTCATTCCCTGAAAGTAAACGGCCATCAGCATAGCCGCCATCTGATAATCCGGAATCTCGTCCTTCACGTATCCCTGAATCATATAGGAGATTTCTTCTCTCGTAAGCGTTTTGTTATCCCGCTTTTTTACAATCAAATCATACATTCGCATAATAAAAGCCCTCTCTTTTTACCATTATAGAGATAACCGTCAAAAAAGGGAAGGGCTTTTTCATTACATTTTTATTGCAGATTTTTTTTTGAAAACTGCAGCGGCAGAAGTTCTTTCAGCGTATATTCCTCATATTCCGTCTCGGACCTGGCCAGGATAACCCGCAGGCTCCCATCCGTAAACTCTGAGAGTACCTGCCTGCACACGCCGCACGGTGCACACAATTCCCTCTCGTTCTCCCTGCCCTCCAGATTCCCCACGACCGCAATCGCAAGAAATCTGTGTCTTCCGTCAGACACCGCCTTGAAGACCGCTGTCCGCTCCGCACAGTTCGAAGCGGAGTACGCAGCATTTTCTACGTTGCACCCGGTGTAGATGCTTCCGTCTGTGCACAGGATCGCCGCGCCGACCCGAAACCCGGAATACGGAGCGTATGCCTGCTTCTGCGCTTCAATCGCCTGTTTTATTAAAAAGCCTGTATCCATGCCGGACCTCCGTTAGTTTCTCATATCATAATAGGTTGATAATATTATATCGTTATCCTCCATATATTACAATATATAGCACCCCAAGTAATGTCAATAGACATAAAAAGGAAAGCAGATTCACAGAATCAAATCCGGTAATCCGCTTTCCTATTTTATTAACACTTACACTAAATCTGCCAGTATCTGTTCCGCAGATTTCTTGGCATACCCATCCGGATCACTCAGCATCCTGGATCCGCTGAGATCCCATCGGAACCGGTGAAGTCCTTTCGAATTCGGACCATATAAATACGGCGTGATATTACATACCGGTGAAAGCTCCGGTTTATTAGCAGATGGAGATCTGAACTTCTTCATATATTCCTTTGCAAGCCTGATCGCCTGGCTGTTCTGATTGTTTCCTTTCGTGACGGTTCCGCTGATCTGTACGCCTGCCTGCGGTGTGCAGTGCAGAATCACATAGCTCCCGTCACTGCATTTTCCCAGTACAATCCAGACATGTCCATCATAACCGACCACATCCCCCGGCATAAAGGATGCAGAAGTCGTACGGTCCACATAGCTTCCCCACCCTCTGTTTCCGTACAGGCGGGGAGTATCTCCTGATACTGTGGTACAGCTCTCCTGGTTACTCTTAGTATTCACCGTATTATAGACAGCCCAGCCCACGTACCCTGAACAATCCAGCCCCTTCTTGTATTGGTACCGATATTGGTCATAGTTATAACTTTTATTCTGAGAATTATAGAATTTCTTCCAGTTAGGATTCACGCCAATCCGGACCGCGTCGCCGCCTGTCCAGTCATCATGGCCTCCGCCCCAGATATACAGGGTTGTACCCACTGCTTTCAGCGCATTGGCAAGAAACGATTTGAGTGTCCTGCTCTGAATTGCCGCACCATTAGGGCCCAACACAATCCCATCAACAGTAGTGTTACGGCGCATCCTGCCGTCAGTACCGAAATAATACTTACTACTTTCTATTGTCCTCCAGCCCGTATACATTTTACCGATATTTCCATCGGCATTTCCCTTCTGGAAGTAATAGACGTTATTGTTCAGAGTCCTCCAGCCCGTATACATCTGACCTTTCTGTCCATATTCCCCGCCTATCTGAAAATAGTGAGTATTTTTCCCGAGCGTCCGGAATCCCGTATACAATTTGCCCCGCTCTCCGGCTTTTCCTCCGATCTGAAAATAGTATCGTTTGCCGTTCATCAGCCGCCATCCGGTGTTCAGTTTACCAATGTTTCCATCACCATTCCCCATCTGGAAGTAGTAAACCTTGTTATTCATCGTCCGCCAGCCCGTATACATCTGGCCTTTTTGACCAGCTTTCCCGCCCATTTGAAAATAATAGGTATTTTTTCCGAGCGTCCTCCAGCCCGTATACATCTTCCCGCGCTCTCCGGTTTCTCCGCCCATCTGGAAGTAATAGACCTTGTCGTTAATCGTGCGCTGTCCGGTATACATTTTACCGATATTTCCATCGGCATTCCCTTTCTGGAAGTAATAGACTTTGTTATTCATCGTCCGCCAGCCCGTATACATCTGACCCTTCTCGCCATTTTCTCCGCCCATTTGGAAGTAATGGGTATTCTTTCCGAGCGTATGCCAACCGGTATACATCTTCCCGCGCTCTCCGGCGCCTCCCCCCATCTGGAAATAATAGACCTTGTCGTTGATCGTCCGCCAGCCCGTATACATTCTGCCGATATTTCCATCGGCGTTCCCTTTCTGGAAGTAATAAACTTTGTTGTTCATCATCCGCCAGCCCGTGTACAGCTTTCCGCGCTCTCCGGTCCCTCCTCCGACCTGGAGATAGTATGTATTATTTCCGATCGTCTGCCAGCCGGTCAGCATCGCGCCGGCATTCTTCCCCGACTTCTCAAAATAATATCTCTTATAGGATATGTCCTGCCAGCCGGTATTCATCTTCCCCTCAACTGAACCCGACTCTTCAAAATAATAGGTATTTCCGGCTATATTCTGCCAACCGGTCAGCATCGCTCCTTTTACCCCAGGAGCACCTGTCTCCGTCAGATAATAGGTGCCGCTTTTGATCGTGATCCAGCCTGTTTCCAGCCTGCCCCTTGAATCAAAATAATACCAGTGATTACTGATTTCCTCCCATCCCGGTGATGAATAGCTTCCATCTGTAAACCGATATCTGAGCTCACCGTTTGCATCTGTAACCCACCCGGCTTTGACCCGTGCGGTCAGGAAATCTTCCGGTTCTTCGGGTGCCGCCTCCCCTTCCTCAGGGGTTACCGTGGTCTCCGGCTCCATGGTCACTTCCGGAGTTACCTCCACCTGTGGTTCCTGTGTGATGTCCGGCTCTTCTGTCTCCTCCGGCTGGGCCGTGACTGACGGATCCGGTTCTCCCGTCACTTCCGGGTCCTGCCCATGTTCATCATCCGCCTCGGGAAGTTCTGTCTCTCCCTGAGCCTGCTCTGCATTCTCTTCCTGTTCAACCACTGCCTGACTGTCATCCTGTGCCCCGAACACCTGCTCGGGAACTGTCAAACCAGCCATACAGAAGATCAGTACAAATGCCAGAGCACGCTTTACTCTTAATGTTACATATCGTGGTGTCAAAATTAATTCCCCTCTCCCCAATCAGGATTATTTATCTTTTTCTGACGTTTTCAGTCTCTATTTTACGTTTATTATAAATAGATTACAATACCTTTTCACAAAAATACAAGAGCAGATGATGGGAAATAAATCCAATCATCTGCTCTGATATGAATTATCAAAATATGCTTACACTAAATCCGCCAGGATGTCCGCAGCAGTTTTGTCTGCATATCCATCCGGATCGCTCAGCATTTTCGATCCGCTTAAATCCCACCGGAACCGATGAAGTCCTGCATAACCCGGACCATACAAATACGGTGTGATATTGCATACCGGAGAAAGTTCCGGCTTATTGGCAGATGGCGACCTGAACTTTTTCATATATGTCTGTGCAAGTCTGATTGCCTCGCTGTTCTGATCGTTATCCCTTGTGACAGTTCCGCTGATCTGCACACCTGCCTGCGGCGTGCAGTGCAGAATCACGACACTGCTGTCACTGCACTGACCCAGCACGATCCAGACATGTCCATTGTAACCGACCACATCACCGGGTTTAAAGGATGCCGAAGTTGTGCTGTCCACGTAGCTTCCCCACCCTCTATTACCGTATAGACGCGGAGTATCTCCGGATATTGTCGTACAGTTCTGCTGATTGCTGTCCGTGTTTACTGTATTATAAACCGACCAGCCTACATAACCGGAGCAGTCTAATCCTTTTCCGTAATGTTTTGGAATGTTTTCATTTTTAGGGTCATATCGATAACTCCGATTCTGAGAATCATAGAATTTTTTCCAGTTCGGGTTTACCCCCTTCCGAAGCGCATCACCGCCGGTATAGGCATCATGGCCTCCGCCCCAGATGTACAGGGTTGTCCCCACCGGCTTCAGCGCATTGGCAAGAAACGCTTTAAGAGTCTTGCCCTGTACAGCGGCACCGTTAGGTCCCAGCTCTACTCCATTGACTGTGGTATTGCGGTACATTTTACCGTCAGAGCCGAAATAGTACTTATTTTTACCAAGATTCCTCCAGCCCGTGTACATCTTGCCGATATTTCCATCAGCATTTCCTATCTGAAAATAATAGGTGTCATCTCCCAATGTCCTCCAGCCCGTATACATCTGACCCTTTTGACCGGCGTTTCCGCCCATCTGGAAATAATGGGTATTATTCCCGAGCGTCCGGAATCCCGTATACAGCCTGCCGCGCTCTCCGGCTCCTCCTCCGATCTGGAAATAATATCTCTTTCCATTCATCAGGCGCCAGCCGGTATTCAGCTTGCCGGCATTTCCATCAGCATTTCCTATCTGGAAGTAATAGACTCTGTTGTTCATGGTCCGCCAGCCGGTATACATCTTACCCCTTTGACCGGCGTCTCCGCCCATCTGAAAATAATAGGTGTTTTTTCCGAGTGTCCACCAGCCCGTATACATCCTTCCGCGTTCCCCGGCTCCTCCTCCGATCTGGAAATAATAGGTGTTTTTTCCGATCGTCTGCCAGCCGGTATACACCTTCCCGACATCTTCACCTGACTCTTCAAAATAATATCTTCTGTAGGATATGTTCTGCCAGCCGGTGTACATCTTTCCCTCAACCGAACCTGACTCTTCAAAATAATAGGTATTGCCGGCTATGTTCTGCCAGCCGGTCAGCATCGCTCCCTTTTCTCCCGGAGCGCCCGACTCCGTCAGATAATAGGTACCGCTCGGAATTGTGATCCAGCCTGTTTCAAGCGTGCCTTGCGCATCAAAATGATACCAGTAATCTCCAATTTCTTTCCAACCCAGTTTTGAATAACTTCCATCCGGAAACCGATATCTGAGATCCCCATTAGTTTCCGTGACCCATCCGGCTTTTGCCTTCGCCGCCAACAAATCCTCAGGTTCTTCCTCCGGCCCCCCTGTTTCATCAGCAGGTGTCTCTGTGACCGCAGGAGTCTCTTCATCCTGCGGTTCTTCCGTGATATTCGGTTCTTCCGTGATATCCGGCTCCTCAGTCACTTCCGGCTGGTCAGTAACAGATGGATCCGGTTGCTCCGTCGTCTCCGGATCCTGCTCATCTTCATCATCTAATTCAGGAAGCTCCGCTCCTTCCTGCTCGCGCACATCATTCTCTCCCTGTCCCTGCACAGCATGACCCGCATACGTTTCTCCGAACACCAGCTCAGGAACTGTCAAAACTACCATGAAGAGAATTAATAGCATGGCCAGAGCTTGTTTCCACCTTCTTACTAAATTTTGTTTCATGATCCTCCCCCTTATTCTGCATCCTTCAACCTGCAGAATATTTCATCAGTCTGATTTTTTTAATAAAGTTTAACGTTATTATACAATTATTACATTTCTTTTACAATATTATATTCCAGTATTTCTTATGACTATATTACTTTTTTATCATAATATTCTTCTTTTTTACCACAAATTTAATGATACTACGCATTTTGCAAACAGGTTTAAGAAACGGTTGACATTCATTTTCCCCCATGCTAACATGAACTCATAAATCAAATATGGAGTCTTGATAACTGACGGATAATTGTGGGTTACCACTGTGGAATCATGACTTCGCGCAAGCCGACCGTCTGGGCAACATTTGTAATAGTGATTACATGTGTTGTCCTTTTTTATCCTAAACAGTTTAAACATGTAGCAACATACATAGCTGTACAGATAGCTGGATGCGCACAACACCACTCAGTGAAGTGAAAGGAGAATTTTACTATGGGATTCAAATCAGACATTGAAATTGCTCAGGAGAGTACAATGACGCCAATTACCGAAATTGCACAGAAAGCGGGGATTGATGATAAATACCTCGAACAATACGGTAAGTACAAAGCAAAAATTGATTACAATTTATTGCAGGAATCTGATGCCCCCAACGGAAAACTGGTCCTGGTAACTGCGATCAACCCGACTCCTGCAGGAGAGGGCAAAACAACAACGACAGTGGGGCTCGCTG
This sequence comes from Ruminococcus gauvreauii, assembly GCF_025151995.1. Lineage (NCBI taxonomy): Bacteria > Bacillati > Bacillota > Clostridia > Eubacteriales > Oscillospiraceae > Ruminococcus > Ruminococcus gauvreauii. The sequence continues at coordinate 928,091 of NZ_CP102290.1, forward strand.
ACGGACTGCAGAAACTGGGTAAAAATGTTATGGTTGCACTCCGCGAACCATCTCTCGGACCGGTCTTTGGTGTAAAAGGCGGCGCTGCAGGAGGCGGATATGCTCAGGTAGTCCCAATGGAAGATATCAACCTGCATTTCACTGGTGATTTTCACGCCATCGGAGCTGCCAACAATCTTCTGGCTGCTATGATCGACAACCACATTTTCCAGGGCAATGCTTTGAATATTGACCCTCGTAAGATTACCTGGAGAAGATGTGTGGATATGAACGACCGTCAGCTGCGTAATATCGTAAACGGTCTTGGAGGCAAGACAAACGGTATGCCGCGCGAAGACGGATATGATATCACAGTTGCATCAGAGATCATGGCTGTCCTCTGTCTTGCAAGGGATATCGACGACTTAAAACAGCGTCTCTCCCGCATTATCGTAGGCTATACTTATGGAAGCGTCGCAGAGCAGAAACCGGTAACTGCAGGCGACCTGAATGCTCAGGGAGCTATGTGTGCACTGCTGAAAGATGCACTGAAACCAAATCTGGTTCAGACGCTGGAACACGTTCCGGCCATCGTACACGGCGGACCATTTGCCAATATCGCGCACGGCTGCAACTCTGTCATTGCAACCAAGATGGCTCTGAAACTGGGAGATTACGCGATCACAGAAGCGGGATTCGGCGCTGACCTCGGGGCTGAGAAGTTCCTCGATATCAAATGCCGTATGGCCGGCCTGACACCTTCGGCTGTTGTCATTGTAGCCACCGTCCGCGCTCTGAAATACAACGGCGGTGTTCAGAAAGCCGATCTGAACAACGAAAACCTGGAAGCACTGGAAAAAGGTCTTCCGAATCTGCTCCAGCATGTTGGAAATATCAAAAACGTATATGGTCTTCCGTGTGTTGTTGCAATCAATGCATTCCCGACAGATACCAAGGCAGAACTCGACCTTGTGGAATCCAAATGCCGTGAGCTCGGCGTCAACGTTGCACTCTCCGAAGTCTGGGCCAAAGGCGGCGAAGGCGGCGTCGCACTCGCAAAAGAGGTCATCCGTCTCGTGGAAGAGCCAAGCGAATTCCATTATTCGTATGAACTGGAAGGCAGCATCGAAGATAAGCTGAATCAGATCGTTAGAAAGATTTATCACGGAAACGGTGCCGTCCTGACTGCAAACGCACAGAAACAGGCCCAGGAACTGGAAGCAATGGGCTTTGGAAACTGTCCGATCTGTGTTGCCAAAACACAGTACAGCTTTACTGATGATCAGAATAAACTGGGTGCTCCTGCCGATTTTGATGTTACTGTAAGAAACCTCAAAATTTCCGCAGGCGCAGGCTTTATCGTGGCACTGACAGGAGAAATCATGACAATGCCGGGGCTTCCGAAAGTACCTGCGGCAGAGCGCATTGATGTAGACAGTTCGGGAAAGATTTCCGGTCTGTTCTAGAGTACCACGACAATCACAAAAGGGTGTAGAAAATTCTACACCCTTTTATTTGTATTTTTAGGAGGTAATATTATGTTCCAATCTGCTTATTCTGACGTGGTAAATGCAGGATGCAATAAAACAAATCTTCTGAAAAAGAATCCATGGGGATACCTGATGGCTTCCGTAATCGCCGGAATGTTCATTGCATTCGGCAGCTTCGTATGTATGACAATCGGCGGTATCATGATCGCAGACAACGCTGCAACTGCAAAACTGATCTCTTCCCTTTCGTTTGCATCGGCCCTCAGCCTTGTCGTTATGGCAGGCAGTGAACTGTTCACTGGTAATAACTTCGTAATGGCGTGTGCTTCTTTCGCAAAAAAGGTCAGCTGGTTTGACACAATAAAATTATGGATCATCTGCTTTTTCGGCAATCTCATCGGAAGCTGGATCGCTGTCATCCTCTATCACATGACCGGGCTCACAAAAAATTCCGATGTCGTGTCTTATTTCGCAACGGTCTCCGCCGCAAAATTATCGCTAAGCCCTCTTGAGATGATCACCCGAGGTATTCTGTGTAATATTCTCGTCTGCCTGGCCGTATGGTGCAGCATCAAAATGCAGTCGGAGGCCGCAAAGCTCATCATGATTTTATGGTGTATCTTTCTCTTTATGATGTGCGGTTTCGAGCACAGCATCGCTAACATGAGTATCATCGGCGTCGGCCTTCTGCATCCGCTCACAGCAGATGCTACGATCTCTGTCAACTATTACATAACCGACCTCTTCTTTGTCACGCTCGGCAACATGATCGGCGGAATTGTTTTTGTAGCACTTCCCTATTACTGGATCTCAGCAAAAGACTGATATTTTGACAGCCAGCGTATCGTATCCGATATGGTCACATACAGGTCTCTTGGTTTATAATTTAGTTCTGCGGTGGCCTTGTCGTGGCTAAACCTTCCATTGCTGGTCAATGCGTATAAAGAGTATCTGGTATACAGCGGCCGTCTCTTCTTCAGCCTGGCGATCCGGCAGATCAAGGGAACCGACGCTTTCGCAATCCAAAGCGGAAGCGTCGGTATTTTTTTCCCTCCAACAATGCTTCTCGCCATTTTAAGGACTTCCGTGACTTCATAGTACCGGTTAGACAGTATATAGCACTCCCCCGTCCTGCCTTTCTGTGCCGCCCGCAGGCATCCTCCCGCGACATCCCGGACATCTACAAAATCATATCCTCCATGCACGCACGCCGGAAGCTTCCCCCTGATATAGTCATTTACCAGCTGAACAAGATAATTTTTCGCCCCATTGTACGGACCCAAAATCCCGGATGGATGTACAATCACTGCGTCCAGCCCGGAATGAGCCGCATCCATCACTGCCTGCGTCGCCTCCGCCTTTGTTTTGGCATATCCCCCAACCACGAGATCCGCCGAAAATTCCCTCACTTCCTTTTGCACAGCATATTTGCTGTGTTCCGGTATCGCATGTACGGAGCTGACATAGACAAGTCTTTGTACTTGATGTTCCCGGCACAGTTCAATCACATGTTTTGTTCCTCCGACGTTGACCTGCTGCATCATGCCGGGAGCCTCATCCGAGATATCGACAATACCTGCGGTGTGAATAACGATCACATCCCTGTGCCTGATATCGGAAAACAGCGGCTGAAGACTGTCTTTCTTTCGAATATCTCCTTCCACATACCTGACTGTTTCCTTCATCCATGCCGGCTCTCCGGGCAGAATCAGTCCCCGTACCTCTTCTCCGCGCTTTAGCAGAATACGGATCAGTGTATTACCCAGGTGCCCGGCAGCACCTGTTATGATATAGAGACGCTTCATACTAAACACCTCACAATCTTTTCGTACAATATGTTGATTATCTTTCTTATTTGTATTATACTAAATCTGGATATTGAATACAATCATCAGATTCCCACACAGTGTTGTATATCCGAACACTCGGTTATTTAATGTCTATCAACTACTCTTAAGGAGAAATTTCATGGAAAACAAGAAAAGCAATGGCGGTGATCACAGGGTCCGTGTGACTAAAATGCTGATCAGAAAGGCATTTATGAATCTGCTTCGTGAAAAACCCATTCAGAGCATCTCCATAACAGAACTCTGCTCAGCAGCAGGCATCAATCGAGGCACCTTTTATTCCCATTATTCCAATATCAACGACCTTCTGAAAAAGCTGGAAGCTGAGATGCTGCTCGACTTTAAGAATGCACTGAATCCTCTGCTTCAGTCGGAATCCGAACCTCTTACTCCCTCGAAGATAACAGCCGGAATTTTTACATGCCTCAAGGATAATGCCGATATCTGCACGGTAACACTGGGGGATTACGGAGATAAAGACTTTGTACTTCATCTCATTCATCTCGGTTACGAGGTTTACCAGAAAACATATCCTCAGTTCTTCACCGGCACAACGCCAAAACAACTGGAGTATTTCTACGCCTACACGAGCGCAGGGTGCATCGGACTCCTCCGTCACTGGCTCGACGAAGAAATGCTCACCCCGCCTGATAAGGTGGCTGCCATGGCAGAACAATTCATGATGCACGGCGCCGCATTCTCACAGCCACAAAAAAAATGACGCAGTCAGTGCGTCATTTTTCTTTATTCATTTCGAATCGCAGCAAGCGGGCTCAGCCGCGTTGCCCGGAGTGCAGGAAAGAATCCGGCAACAATCCCGACACATATGGCAAAAATCAACGCGAGTCCTGCAAGCCAGACCGGAATATAGGAAACACTTGCATTGGAATTCCCCGTCATATACTCTCCGATGGCCGCCCCAAAATGGTTTAGCGCCCAAGAGATCAGATAGCTCAGGGCCAGACCTGCCATCCCACCCAGAAATCCGATAAATGCAGCTTCCGCAAGGAACAGCGTACGGATATTTGCGAGACTGCATCCCAGTACCTTGATAATTCCAATCTCTTTTGTCCGCTCGTAGATGGACATCATCATCGTATTTGCAATTCCGATCGCTGCGACAAAAAGTGAAACTGCCCCGATACAGCCAAGGACCAGCTGAATACTCTGAAATTGTTTCTGTTGAGATTTCACCCATTCGGCATTCCAGTTCGGAGTATACCCCAGGTTCTTAATCTCATTCTGAACGGCCTCCGCATTTTCCATATCATCAATTTTCACATATGCCTGACTGTAAAATATCTCCTTATATGGCTTTCCCGATTTCGTTGTAGGCTGCCCGGGTATTGCTTTATTTCGAAAGGTCTTTTTCAGCTGAGTTTTCAGCGCGTTGATATCACAGTAAACACTGTAGCTCTGTTCCGTATACGTATTGAGATCCCCCGCCAGGACACCAGCGGTCGGAAAAACATATTTTTTCGGCGCTGTCACCTGCTGCGTCCCGGAGTCCCCGTCTCCTCCCTCGGAAACTCCTTCGTCTGCACTGCCCATCTTGCTTGACCAGTAAGCATCCGTATCCAGGATGTAATACAGCGGACGCGTAAAATCAACATCCGGAAGTTCTCCGGTCTCCCAGTAACCCTGTCCGGTTGATTCGTTGCTGAAATTGTAAATCACCTGATTTCCGTAGACAAACTGTAGATTTTCCGTCCCCTCTTCCGGCAGTCCTCCAGATGCAAATTCCAGTTTCATCTGCTCCAGTGCCTCCCGGCTCATCCCATACACATCGAGATATCCGATATATCTGCCCTGTTTGGCCATCATGGAAAGATTCAATACAGGGGAAACCAGCGTCACATGCGGAATCGCTCCAATCTGCTCTATCGCCTCATCCGTGATTCTTTTCTGCTCCTGCGAACCCTGGTCCGCTGATTCTTCCTGAGCCATGGCAAATCCCATCATGGCAGATCCGCCCTCGTAGACCTGGATCGTCGTGAGCCCTCCGCTGTTCTCCATCTCATCCATCGTTGTCTTATTCAGTCCGAGTCCCAGGGATACCATAACTACAATCGATGCGGTTCCAATCACTACACCAAGAATGGTTAGAAATGTTCTAAGTTTTCTGCGCCACAGATTACTGCAGCTCATCTTTATCAGATCCCAAAATTTCATCTGCCCATTCCTTTTCTTTCTTATGTTTCCGTCTGACCAGCAGCACTGAGACTATGATCACAGCCACTGCTCCGACGCCGCCGAGAATCCACCATATTAAATGTCCGTTTGGCTGTCCTTCTTCCATACCCTCCATACCGAGATCATCCATCGGCATCTCGTCCACAGGCATCGCAGGATTTACAAATACAATACAGCTGCTTTCAAAAGTCTCCTGATTTCCATCCTGATCCTCATACTTTACCAGAAGCTTTACCGTCCCGTCACCCGTACTCTCAGCTGCCCCCATAGCCATCATGTCAACAGTCCCTGTCGCTCCCGCATCCAGGTTTCCCACAAATGCCTCGGCATTTGCTATGGACGGGTCCTCAATCCTTGCACTGACATTGTATAACTTTGTCTTTCCCAGATTATAGATTTCAAACGTCACGTTAGCTTCTTCACCTACAGAAACTGCCTCCGGCATAACCGTCACTCTGCTGAGTTCAAAACGTGCCTTCTGGCGTACCGGAATGGAGATACTCGCCTTGTCCTCGAACTGCTGTGCCGACTCATCCTCATATTTCATCGCCGCTTCTACCGGATAAGGCTTCTGAATTAAGTCTGTCCGTGCTGTCATCTCCAGAGACACTTCCTTTGAGCTGTTTTTCGGAATACTCTCTATGTACAGCGTACTCGACCCGTCTGAGGGAAGAAACGCATCAGCCGCCGTCTCACCTTCTCCGGCCTGCGGCGTCTGGAGTGTTATGACCATATTACCGACCGCCGACTTTTTGGATGTATTTCTCACCTTAATCGTCAGCTTAAACGTGTCGCCTGCGTTGATCGTTCCAGGATCCGTCCGGAAACCTTCGATGATCACACGCGGAGTACTTCCTTTTTTCTCGTCTTTCTCATCTTCCGGTGTGGAGGAACCGCCGCCGCCATCGCTGTAATCTCCGCCCGCATAGCCGCCTTCATCACCGAATTCATCCGGCTCCATCACCGTAGGTTCCTCCTCCGGTTCTTCCTTCGCAACCGTCCTGACATAAATGTGCCTGCGAACCTTCATATTTTTTACAACCTCAGTCTCATCTTCAACCACTGTCATTTTATAAAAAAAATCAAAGTTTATTTTCACATAACCGGAGGCAACATCCTCACGTGTATCTAGTGTAAAACAGACCTGACTCGACTTTCCCATTCCCGGGTCAATGGGGCCCTCCAGTGTCTCAAATATATTTGTTTTATCAATTTCAAACGGGTACTCATTTGTACTGGCATCCTGAACCGGCGTTACCCTCACATCTGTAATAGGGACAGATTCCTTATTAAAAAACGGCACGACAACTTCTGCCGGTTTGCCCGCCTCACACTGAGGTGCATCTGCTGTTCTGTCAATCAAGATCCCTTCTTCCTGCTCCGTCGGTCCTTCCGATTCTGCCCATACCATCGCCGGAAGTACCATCAGCAGACATAACACACATAGCCCTACTGCTTTCATCTTTTTCATCCTTCTTTACCCTCTCTCATGTTATCGATCTTTACAATCTTTCCGTCAATGATGTGAAAAATACGGTCAGCAAAACTCGCAAGATGATTATCATGCGTTACCATGACCAGTGTCTTCTTCTGCCTGCGCACCACATCCTGCATCAGTTTCATAACATCTGCGGACGTGTTGGAATCCAGATTTCCAGTTGGTTCGTCCGCGAATATGATCGCCGGATCAACCACAAGCGCCCTGGCCACACCTACTCTCTGCTGCTGTCCTCCCGACATCTGCATCGGCTTGTGGAACAGGTGGTCAGACAATCCGACTGTCTTCAGCAGCTGTGCAGCTCTCTTCAGCCTGATTTTTTTCCCAATACCGCGAAAGCTAAGCGGAAGTGCCACATTTTCAAGGGCATTCATCGTCGGCAACAGGTTGAAAGACTGAAAAATAAACCCGATCCGCTCTCTTCTGAAGCGTACCAGTTCATTCTCATTCAGTTTCTCCATATGCTTCCCCTGAATGATTACCTCACCTTTCGTCGGCTTCTCCAGTCCTGCCAGCATATTGAGAAGTGTCGATTTACCGGATCCGGATGTGCCGACAATGGCACAAAATTCTCCAGGTAAAATTTCCATATTCACTCCGTTTAACGCTCTCACCTGTGTCTCACCCACCCGGTAAATCTTATACAGATTCTTTACTGAGATGACGGGTTTTTCCGTACTTTCCATACTCTTCGGCTCCCCCTGTGTATTCATGTTCCCATTATCCCCTATAAACAGCTTGAGGTCAATAAATTATATGTAAAGTTTAGAAATTTGAAAAAGATTTAAGAAACAGGAAAAAGGCATCGGACATATGTCCAACACCTTTCCCTGTTTTGGAGATGATACAACGAATATGTATAATTCTTATATCTGCAAAAATTATGCTTTTCTTGCGTTCTTTCTCATATCCATCGCTACGGCTCCGACAATGATCAGGCCCTTGATGATATTACTGAAGTTATCATTCACGCCGATCAGTACCAGGCCGTTGTTGATGACACCCAGGATCAGGATACCGCAGAGGACTCCTGTCACGCGGCAGATACCTCCCGTATGGGATGTCCCGCCGACGGTTGCCGCCGCGATCGCATCCAGCTCGTAGTTCAAACCGGAGTTTGCAGGGTCCGCAGATCCCGCACGGCCTGCCAGCAGGATTCCGCCGAGGGCTGCACAGGCGCCGCACCATACGTATGTCAGCACCAGGTTTCTCTCTACGTTGATACCAGCCACACGCGCTGCCTGGTCATTTCCTCCGATCGCATATAAGCTCTTTCCGAAACGGGTCTGCCCCAGGATAAAGGCTGCGATTCCGAAGACAATCAAAAATACCACGATGATGATCGGGATCGGGCCAATCTTGCCGCTTCCCAGCCAGCGGTAGCCGTCTGACAGGTTCGATACCGGGCGCGTCGTGAAGATCTTCGCTGCCGCACGGCAGATCAGCTGGCCGCCCAGTGTCGCGATGAATGCCGGCATCTTCGTGTATGCGATCAGCGCACCCTGGATCGCCCCGATGGCGATACCCATCACCATGCCGAGCAGGATTGCCACAATCGCCGGTACCTGCACGCCGAAGTTTGCCAGCGCCTTTGTCGCCAGGTCCACCGGCTGTACCAGTGCACCGGTCACACACGCGATCAGCGCCGCGGATGCACCGATCGACAGGTCAATCCCCCGCGTCAGGATCGCAAATGCCACACCGAAGGCCATGATTCCCTTGATGGACTCGCCCGTCAGCAGGGTCCGCAGGTTGGCGATCGTTAAGAATTTCGGGTTGATGATACTTACAAGGATGACCAGGACGATCAGCACGATCCAGATCATATTATCAGATAAGCGTTTCTTTGTTTTCGCGTTCATTTGGTTGCCCCCTTCTAATTCGCTTTGGCTTCCACTTCATGGGAAGTCGCATATTTCATGATCAATTCCTGTGAGAATTCCGAACGGTCCAGGATTCCGCTCACATGCCCTTCGTGCATCACCACCATGCGGTCCGCCACTCCCATGACTTCCGGCATCTCCGATGATACCACGATGATCGCTTTCCCCTGGCCTGCCAGTTCCGACAGCAGGGCATGGATCTCGGACTTCGCCCCGACGTCGATTCCTCGCGTCGGCTCGTCCACGATCAGCACGTCCGGGTTGGTCAGCAGCCATCTTCCGACCAGCACCTTCTGCTGGTTCCCTCCGGACAGGTTCTGGATAGGGGTTTCCATTGTCGGGGTCTTCACCCGGATCTTATCTATGTACGTCTGCGCGTCCTCACGCATCTTCTTCGCATTCAGCGGCATCCCGTACGCCTTCAGGTTCAGGTTTGCCATCACCATGTTCTCACGCACGCTCAACAGCCCCACGATCCCGTTCCCGCGCCGGTCTTCCGTCAGCAGGCTGATGTGGTTCTCGATCGCATCCTTCGGGCTTTTGATCTCCAGCTCTTTCCCGTCCTTGATGATCTTCCCGGACGTCTTGTGCCGCATCCCGAAGATCGTCTCCATCGTCTCCGTCCGGCCTGCTCCCACAAGCCCTGCGAATCCCAGGATCTCTCCCTTCCTCAGCTCAAACGACACGTGCTGCACCAGCCGCCCTGCGCACAGGTCCTCCACCTTCAGCACCACTTCCCCGATCGGGCATTCCGTCTTCGGGAACATATCCGTGATCTCGCGCCCTACCATCAGCTGGATCAGCTTGTCCTGCGTCAGGTTCTCCGCGCGGTCCGTCGCGATGTACTCGCCGTCCCGGTATACCGTGATGTCATCACTGATCCGGAAGATCTCGTCCATCTTATGCGAAATATAAACAATGGCTACGCCTTTTTCTTTCAAATCTGCAATAATCTTAAACAGGTCCTCAACCTCTGACTCCGTCAGGGCGGAGGTCGGCTCATCCATGATTACGATCGACGAATCATAGGACACCGCCTTTACAATCTCGACCATCTGCATTTTTGCGACGGTCAGGTCTTTCATCTTCTCATGCGGGTCTATGTCCAGCCCCATGCGCTGAAACAGTTCCACGCAGTCGTCATACATCTTCTTGTGGTCGGTCAGGATCCCTTTCTTCGGTTCCCTTCCCAGCCATACGTTGTCACACACGGAGCGTTCATATACCGGGGAGAGCTCCTGATGGATCATCGAAATCCCCGCATCCAGTGCTTCCTGTGTGGATTTATAACTGACTTCTTTTCCTTTATAGATAATCTTTCCTGATGTTACCGGCTGGATGCCGATCAGGCATTTCATCAATGTGGATTTTCCGGCACCGTTCTCGCCCATCAGCGTATGTACGGTTCCGGGGCGTACTTTTAACTGAACGCCCTTCAATGCGCGAACTCCAGGGAATTCTTTTACGATATCATGCATCTCCAGAACATATTCTTCACTCAAACCATTCACCTCAGTCCTAATTTTTATGTTTATAGGTGCCGGCCCAAGGCCGGCACCTATAATCAAATCCTACAATTACCTGATCAACCGAATCAGTCGTAATCAGCTACGTTATCAGGAGTAACCGGCTCGAATGGTACCCACATGATATGTCCAGTTTCATCCAGTTCATAATCTGTGCCATCATTCAGAGTAGTTCCGGTAATAAGGTTAGACGCTGCCTTAAGCGCACCGTATCCCTGTCCGTTCGCATCCTGGAATACTGTCATAGCCAGTGTGCCGTCTTTGACTGCCTGACGTCCGTCTACTGTAGCGTCAATTCCTACAACCGGAACTGATGCAGGGTCGATTCCCTGATCTTTCAGAGCTTCGATAGCGCCGAGAGCCATCGCATCGTTGTTAGAAATGATGCAGTCATACTCGATTGTTGTCAGCAGCGGAGTGATCATATCCTGTGCTGTCGCACGGTCGAAATCTGCTGCCAGAGGAGCTGTTGCTTCTTCAGCTTTGATTCCGTTGTCTTCAAATGCCTGCAGACAGGATGCTGTACGCTGTGTCGTGGAAACGTTACCGATTGTACCATTTAACAGGATATATTTAATAGAATCTTTTCCTTCTGCTTTAAATTTCTCGGAAAGGAAATCACCCTGGTATTTACCGGACATCATTTCATCGGAACCTACATATACTACATTTTCGTTCAGAACGCCTTCTGTATCAACCGGCGGTCTGTTAACGAATACGACTTTCATATCACCGGCAGCTTCAACGATCTGCGGACATGTCTCCGGGTCAACCGGGTTTACGATGATTGCTTTCTGTCCGTCGTTTCTAGCTGTCTCAACGAACTGGAGCAGTTTACTTGTATCGGACTGTGCATCCTGCGTTGTCAGATTGATTCCCATCTCATCCGCTGCAGCGATTGCACCGGCTTCCAGTGTGGAAAGGAACTCATCACGCAGTGCAAGGATCATTGTAATACTTCCTACATCACCGCTTGCATCTGCTGAATCATCAGCTGCTGCGTCATCACCTTCATCAGTTGCTGCTGTGTCCTCTTTTGCTGTGTCTGTTGATGATGCTGCTGAATCATCTTTACTGCCGCATCCAGCAAGTGTGCTGATTGCCAGCAGTCCTACCAGGATTCCTGCTATTACTCTTCTCTTCATTGAAATTCTCCTCCTATAGCTTCCTTTACTCTAACTCTTTGCCTCTGACTGCCAGTTCCTATACCAGTGCAGTCACTCTGACCTCCGTTATCAGTAATTCCCCCTGTTCTTTTCTTCCTACTTGTCCAAGAACTTAGGGGGACCCGGGTCCTGATTCAAGGTCTATTTATGAGTCTTTTTCATTATATCGTCACTTGTTCATTTTGTCAATTTTAATTTCATATTTTTCTCAATCTTTGTACATAATTTATTCACATTTGTTTCAACGGATGTTTCTTGTGACAAAAAATTACATTTTTCCCAAACAGCTATTCATCGTTTTATACAATTTTATGTTTTAAGTGTTATGTCTTTAATATTGAATTTGTTCATATATCGTTCATATTTTTCTCTTAACAAACAGTAACAGCAGGACTCCTGATTTCCCTGGAATCCTGCTGTTTACGGTACTTTTCCTACTGTTCATATCATATTTGAAAACCGTTCCACGGCCTTCGCGAAGCTGGCTATCGTCTTCTCCACATCCCCATGTTCAATGCCGTCACGCACACAATGCTGCAGATGCCCCTCCAGTACCACCTGACCGGCCTTGTGCAATGCCGATTTTGCTGCATTGATCTGCATAAGAATGTCTTCACACGGTATGTCCTCATCGATCATTCTGTCAATCGCCTGTATCTGTCCGACTATTTTCTTCAGTCTCCGGTGCAGATTCTCTGAATCCATACACTGTCTCATCCATATCCTCCTATTCATATTTAAACTGTTGTTGCCAATTTAAATCTGTACAGACTTTCTCTTTACAGAGAAAATACTCTCGTTGCAATCGAAAAATACGCTATCACAGAGCAGGTATCTACAATTGTCGTGATCAGCGGTGCAGCCATGATCGCAGGATCAAGGTGTATCTTTCCGGCAAGAAGCGGCAGTACACACCCGATCAGCTTTGAGATAATGACAGTCGCAATCAGGGACAACCCAACCACAAGAGCCATCTGTACATCATGATACACCAGCATGATCCTCACTGCATTGGCTGCTGCAAGCACAACACTCACCATCAGCGAGATCCTCAGCTCTTTAAACATCACTCTGAAAATATCCTTAAACTCAATCTCATGAAGTGCGATCCCGCGGATGATCAGCGTAGAACTCTGAGATCCGCAGTTCCCCCCGGTATCCATCAGCATGGGGATAAACGAGACAAGGAGCGGAATTGCAGCAAATGCGTTCTCATATCTCGTAATGATCGCGCCCGTCAGGGTAGACGAGATCATAAGCACCAGCAGCCACACGATCCTGTTTTTGGCATGTGCGAAAACCGATGTCTCAAAATATGTCCGCTCACTTGGATTCATCGCCGCCATCTTTGTGATATCCTCTGTCGCCTCGTCTTCCATAACGTCCATTGCATCGTCTACCGTAACGATCCCGACCATGAAATCATCCTTGTCAACAACCGGAATCGCCAGCAGATCGTATTTGGCAAAAAGCCTGGCAACCTCCTCCTGGTCATCATGAGTGCTCACAGATATGATCTCTGTCTCCATCAGATTTTCAATCAGCATATCATCTTCCGAGGTCATCAGGTCTTTTGCCGTTACAATTCCAATGAGCTTCCTTTTCTCCAGGACATAACATGTATAGATCGTTTCCCTGTGAATCCCCACCTGTTTAATATGAGCCATCGCCTGTGCAACCGTCGTATGTTTCCTCAAATCCACATACTCCGTCGTCATGATGCTTCCTGCACTGTCCTCAGGATAATTCAGAAGCTGATTGATCAGACTCCTTTTCTGAACCGTCACCGTATCCAGAATACGGGTCACCAGGTTCGCCGGAAGGTCTTCCAGAATGTCCACGGTATCATCCATATAAAGATCATCCAGAATTTCCCTCAGCTCTTTCTCCGTCAGCATCTCAATGAGATACGTCTGCATCGAATGGTTCATATTGCTGAACACATCCGCAGCTTTTTCTTTGGGAATCAGACGAAAGGTAATCGTAAGTTCCTTATCCTCCAGCTCTGACAGCAGTGAGGCAATATCCACTGCGTTCATGACATTCAAAACGCTTCTCACAGCTTTGAATTCTCTCTGCCGTAAGAGTTCCATAAAAATCTCTCTGTTCATTTTTTCTTCTCCTTTTCCATGAAATCATACACGATCGATAACTGGCGCCAGCATCCATTGCACTCACCTGCCTTTCCATATAAGTGAATAAGCTCATCAATGCCGTAGTTGATGAGCTGCCTTTAATTCCTCTATATTTTAGCCTCTTCCCGGTTATGTGTCAATGGGCGGCCGCATTTATTGCGCCCGCCCATCTCCCGGCTTTTATTTTTCACCGGATCTTAATGCGAAGAAGTCAGATATGCTTCCAGCACGGCTTTGTCTTTTTCCACCACATACGTGCTTCCGTGCCGTTCCTTTACATCCTCCGCCATGCTGATAAGAAGCAGCGGCTGTTCTGCGTCCGGTTCTGCAGTAAACACAGCAAACCAGCCAAGTTCGGTTCCGGTTTGGTCATCTTTTGCCGTCTTAATCTCCGCGGTACCTGTCTTCCCTGCAAGTCGGATATCCTCGCGGTGCGCTGCGTATCCGGTTCCATCCGGAGAGTTCACCACCTGTTCAAGAGCCGATTTCACGGTATTCGCCGCATCACGGTCAAACGCCTGCGTTATCCAGGTCTCCGGCTGAATGTCCTCCTGATACCGCAGATACGGTTTTATGACATCTCCCTCATTGACAAATGCTGTATATAGCGCAGCCATATGCAGCGGATTCACAAGCATCTCTCCCTGGCCGTAACCGCTGTCCGCCAGCTGAATCTCCGTATCAATCCCGCCTTCATTTGCATACTGGGACTGGCTCATTTTAATTTCAAACGGAAGCTCCTGCCCAAACCCAAGCGTGTCAAATGCGCTCTCCAGGCCGTCTGCCCCAATCTTCAGCGCCGCCTTCGCAAAATAAATATTGTCTGAATAAATCAGTGCATTTTCAAGTGTCGCCGGCTCATAGTCATGCAGTGTCGTAACATAATAGTCACCCCATCCGGCATCTTTCTGCCAGCTAAGCCCTGATCGTCCGAAATCCTCTCCGGCGGTGAATGCCCCCTTCGTAAGTCCTATGGATGCGATCACCGGCTTCAGAGATGATCCCGGGCACCATGACTGCCGGAACCGGTTATACATCGGCTTCGTCTCGTCATTGTTCAGCAGATCCCACTGCTCGGATGACATACCGAGAATAAAGTCGTTGCTGTCAAAAGAAGGGGTACTGACGAGTGCCAGAACCTCACCGGTATAGGGGTTCATCGCGACAGAACAGCTCTCGTCTTCCGCAAACTGCGTATACAGAAGCTGCTGCAGCTGTGCATCGATCGTCAGGGTAATGTCCTCGCCATCCTGCTTCGGCACAGAGGCAAGAACAGATACTTCTTCCCCATTCTCATCCACCACGGCAATTTTCTTTCCATCCGTTCCCTTCAGCTCCTTCTCATACAGTCCTTCCATCCCGCTGCGTCCGATGACGCTGCTGCTGCTGTATCCTTCCCCCTTATGTTCCTCCAGATCCTCCGCCGTTACATTCTGCACATATCCGGTCAGATGTGACGCGGCTTCTCCATATGGATAGGTACGCACGGAAACGTCTGTCACCATCACCCCCGGTATCTCCAGCAATTGTTCCAGAAGAGCAGCCTTTTGCTGTGCTGACTCACTCGGTTCGTCCGTCATCAGCTCCGTATCTTCAAGTTTTTCTATATTTTTGACCGGCACCATCGAGTCGTCCGTTACCCAGGACGCTTCCAGTTTCTTTTCAATACTCTCCGCCGTAACGTCCAGAAGCCCTGCCAGTCTTTCTATATCCGCATCCCGATTCTCACTCATTTTACCGGGAACGAGTCCGACGGAAGACGCCGTTCCGGGACCGGCAAGCATTTTTCCGTTCCTGTCAAGCACTTTCCCCCTGGCAGCTGCATCCGTGGATACCCTGATCTTATCGGAGCGTGTCAGCTGCGGAAAAATCATACTGTCATTCCAGGAGAGTGCATATCCCTTTTCTTTGTCTCTGATGAAAACCGCCTGATGGTCGAAACTGATCCCGCCGGCGACACTGTCCATTTTCGTATGGTAGGAGACCGTTGTCTCCGCCTTGCCGGTCTTTTCCATGCCGGTTACCTCGGTCTGAAAATTATTAGCTTCGATCCCATCATAAATATTCTGATGCCGCTCGAGAAATTCTTCTTTCCCGACACGTTCCCGGCTTTCCGCATCCAACATCCCGTACATGAAGCTGTAATCTCCCTTCCCGAGATATTCCATGTACTGTGCCAGCAGCACATCCGGCTGTCTGTCAGCACGTTTTCCCCTCAGATACAACAGTGCCGCTCCAGCGATGAGTGCGATTGCCAGACCGCATATCATGCCGGCAAGCACCCCTTTTCTCAATTTCCTGCCCTTCATAATTACTGCTCCTCTAAATACTCCTCAAGTGTAATTCCGCGGCTCATGATCTCATATGCCGCATATTTGCCCACATATCTGAAATGCCACGGTTCATAGATCACACCGGTTATATCTGTTTTATCTTTCGGATACCGAAGGATAAAACCGTAGTCTGCACAGTTTGCGAGCAGCCACTGATATTCCGGCGTCCCTTCCTGCTCCTCCTCAAGCACCTGATGATCTTCGGAGACAATGTCGGCCGCAAGCCCCAGCCCGTGCTCACTGTGTCTGGCGTATGAGACATGCCTGCGCGCCTCAATCTCTGCCTCCTCCTGACTCATGCCTTCTTTCTCCATGTGATAAAGTACCTGCTCCTCGAACAGTTCTTCCTGCCTCTCCTCTGACCGGTAAGCAGAACATACCACCGGGGAGAGCCCCTGTGCTCTGGCCGCATCGAGCATGCCCTGCAGCGCTCCCACCGCCCGCATGTCAAATTGCTGGCCATCACCCAGATCCGCCAGCAGCAGCTCATAATCATCCGGTATCGGATGATCTGCATTCAGCAGAATCAGTTTCCAGTCATTCTTATCAACCGCCCCTGCAGGCTCTGTATCATCCGTCTTTTCTGTGGATTCTGTTTCAGCGGTCTCCTTATCCGCTTCAGGCTCCGATTTCTCATCCGCCGGCTCTGTATCCGCAGGCCCCTCACCAAACGTCTCTTCCAGGTATGCCGTCCATGCAGATGCGCTTGTTATATATCCCGCATCGGCAAGATTATGCATGAGATACACAGTCACAAGAACTGCCGTACTCAAAACCAGGGAACGGATGCCTCCGTTTCGTCCCGCCCGTTTTTTCATCCTCTGTTTCGCACCTCCGTTACTGTCCCCCCAGGATTGTCCGGCGTATCAGAATCATATGACGCGTCTTCTACAGCAGAGCCTTCTCCCACTCCGCTTCCTTAAAGCCTGCAAGCACCGTCTGGCCGTTGATGACCAGCGGCCGTTTCACCAGCATTCCGTCCGTTGCCAGCAGCTGATATTGCTCTTCCTCGCTCATTGCGGGAAGTTTATCTTTTAGTTTCATGTCTTTATATAACATCCCGCTTGTATTGAAAAATCGTTTCAGCGGCAGACCACTTGCCTCATGCCAGGATTTCAGTTCTTCCACAGTAGGATTCTCCGTTTTGATCTCTCTGTCCTCATAAGAAATTCCATGATCGTCCAGCCATTTTTTTGCCTTTTTACAGGTACTGCATTTTGAATAACACAATAAAAGCATTGTTTTCTCCTTTCAGTCTGCGAATAAAAGCTCGCCGTTCTCATTAAAGTCTACGCTCCGATAGTCTGCTATGACGGGAATATCCCATTCTCTGCGCAGCAGTTCTCTTCCCTCTTTTCCCTCTCCGATCCCTATAATCTCAGGGATCCCGGCATTTTGGGCCGCCAGAATTCCCGCCGGAGCGTCTTCAACCACAACACACGCGGCCGGAGCACACTGTATGCGTGCTGCCGCCCGGAGATAGATATCCGGTGCAGGTTTTCCAGGGAATGTTCCGTCATGATAGATGAAGTTCTCATGACTAAACCACCGTTCCAGATGCAGCGTCTTGAAATAAAAGTCAACATTCGGGCGATGGGAGCTGGTGGCCACCGCATATGGAATATTCCTTTGCTTCATTTTGGCAAACATCTCCTCCGCCCCATCTGCCATCCTGAAGTTCTCACCCTGCGCCAGGCACATGTTTCGGTAGATCACTTCCTTCTCCTCGCCCAGCCGTTCCGCCTCATCCTTCGAGAACTTTCTTCCGAAAAAATATTCCAGAATGATGTCATTGCTTTTTCCGTGCACAAATTTTAGAAACGCTTCGTCTGATATCTCTTTTCCGCCCTTATCCCTGACCAGCTTTCTCCATGCCGCCTCATTGAACGCCGAGTCAAAGATCAGTGTTCCATTAAAATCAAAGATATATCCCTTCATCCTGGTACTCCTTCCTGTCCGGCTTTTTTTCAGACGTTCATAGAACTGCTCATAGAAATCCTCTGATGTATGATAGGCTCTGAGATAAAATTCCCGCAGCACATACAGGCTGACCTCCCTGATCATTTCCTGATCTTTTGCTTGTTTTACATTTTCCTGCTGCTCCTTCAGATAATAATGCCAGTCTGTGATAAACTGTTCATTTTTTTTCACATCAGGGGTGTCGATCCATTTTTTGACTTTTACCTTTCCCCTGTTTTCCTTTTTACACTCCCTGACCTGAAGGAAATACTGAAAAGCATTGTTCTCATAGATTCTTCCCAGCGGAAAGATCCGGCAGATCCCCGGCCGGAATGCATGGATTCTGCATCTTCCCCCGTCATCCAGGAAGACGCATGCCTCCTCATCGCCGTCCATTTTCAGGTTCGGCAGAATCACTCCGTCCACAACATTTAACTCAATCACCTGATCGATCATTCCTTCAAATGACACGTTCAATCCCGCGAACATTCGGTAAATATCAAGGGGATCCAGCACGATTGAGGTTCCCATCCCCCGGCAGCATGCCGAGCATCCTTCACAGTCCCCGCAGTCAGCTTTAACCATATCATTGGGACCATACAGCCTCCCGTCAGATATTTCTTTTAAATCAATAGTTCTCTCCATGGACTTTTTCCTCTTTTTTAATCAAACAGTACGTTCCACTGCGGATCAGCAGCGGCAGCAAAACACATTCTTATCTGATCCATGTTATTTTTTTCCTCCGCCAGCTTGGGGATCTCACTCAGGCCGAAGAACCGGCTCTCCGTGGTTTCCATATTTTCCTGAAACTCGCCGCCCATGGCCTCACACAGCACAAACACTTTGCAGACACCGTGTATGTATTCGGGGAGATTATGTTTTCTCCTGTCCTGTATGGCAATGAGCCTTACCGCACGGACCTCAAGTCCCGCCTCTTCTCTTGCCTCTTTGACTGCATTGCTGGCGACAGACTGGTCCACATCGACCCATCCGCCCGGGAGCGACCATTTTCCGTTCTTCTCCCTCACAAGCAGTATCTTTCCGTCCTCAAAGACAGCCGCCCGCGTCTCGAGTTTCGGAGTCTGATATCCGGTTTCACCGCAGAACAGATCCCTCACCTGTTCAGGAGGCAATCCGCTCCCCGCACCCGCCATCTCCGCTGCGATCTCCCGTATCCTTTGAAACCGCCCGATATCAAACTCATTTTTGGAGTAGGCCAGACCACACTGTGCCAGAAACTGCAGCTCTCTGACCCATTCGATCCAGCGCTTGTCTTCTTTCATAAATAATAGCCCGCTTTCTTTCTCTGAGTTTTTACCTTTCCATCATAACAATACCGGAGAAAAAAGTAAAGAACCCGAGTTCACATTGAACCCGGGTTCCCTCACCAGTTATATCTTTATGAAAATTTGTAACAGTTCAGGACGGCGTGGAAATTGGTGCAGAAAGCTGCGTCAAGCTTGCTTGTAAGTCGCTTTCTGCACTAATTCCTGCATCGGATGAACATCCGATGCTTCTTGACCGACTTTTTCGGTCAAGAAGATGCGCCGTCCTGAACAGTTACGAAAATTCTATCTCCGTCTGATACAGTGCTTTTTCCGGAAGCAGGTGTGCATTATCTCCCTTACACTCATCCATATATGTGATATAGTCGACCACATAAACGCTTACTTTGCTGGTGTCACGCCCGTGCGTGGAATAGACTTCCACGATGTCTCCCTGAGATTCCAGCAGTTTCCCGTCTGCATCACAGATTGCTACGATATAGTCTGCCGGACTTGCACCTTCCGGAATGATCGCATCTGCCTTTATCTCGTATGCGGTTCTTGTGACCTCAGAGATTCCCACGCCCTCTTCATTCGTCTCATCGACTGTGACTGTCGTGGTCGCGGAATTATCCAGCACGACATCAAAGTTAAATTCCCATTCCCCCTCGTAATGCTTCTGGTCCGTAACCGGAATGGTGAGCGTCTCGCCAGGGTTATCCGGGTCGTTGACTGTCTGCGTCGTGGAAGCGGTCGACAGGTCTGCATATATGTCCGAGATCCGAAGCGTGTAGCCAAACTGATCCGGCACTTCCATGTAACCGCCGGCGCCGTCTGCAAGATACTCCAGATCCATACGGATGATGCCCGCAAACGTCTGATTGTCCTCGAACTGTCCCTCGATATAATACGGCGTCGCCATCCCGTTTTCCGGACTGCATTCGACAACGCCGAGTCCCGCCTCGGAAAAATCGAATCCCACGGAAGTCATCAGCTCCAGTCTGTCATAATCCAGCTGATAGCCCTCCATGTTACTTGTACGTATGAAATCATCTGGGAAGCCCTCTTCATTTTGGATGCTGACTGCCAGATACAGCGCCATACTGTCATAGTATGCCTCCGAAACAGTCACCGTAATGCCGTTTGATGTCTGAACATACTCACTGTCCTCCTCAGCCCCTTCAGGGACCAGGCTCTCAGCATGGCTGCTGTAATCGCCTTTATACGTCACATCCTCCTCCACAGTCTGGAAAATGTGCCCGATCAGCGGAATTTTTTCTGCCAGAACCGGGTTGCTGACAAAGACTGCACATGCGATTGCCGCCACCGCTGCCGTTCCGGTGATGCCTGTCAGCACTTTTCTGAAAGGCCGCTTTACTTTCCCTGATTCTGCTGATCTTATTTTCTGATAAGCCTCCTCCATGCTGCGGTCGATCACTGTCGATTCCGCCGGTTCCTGTCCCAATACTCTTTTCATATCTTCTTCTGAATATTTCATATAACTGCTGCCTCCATTTCTAACGTGTAAAAGCCCTGACGGTTCCCTCTGCCTGCAACTCCTGCCGGATGATCTCTTTCCCCCGATGAAGCCTGCTTTTTACCGTATTCTCCTTCATCTCCATAATCAGCGCAATCTCTTTTGTCGTAAATTCCTCGCCGTAATACAGCTGAAAAATAAGTCTGCTGTCCTCAGGAAGACTGCTGATCATATCCCGAAACTCCTGACCCGCAAAATCATCCTCCCAGACTCCGCTTACCGGTACTTCTTCCATCACAAGACTCCTCTGGTAACTGTTGTACATCCTGTTGCAGTTATTAATAAGAATCCGTATCAGCCATGTTTTGAAATACTTTGCATTCTTTAATTCTTTTAGATGTTCAAATGCATCCAACACCGTCTGCTGCATCACATCGGCTACGTCTTCCTCACTTTTAAAGAAGCCAAATGCGACACGTTCCATCGCCTTTTTATGTTCCTCCATTAACTCAACGAATGCATCCGCATCTCCGCGTTGGGCACGCTTTACCCGTAATGTCATATTAACCTCCGTATCGCCCGGCCGGGGCAGTTTATCCTGTAGTGCGTTTTCAACCGCCTTACACTTATTAGATAGACCAGGCACACGTTTCGTTGCATCGAAATGATATTTGGCAGCTCATTTTTATGCCCAGTGTACGATGGCGTTTTTCAGAAACTCGGCACATCCCGGTATTTCTTTATCATAATACATGCAAAACCGCTCATCAGCCACGTACATCTCAGCGAGTCCTTTGTGCATCTGACTCGTATATCCGGGAGTCGTCATCTCGATCCACTCCCTGTGCAGCAGAACGATCCGGCGCCCTTTTTCACTGTCATATCCCGCACCTTCACGGACTGCTTCTTTCAGTCCGTCCGTGATCTCCTGCTCCAGTTTCTGAAACTGTTCGTAATCCTCAGGTGTCATCTGCAGCATTTTCCGGTTATACTCGTTCACCTGCTGATCCCCATATCTCTCCCGGACTTCCCGGCCGTATTCTTTTTCATTTTTTTCTACCATATCCTGTTTCAATACCTCAAATTTTTCATGATCACTCATCGTTATTTCTCCTTTCATAGACGCTATCGTGCGTTCCACGGCAGATATCACGCTTTCAATACTCATCCTCTGGCGTTTCAGATCCTCCAGATGCTCATTCAGGGCCCTCATGACATCGAAATCATGGTTATACAGAACATCTGCAATCTTTTCGAGGCAGAATCCCCGCTGCCTGTAAAACAGGATCTGCTGCAGCAGGTCAAGCTCCCCGGGACCGTAGAACCGGTAACCGGCATCGCTTGTCCGCAGAGGCTTTAGCAGGCCGATTTCATCATAATATCGCAGGGTACGTGCACTTACACCTGCCATTTTCGATAATTCTTTAATACTGTACTCCATATCATTACCTCCCGTGCCGCATCTGCTGCGGTTCACATCATGGATGGGCGGAAAGTTTCCCCCGCTGCCTCCTGCCGTAAATTAAGTATAGAGGTTTCCGCAGCGTCAAAGTCAAGTATTTATTTGACGATTTTCACGGCTTCATATAATATGATAATAGTAACAGTTAAGACAGCGGGAAGACCTCCTGTCTGTACTGTTGCGATATCAGGACCTGGTATCAACGAAAAGGGGGAATTGCGCTTGGAACTCCAGGAAATTGACGAACAGAAACGAAACGAAAAATTTATACGAATGACACAGATGCCGATTCAGAAAATCATTCCCAGAATGGCAGTACCGACGATCATCAGCATGCTGATCTCGTCCTTTTACAACATGGTGGATACAATCTATGTCGGCCATCTTGACAATACCGAGTCGTCTGCAGCCGTGGGTGTCGCCTTTTCCTTTATGGCGCTGATTCAGGCCATCGGATTCTTTTTCGGACACGGATCCGGCAATTTTATCTCACGCTCACTTGGCAAGAAAGAATATGATAAGGCAAAAAATATGGCTGCCACCGGTTTCTTTCTTCCGATCGCAGTCGGTACACTGATCATGGTACTTGGACTGCTCTTCACCACCCCGCTCTCCAGAATGCTGGGGGCAACCGAAACTGCCCTTCCATATACCAACAGTTATCTGCGCTGGCTGCTGCTCGGCACACCGTTTATGATGTCGTCACTCGTGATGAACAATCAGCTTCGGCTTCAGGGCAGCGCCCAGATTGCCATGGTAGGTATCACATTCGGCGCAGTACTCAATATCGCATTGGATCCAGTTTTTATCTTTAAGCTCGGCATGGGAGTCGGGGGCGCCGCACTCGCCACGATCATCAGTCAGTTTATCAGCTGGCTTCTCCTTTTGGGGGGATGTGCGCAGAAAGGAAATATTTCAATCAGTCTGAAAAACCTGTCCCCTCACATCTGGCAGTTCGGGGAGATCGTGCGGTGCGGGCTCCCGTCACTCTGCCGTCAGGGAATCGCAAGCGTTGCGGTGATCGCTTTAAACTGGGCAGTGAAGGGATACGGCGACTCAGCCATCGCGGCGTTTTCCATCGTGTCCAGGATCACCACCTTCGCGGGTTCGGCCATGATCGGTTTCGGTCAGGGCTTTCAGCCTGTCTGCGGCTTCAGCTATGGCGCCGGACTATACGAGCGGGTCGTCAAAGCCTTCTGGTTCTGCGTTAAGGTTTCCACGGTCATCCTGGTACTGCTCTCCGTCGCCGGATTCATACTGGCTCCCGGCCTGATCTCGCTGTTCCGCAGCGGTGACCCGCTGCTGATCGCCATCGGAAGCCGTGCGCTGCGTTACCAGTGCCTGTCGTTTCCGCTGACCGGGCTGATCATCATGGCAAACATGATGCTGCAGAATATCGGAAAAACTCTGCCCGCGAGTGTGCTCGCCATGGGAAGGCAGGGTGTCTTTTTTCTGCCCCTCCTCCCCCTGCTGTCGGCTTCCGCAGGGCTGACAGGCATCGAATTCGCACAGCCCGCTGCCGATATCCTGACCTTTGCGCTCGCGATCCCGCTTTCCTGTCACGCCGTAAAACTGATGCGTGCGCTTTAATTGTCATTGCTTTCTCTCGATCCCCATACTGATGGCAGTGACGATGATGCATATGAGCCCGGTGACCAAAAACCACAGATTTACCCCGATTTTTTCGGCCACCGGTCCTCCGATCAGCAGTCCGACAGGCATCGCCAGCGAATTGACGATGCCGACTACTGAAAATGCCCGGCCCATCTTCAGCGCATCTATGTTTTCCTGCATATAGGCCATAAACGGTATCGTATGGATATTGCCAAACGCCCCCATAAATCCGCATGAGACCACAAACACCCAGAAAAACCGCATTGCCGGAGGAAGTACTCCACAGGCAGCGGATGAAATCCCGATTCCGAGCAGCCCGATATATGACATTCGTATTTTATTCTGAACCCTGAGCACACTGCCGAACAACACGGCAGCAGCCATCATGCCGACTGCGAATGAAAGCTCCACAGCACTTGCATGCCATGCACTCCCTCTGAAATAACTGCTTGTCATCAGCGGATAGAACGATGCCAGCGGCAGGAAAAAAACCATGCAGACAGTCTCCGCGATGATCAGCACAAGCAGTCTTCTGTCCTCAAAAAAGACATCGATTCCTTCTTTGAACTCCCGCAGAAATTTCTTTTTCTTCTTTTCATGTTCCTGGGGCACCTCAGGGATTTTCACAACCGCCAGCAGACCACTCGCCGCGGCAGCCCCGACCAGATCACTCAGCAGGACTACCGGAAGCGGACATGCCGCATAAAGCGCCGCGCCGATAACCGGTCCCAGCATGAAGGCTCCTGACTGCATAAACTGCGACCATCCATTCGCCCGCACCAGCTCCCCGGGCGGAACGATCTGCGGTATGATCGCCTGAATAGACGGCTGGTGAAACGTACTTCCAATCCCCCTCACCAGCAGGACGAGAAGCGCCGACCATACCGGAAGTTCAAACTTCCACATCATAACTGCAAACACTGCTGCCGCCAGACCAATAAACATATCCGCTGAGATGCAGATCAGCTTTCTGTTCACACGATCAGCAAGGACGCCTGCGAGCGGGCTGAGCAGAATAATCGGCAGATACGCCACCATCCCGGACATACCCAGCATCAGGGGTGACTGCGTCTCACTGGCAATCCACCAGATCAGGGCAAACTGGACTGCAGAACTTCCAACTAACGATACGGTCTGTCCAATTGCCACAGTCATGAATTTCTGTTTCCATTTTAATTGTTCCATTTTATTTCTCCTACATTTTACTTAATCATCAGTCTCCTCATTTTTGACCCTCGAGGCAATAAAAAATGCAGGCACACCATCAAAAGAGATTTTGCCTGCAATACGGTAATGGAACACAGACGGTACAAAACCGCCTGAAATGTCTGATGTCCCTGTCAACCCGTAAAAATAAGCATGACAAAACAGCTCTTTTCATGAAAGAACCGATTTTTCACCACCTGCTTATCTAAAACGGATTACAAACATCAAGACACCTCCCTGAATTTTTATGAATTGTTGTAATAACGACCTCATCATAGCAAACAGGGCTATGTCTGTCAAGCAGTATACATATATTTTATTGAAATACCAAACACTTCATAGTAAGAATTCTGTCAAAGTGTTATAATAGAGTAAAATATCCGGGAGACATGTGATGAAAGAAAAATTAAACTTCAGACAATATCTGACAATCGCGAGTATGCTGTTCGGTCTTTTTTTTGGGGCAGGAAATCTGATCTTTCCCGCGCTGATGGGACAGATGGCCGGAAGGAATGTCTGGCCCGCCATCGCCGGCTTCCTGATCACCGGAGTCGGACTTCCCCTGCTGGGTGTGATTGCACTGGGAAACAGCCGCTGCAGCGGACTGACGGAGATGAGCCAGCGTATCGGCAGGCGGTACGGTGTCTTTTTTACCTGTGCGCTTTACCTGACGATCGGCCCCTTTTTTGCAATTCCGAGATGCGCCACCGTTCCGTTTGCCGTTGGCATTGACCCGCTGTTATCTCAGGGCTCTGGAAGTGCCGTCCCACTGGCGGTATTTTCACTCGTCTTTTTTGGAATTGTTCTGTACTTTTCGCTTCGTCCCGGAGAAATCCTGACCTGGGTCGGAAAAGTACTGAATCCTTTATTCCTGATCTTCCTCGGTGTTCTGATGCTTACGGCATTATGCCGGCCGTCCGGAAATGTCAGCAGCATCATACCGGAAGCGGGCTATTCATCCGGCGCATTCTTTAACGGTTTCCTGGAGGGGTACAATACGATGGATGCGCTTGCCGGCCTGGCATTCGGCATCATCGTCGTCAATGTCATCAGGGGACTCGGCGTGAAACAACCGGGCAATGTTGCCCGCTGTACTGTGAAAGCAGGCGTTTTAAGCTCTTTGATCATGGCGGCGATCTATCTCATTGTCACCATCGCGGGCACACAGAGCCGCGGTCTCTCTCCGTTATGCGGCAACGGCGGGGAAGTGCTCACGTTTATTGCCCGGCACTACTACGGGACGGCAGGCGCCGTGATTCTTGCGCTCACGGTAACCTTCGCCTGCCTGAAGACTTCCATCGGTCTCATCACGAGCTGCAGCGAGACCTTCGTTCTGCTGTTTCCGGGAAAGCTTAGCTACCGCGGCTGGGCAGCCGCCTTTTCCTGCCTGTCCTTTCTGATCGCTAATCTCGGCCTGGATCTGATCATCCGGTATTCTCTTCCTGTACTGATGCTGCTCTATCCGCTCGCGATCACTTTGATTCTTCTGTGTCTGTTCGGCCGTATTTTTGGAAATGCCCGCTGTGTCTACGCCAGCGTAACCGTATTTACGTTTGCTGCTGCACTGCTTGATTTTATCGCCGCACTTCCGGAACAGCTGCAGAGCCTGCTTCACACAGGCTTTCTCATCTCGGCCGCCCGGCAGTGGCTTCCACTGTTTGATCTCGGAATGGGCTGGCTGCTTCCGGCTATTCTGGGGCTTTTCACAGGCCTTATCATCAACAGGAGAAAACAGGTATCCTGACCCTGGTAGCATAAATATTTTCTGCTGACATAGATTTACAGTAAAAGGAAATCTGCAGGTATCTCATGGCTAACATTAATTACAGGAAAATTCTCGGCCTTACATTTCTGATGGCAGCCACATTTTTTGCAGGCAGGCTCGCGGCGAGAATCGTAGATCATACGAAACAGACCATCTTCCACTCGGAAGCTGTCACTGCATCCGCAGACGGTAACTGGGGACTCAGTTTCCAGGAGGAAGGCCAGCCTCCCGTCGCCAATGCCAGTATGGAAGAGCTGAAACAGTTCGACGCCTACTACGCAGAAGACACAACAGAAAAAGTGCTGTACATAACGTTTGATGCCGGCTTCGAAAATGGAAATACGCCGGCTATCCTTGATGCACTGAAAAAACATAACGCACCTGCGACATTCTTCATCGTCGGAAACTATCTCACAAGCAGTCCTGATCTCGTAAAAAGGATGGTAGAAGAAGGCCATACGGTTGGCAACCATACGTACCACCACCCGGATATGTCACAGATATCCACAAAAGAGGCATTTTCCAAAGAGCTGACTGAGCTCGAGACTCTTTATCAGGAGACTGTCGGCAAACCGATGACTAAATATTACAGGCCTCCACAGGGCAAATACAGCGAGAGTAACCTGAAAATGGCTCAGGAAC
This sequence comes from Ruminococcus gauvreauii, assembly GCF_025151995.1. Lineage (NCBI taxonomy): Bacteria > Bacillati > Bacillota > Clostridia > Eubacteriales > Oscillospiraceae > Ruminococcus > Ruminococcus gauvreauii. The sequence goes on from NZ_CP102290.1 coordinate 955,531, forward strand.
TCGGATATCAGACTTTCTTCTGGAGCCTGGCCTACGTCGACTGGTACCAGGATAATCAGCCGACCAGAGAGGAGGCTTTCGACAAGCTTCTGGGCCGCATTCATCCCGGCGCTGTCGTCCTGCTCCACAGTACCTCCAGTACCAATGCAGAAATACTGGATGAACTTCTCACTAAGTGGGAAGAGATGGGTTACACTTTTAAATCTCTGGATCAGCTGAAAGCGTAGGTGCCAGCCAATGCAGATATATGTCGTTTCACCAGGTGACACCGTAGATACCATAGCATCCGCCTTCCAGGTTCCGGTCGCATCCATTATTTTTGACAATCAGCTGGTATATCCTTACCAGCTCGCTGTCGGGCAGTCCCTGCTGCTGCAGGATGGAGCGCCGCCTCAGCGTCTGCGCTCCGTATCAGTAAACGGATATGCTTACCCCTTTATCAGCCCCTGGGTTCTTCAGGAGACGCTTCCATACCTGACAGACCTGTCCATCTTCTCTTACGGCTTTACCTCTGATGGGAATTTAGTTCCCCCGCTGCTTTCAGAAGAGTGGATGCTGGATGCCGCGGAAGCTGCCCGCACCCGGCCGGTTTTGGTGCTGACTCCCCTTGGACCCGACGGTCGTTTTAATAACGAACTGATCTCCTCCCTCGTCAATAATTTCACCGTTCAGGAACAACTGCTAAATCAGCTGATCGAGACAATGGAGACCCTCGGCTACGGCGGACTTGATATTGACTTTGAGTATATAAAGGCAGAAGACCGCGATGCCTTTACGGAATTTGTCTCCCGTACCGTCGATACCCTCTCTCCCCTTGGCTACCCGGTCTCAGTAGCTCTCGCTCCAAAGACTTCCGCAGACCAGCAGGGTCTTTTATATCAGGGAAAAGATTATCCGGCGCTCGGAGCGATTGCCGATCATGTTCTTTTGATGACCTACGAATGGGGATATACCTACGGTCCTCCGATGGCGGTGGCCCCCCTTTCCATGGTACGCCGCGTTGTTGATTATGCCGTCACGGAAATCGCCCCCGGAAAAATCGATCTTGGGATTCCAAACTACGGATATGACTGGCCTCTGCCGTTCGTGCGGGGTGAGACAGCAGCAACCACCATCGGCAATGTCGAAGCCGTACGGCTGGCAGTCCGCTACAATGCCGTCATCCAATTTGACGAGACTGCCCAGTCCCCCTACTTTTATTA